>NZ_CP150145.1:1508666-1810400 GCF_037963835.1 Paenibacillus sp. FSL H8-0332
CAAGCGGGACCACTCCTTGCGCATCAACTCCAACGGTCCTGGAGCCACAGTTCCCTTCTACCTTGGCGATCTTCTGATAACGACAGAGTCCACTCCGGGCGGTGGGGAAGAGCCTGTGCGTGAACCGGCTTTGCCGTTCAGTAAGGTTACTTTTGAAGATCAGCAAGAGGGCGGCTTCACCGGCAGAGCCGGAACCGAAACGCTGACCGTAACGAATGAAGCGAATCATACCGAGGGCGGTTCGTATTCCCTGAAGGTCGAGGGCAGAACCAACACCTGGCACGGGCCTTCCCTGCGTGTGGAGAAGTACGTGGACAAGGGCAGCGAATATACCCTGTCTGCCTGGGTGAAGCTGATCGAACCGGCGAGCGCGCAGCTCCAGCTGTCCACGCAGGTGGGCAATGATTCAGGAGCGAGTTATGTGGCGCTGTCTCCCAAGACGATCAGTACGGCTGACGGCTGGGTGAAATATGAGGGCAGCTACCGCTATAACAGCGTCGGCGGCGAACATCTGACCCTGTACATTGAAAGTTCCAATAATGCAATCGCTTCCTTTTACATCGATGATATTAATTTCGAGCATACCGGTACCGCGCCGGTGGATATTCAGAGAGATCTGATTCCGCTAAAAGCAGCCTATCAAAATGACTTCCTGATCGGCAACGCGTTATCCGCCGAGGATCTGGAAGGTGTGCGGCTGGACCTGCTGAACATGCATCACAATGTCGCTACCGCAGGCAATGCGATGAAGCCGGATGCGCTGCAGCCGACCAAGGGTAACTTCACCTTTACAGCGGCCGATGCGATGGTTAACAAGGTACTTGCCGAAGGCATGAAGATGCATGGGCATGTGCTGGTCTGGTATCAGCAGTCTCCCGCATGGATGAATCTGTCAACGGATGGGGCGGGCAAAAGCGTTCCCCTAGGGCGTGATGAAGCACTCGCTAACCTTAGAACACACATCAAGGGAGTCATGGAGCATTTCGGAGACCGTGTGATCTCCTGGGATGTAGTCAACGAGGCGATGAATGATAACCCGTCCAATCCCTCCGACTGGCAAGCGGCGCTGCGTAAAGCTCCGTGGTATGATGCCATCGGCCCGGACTATCTGGAGCAGGCGTTCCTGGCGGCCAGAGAAGTGCTGGACCAGCATCCGGAATGGGATATCAAGCTGTATTACAATGATTACAATGACGATAACCAGAACAAGGCCCAGGCCATCTACAGTATGGTCAAGGAACTGAATGACAAGTACGCGTTGACCCATCCCGGCAAGCTGCTGATTGATGGTGTGGGGATGCAGGCGCACTACAATATCAATACGAATCCAGATAACGTCAAGCTGTCGCTGGAGAAGTTCATCTCCCTTGGCGTAGAGGTCAGTATTACCGAGCTGGATATTCAGGCCGGCAGCCTGAATACGCAGACAGAGAAGGAACGGATTGCTCAAGGCTATCTGTATGCGAGGCTGATGGATCTCTACAAGGCCCATGCCGACCATATCGCGCGGGTAACCTTCTGGGGCATGGATGACCGCACAAGCTGGAGAGCGGAGTCAAGCCCGCTGCTGTTCGACAGGGATTTGCAGGCCAAACCGGCTTACTACGCGGTTATTGATCCGGTCAAGTTCATGTCCGAGCATGAGCCGAATACGGCGGAAGCCAACGTGTCAGAGGCGGTCTACGGCACGCCGGTTATTGACGGAGCAGCGGATGGAATCTGGGCCTCTGCGCCCGGGATGGCTGTGAACCGCTACCAGATGGCCTGGCAGGGCGCAAGCGGAACCACGCGTACCCTGTGGGATGACCAGAATCTGTATGTGCTGGTCCAAGTGAATGACGCTCAACTGGACAAGAGTAATGCTAACGCATGGGAGCAGGATTCTGTCGAGATTTTCCTGGATGAGAATTTCGGCCGCACGACCTTCTATGAGAGCGATGACGGACAATATAGGGTCAATTACGACAATGAAGCCTCCTTCAGTCCGGCAGCCATTGGTGCGGGCTTCGAGTCGGCAACCAAGATAACCGGAACTAACTATACACTTGAAATGAAGATTCCGTTCAAAAAAATCACGCCAGCCGGCGGCACCAAGGTCGGCTTCGACACTCAGATTAACGATGCCAAGAGCGGCGTCCGGCAAAGTGTGTCCGCCTGGAATGATACCACCGGCAACGGCTATCAGGACACCTCCGTCTTCGGCGTGCTGACGCTTAAGGCCAAAGACGGCGCTGAACCGCCGACGAAGCCGACCCCAACGCCGGAACCAACAGCCACACCGGCACCAGTATCCGGCGGCACCAGCTACAGCAGTAGCACGCCTGCGCCTAAGCCTGCGCAGATGGACAGCAAGGATGGTGTGGTGACGCTTAGACCTGTCGTGAAGGCCGAAGGCACAGAGGCGAAGGCCGTAGTTACGGCTGAGCTGTGGCAGCAAGCCTTGAAGCAGGCGGCCCCGGCAGCAGACGGGCGGAAGCAGATCATCATCGATCTGGCGAACCAGACCGGCGTGGCCTCCTATGAAGCCCAGCTGCCGCTTCAAGGCCTGAAGACGCAGGAGAAGTACCTGCTTGTTCTCAAGAACGGCCTTGCTACGCTGTCCATTCCAAGTGAGCAGCTCGCAGGGATTACAGCAACTGCTGAATATGTCAGCATCCGGGTCAAGCAATCCACAGCCGAAGGCCTGGATGCCGCTGCTCTCCAGCAGACCGGCAGCCGTCCGGTGGTGGAGCTGAGTCTGCTTGCAGGCGGGCAGAAGGTAGCCTTGCCAGGTAGCAGTGCGATGACCGTCTCTATTCCTTACAAAGCATCAGCGGAAGAACTCGGCAGCCTGGAGTCCCTTCTGGTCCGTTCGCTCACCGGCAACGGCGCGTGGTCTGCTGTGGTGAACAGCCGTTATGATGCAGTGAAGGAAGCGCTGGTGTTCCGTACTACAGAGTTCGGCATATTTGCCGCAGCCTTCGCTCCGCCGGCCTTCACAGATCTCGGTAGCCTGTCATGGGCGAAGCAGGCAGCTGCTGCCATGGCTGCGCGCGATATCCTTCCGGGCGGTAACAGCTTCATGCCTGCCGCTCCTATGAACAGAGCAGACTTCACAGCCTCGCTGGTGAAGGTGCTGGAGCTTAAGGCTGCTGCTGAAGCAGTTGCAGGCTTCAGCGATGTCCAGAATAACGCGGCATACAGCAAGGAGCTTGCGGCCGCGAAGCAGCTTGGTATCGTCACAGGCTATGCGGACAATACCTTCAAGCCAACGGGCGTCATCACCCGCCAGGAGATGATGGTGCTTGCGGCGCGCGCCCTGAAGGCGGCCGGAATCTCGGCTGAAGGCAGCGGATCGATAGCATCTTACACCGATGCCGGTCAAATCTCCGCCTATGCCAAGGACAGCGTATCCGCCCTGCTGAAATACGGCGTAGTGAACGGTAAGAACAATAAGCTTGCTCCGGGAGATACCCTTTCCCGTGCAGAAGCAGCGGTGATTCTGTACCGGATCTGGAAGCTGTAAAGTTACTTCTAATACTTCTAATAAGATAGAGAAACAGCCAGCCGCCGGGCAGATTGCCGGTGGCTGGCTGTTTGTGGTTGCAGCCGGATTATCGTGCTGCTCCTCCAACTCCAACTTATAATTCCGATTCAAAATCCTGCTTAAACTACAACATTCCTCTCACATTAAATCAACCATTACTCGTATTGTTGTACAAAAAGCAGGAATATCCTGTCTTGAAGCTGCTTAAAGAAGATAAACCTGCAATTCCTGCAACAATCTCCCGGGAATCCCCATATCCTAGATGCCGAGTTGCAATACATGCAACATTAGCCCCACAGCAAAGAAATTAAGGGCGAATGACTTAAGCCGTAAAGCTGATGGACGGGAATGAAGAATTAACGCTTCAACACCAGCGGAAGGTACACCTCGTCCACAATATTGGCAATGGTCTCCTCCGACATAGGTGCGTTATACAGCATCAGCTCATGGCGGGCCAGATCGGACGGCAAAGTGAGCATTCGGGGGGTCACAGCTTCGGCAGACACTTCTCCACGCTCAACAGCCCGCTCTAGCAAAATCGACATGGTCCTGTTTTGACGCCCATGGGGGAAAATATAAGAGGCAAGCGGCATATCGCCCATTTCCGCTACAAGCCCGTAGAATGCATTCAACATTGCTTGAATATTATTCTGGTTCATGGCCCGCAGCACCCCGCATACATCATCCCTCAAATTCCCGTGATTAGGCACTTCCTCCAGCGGCAGGGGCACACGATCCCGGATGGCAGCAAGCACAAGCTCAGCGCGGTTGGCCCACCGTCGATAGAGTACGGCTTTGCTTGTTCCCGCCCGCTCGGCCACACTGTCCATCGTAAGATTGGAATACCCCTGCTCTGTCAACTCTTTCCGTACGGCTTGCAGTATAGCAGCTTCCAGCTCTTGACCTCTCCGTCTGTTCTTCAATTTATCCTGTTCTTGAGAAGTGGGCATATCTATCTCAACCTCCAATGGAGAATTTCGTTGCGTTTCCTATTTGGATAGTATATCATAGGCTCGAATAAGAAACTTAAAGTTTCTTAATTATTATCCAAAGGGAGATGAGCAATTTGCAAAAGCAAGCTAAACCAGCACTTGAACCGGCTGAACAGCAGGCAGCAGCGAAGAATTTGATGTGGATTCTTATGCTTGGGATTCTGGCCCCGCTATTCGATACGACGATAACCAATGTGGCGATTGATACGCTGGTCCGGGAATTTAACACCTCGGTGTCTACGATTCAGTGGGTGATGACCGGATATCTGCTGTCGCTTGCGATGGTCATACCGATAAGCGGCTGGGCAGTGGAGCGGTTTGGGGGAAGGAGGATGTGGCTGTTTTCGCTGGAGATGTTTTTGCTCGGCTCTGTACTGTGCAGCATGGCGTGGAATGTGGAGAGCCTGATTCTTTTCCGTACCCTTCAGGGGATCGGCGGGGGCTTGCTGATGCCCATCATGCAGACCTTGGCCGTACGTGCCTACGGAAGTCAGAATATGGGTCGAAAAATGGCGACCATAGCTCTGCCTGCGCTGCTTGGGCCCATTCTGGGACCGGTGCTGGGAGGAATAATCGTCAATCATCTGAGCTGGAGATGGATCTTCTTTGTCAATATTCCGCTTTGCGTGGCTGCCATTATTGTGGCGTGGAAGGGACTTCCCAAGGATGTGCGCAATGCTCGCACGCTGCGGCTGGATGTGCCTGGACTGTTATTACTGTCTCCGGCTATCGTGCTTACCCTGTACGGTCTTGGAGAAGTCAGTTCCCATCACGGCTTCGGTCATGCTGCGGTCCTTGCTCCGGTTATATCAGGTGTGGCGCTTTTAGCAGGGTTCGTGGTGTATGCACTCCGCAAAGGAAGCGAAGCATTGATCGATGTCACGCTGTTCCGGGTACGCTCCTTAACTGTATCCTCTACACTGCTGTTTCTATCCGGTTTGACCACCTACGGGGCAATGCTGCTGCTGCCGTTATATCTCCAGCAAGTCCGCGGTGAATCTGTGCTTATCTCCGGACTGCTGCTTGTTCCCCAAGGCATCGGCATGCTGCTGACCAGATCGCTGGCCGGCAAATTGACGGATCAGATCGGATCGAGACCCGTGGTTCTCGTCGGCACGGTCCTTACCATCCTTGGCACTTGGCCGCTGACGCAGCTTGGCGGAGATACGAGTTACTATTTTTTGAGTGCGGTTCTTATCGTGAGGGGGGCTGGATTAGGGGCTGTTTTTCTGCCGGTTATGGCTTCTGCCTATATCGGTCTGTCCTCGAAGCAAATCCCGCACGCCAGCAGCACCACCCGTATTATGCAGCAGATTGGCGGCGCCTTCGGCGTATCGGTTATCGCAATTATTTTACAAAATGAGTTGAATTCCGTCCTGACTCCTGACCCGGCCGCAGTGGCCGTTGCCTTCGATCATACGTTTATGTGGACGATTGCCTTCTCGATCCTGGCGTTAATTCCGGGGGCGTTCCTGCCTAGAATACGAAGATAGCGCGGCTAGCAGGATCATTGCTTTTTGTGGTATTGGGGATCTGGCTGCTAAAAATATCCGGGGAGGTTACGACGGATCTTGCCATCCTTCTGCGGACGCTGGGAATTTCCTGCACCGTGCTGTTTGGCCTGGCGGCCATTGTCTATCTTATCATGCTGCTGCGCCGCATCTTCCTCGCTGATCCCAAAGCCTACCTGTCCCGACAACGTGGACTAAAGCGGTGGCTGATGGCGATCAACCTCCGTCTCGCCGGCACACCTGTGAATATTACGGGCCAGTCCATACATTTGCCGCTGGAGCGTATCTATGAGGAGATGGAGCTGAGAAGACGGCTGTGGGTGGGGCGGAGGTAATCGTCTGATTAGAATAGGGGGATGAAACGCCAAAAAATCGCGGTCCCAAAGCCGCGAATCTTAATTAGATCATGTTAGATATGGTCGAGACGACAGGATTCGAACCTGCGGCCTCTTACTCCCGAAGCAAGCGCTCTACCAAGCTGAGCTACGTCTCGACGCTATGAATAACTAAATTATACGCCTGTGTGTAAGCGCTGTAAATACTATTTCCTTGTAAGAATGCCAGAATGATCGGCAGAAACCGTGCGTGTAGGTCAAATACACGATATGAATGGAGAATGCTGACTAATTATGTCGTTCGTGAAAGATCTGTGAAAGAAATGGTAGATTAAAGGAGAATTATGAAGAAAGTCGAATATCCTATTAATGAAACAAAAAGTGGATGGATTATAAAAAAACACATCCTAATAACTCAGAATTATTTGGAGGTTTAATCTAAGTGACCTTATCCAGTAAGCAGTTGGAGATTAAGAAGGAAATTATAAATGGAATGGAAAATCCTAAAATAAGTATAGTTCATTTACATGGACCCTTAGGTGGCGGGAAAACTGAGATAATAAAAAGTTACTTAAAAGAAATACGCGATAAGTATGAGAACTGGGCTGCTTTCTACATTGAAGGAAAGCGAGGACTAAATGATCCTTACTCAACAATTACATTAGCGGAAGAAGTCAACCATCCTTATTTTGAACATAATAATATTGGTTTTAATTTTGGGTTTAAAATTTTTGACTTTATAAATATAGGAATATCAAATTCCTTTAAAAAGAAGGAGATATTCGACTCAAAAATCAATTTTTTTGCAAAGAAAATAGCGCATTTAGCTGAAGAAAATATATTAATAATTGCAGATAGCTATCACTTTTGGGACAAATCATCTCAATCATTTCTCGAAGCGTTAAGATATTCCCAAAAAATTCTTAAAAATAAAAAGGTAAAGATAGTTGTAGTAACAGACGATGAGGAAAAACAAAGCAGTTACTTAAATTCAAAAATGATGTTTACGGAAGGTTTAAATATTTATTTAGAATTGCCTAAATCAGATGAAATAGGTGATCTACTTAAAAAATTAGGGTACAAGTTATCATTATCTGGACATGATCTTGAAACTATTATGTCTCTAAGTGGTGCAAATATTGATTTTATTAAAATTGTTGTTGAAGGGCTCTATTTAAATAAATCAACTAATCTTTCCTCAGATCAAGCAAATTTGGACTTGAAAATTTTACTTGAGTATAGATTAGATCTGTTAGGTGATAAAAAGTTAGATTATTCTGATATATTAAAAGCTTCTTCAATTATCACTGGAGATTTTGGCATAAATGAAATTGGATTTTTATGTAAAGGTAAAAGTAATATAGACGAAATATTAACCAATTGTTGTGAAAATTTATTCTTAAAAAAAGGTAAACAGTATGTTTTTTCAAACAGTTTTATTCAGAATTTTTTTTATATGAAGCTACACGGAACACATTCAAGATTCCATTTGCAATATTACAATTTTTTAAAAGAAAACAAACCTGAGGACTACTTAACACGTGCTGTTCACTTGTCATTAGGTGATGTTGAAGGCATACATGTTCAGGAAATAGTAGGACTTTTTATATTAGCTTATTGTCGGAATATTTTTGTAGCATCTCAACCTGGAGAGTGTGATTATATTAAAAAAACACTTGAAAAGACGATAAAGAATAGTGATAACTATAATATGCAAGTCTATCTGAGTACCTTCAATAATATGATAGAGGCTTGTCAAGCCTATTTGGAGGAAGACTATTCTAATGCTTATGAAAAACTAAAAGTCATTTCTGATACTGGTTCTTTATTACTTAAGTCAGAAGTTGCTCGTATGGAGCTTCTTGTATCACTTATGCTGGATATGAACACTGAACGTATCAAATCCCATGTTTATAGATTGGAGTTTTTACTTAATGAACTTGAACTGAATGAAAAAGAAGAATGGGCAATTTGTTCATTTGCCCTGTTTTCAACATATTCAAACAAATTGGGCCATTTCGATAAAACAGAACAAACGGCTTTAAAGTTGCTTGCTTTTATAAGTAATAATCAGAATAATAAGTTTTTTGAATATTTAGGTAAAACAATTCAAAGAAAAGCTTTTTTGTATAAATCTCCGGCAATGTCTAAAGTTGCAATGGAAGATGCTGTTAATTATTTCGAACAGTCATCGGACTATCTTCAATATTATTTTTCACTTTGTAATTATGCTGGAATATTAATGGTTTTAGGTAAATTTGATATGGCTATAGCTCATTTAGATGGATGCCTAAGTTTAATAAACGATCACAAATACATCAATTACCCTTCCAAAGAAAAGGTATATAACAACCTTTATTTAACTGAATTTTTATCACAGATGAGAAGAGAAGATTTTGAAATTAAAAACCCTATTGTAGATGAAACGATAGCCAAATTAAAAACTCAAATATCTAACAAACCATCTGAGAAGGATGCTATAATAATGCTCAATCTCGCTAATATTTTTCTGTTGAAGCAAGATTTCAAGAATTGCTATAAAGTAGTAGACGATTTAAAGAAAAATATACTTATAGCAAATGAGGATGCTTTTTATGAATATTACATTAAAAATATATATTTAGTTGTTGAAATACTAAATAAAAATTGGGAAACTTCAAAGCAGTATTTGGTTGATTTAAAACAAAGTGTTCCAGAATTCCATAAAAAAATAAAACAACAAATTACAAACCGAATTTTCGCTTTAGAAAACCTGATTAATAAGAAATTAGATCTTGACCCAGTTGCCCTTGATCAATGGATTTATGAGCAATCATCTCCTAAAGAGGCGGCTTGTAATTTTTATTGTAGATTATTTCTATTTTCCGATTTACAATTCTCGTCACTTTAGAACATTCCTACACATCTGTTGCTAAAGCAATAATTGAACTATAAATATGCTTTGTTTCGAAACCCAATTTTGCAAATGCAAAAGAAAATGAACTGTGGTTAGTTGTATAAGGAGAGGCAGCAATATCCATTAAGTAAGGAATACCATTGTTATTAATTCGAAAATCGATTCTCCCATAATTTCTGAGTCCAACAAGATTAGAAATAATTTTGGCGGATTCTTTAGTTTTTTCTATTATAGATTTTGGCAACTCTTCGTTTAAAGAGTAAAAATCATAAGAATCATTATAAGAATGATCAAAAGTTATTATTGCTTCATTTAATAATCTTTTATCATTTATTGAAATGCCAACTGGTTCAAAAGCAAACGGTGTACTTGAAATTAATAGTGGAACTTCACATTCATACCCTTCAATAAATTCTTGAATTAATAAACTTTTGTTACTTGAATAGGATAAATCGTGAAGTTCGAGAGCTTTTTTTGAGTTGAACTCAATTATGGATTCAGAGCCTAAACCGATACTTGCGGACTCATATAGTGGTTTAATGATAATTTTCTTTCCATCTGGTGGTCTTTTATCTAGCCATCCCGTAGGCGACAATACCCAACTATCTGGTACTAAAATATTGTGGCTTTCTAAGAATTTAGTATATGTATATTTAGCTCTGCTAAGAGAAATAACAAACGCATCAGCTCCGGTATAGGGAATGTGTAATAGGTCGCAAAAAGATGGGATTAACGATTTTTTGCCAACATATTCACCATTTCTTGCCAGATTATAAACTAATCTTTTGTTTTTGTAGTATGCCTCTCTAAGCACAGTCATGATAAATTCAGGTTCATTAAAAAATGTTTCGACAAAAAAACCAGTTCTTTTAATACCTTCAAATACCTCATCGTATTCTTCATCCGAAAAAAATTCATTACTTAAAGAATAATTGACCGGCTGACCATTTATTTCTCTAGTTTGTGAACGTGTATTGGTAATTAGTGCTACATTGTACTTTTTACTTATTTGTTTTGAATTTAACCACAACTCATGGATAAGGGATATTAAATCACTCATATTTTAAAACCTCCAAATAATTCTGAGTTATTAGGAGGTTCTTATCTATAATTTAAGATTATTTCTTGCATTGAATTTGTTAAGGACCTCCTTCTTTCGCTCTACTGAAACTTCTGTGTAGATTTGGGTAGTGCTGACATTAGTATGGCCCAGAATTTCTTGGACAGAACGAAGATCAGCCCCATTGTTTAGTAAATGTGTAGCAAAGCTATGTCGTAAGTAGTGAGGAGTGGATTTTTTACTGATATTTGCAAGATCTCTGTACTTGGCATAGATATCCTCTATAGAATAAATAGAAAGTCGATCTCCATATTTATTGATGAAAAGTGCGTCTGATTTTGGGTTTAGCTCTTCCCGAAGACTGAGCCAAGAATTAATCTTTTTTACTACCTCTGCGCTTGAAATATATAGAAGACGTTCCTTACGCCCTTTCCCAAAAATCAGAATCGTATTCTCCTCTAAATCAATATCTTCTAAGTTAATTGAAACAAGTTCTCCTATCCTGATTCCGATCACATATAACAACTCAATAATTGCATTATTCCTTATACAGATTATTTTTCTAAAGGGGGTATGTAATTCTTTCATGTGCTCTTGAGGGGAGTTTAGAAGACGCTCAATCTCAGTCACAGATAGTGTTTTGGGGATTCGTTTAGCTGTTTTAAAATGCTTCCCAAAGGTTGCAACAGGTGATACTGATATTTTCTCAGTTTGAACAAGATAATTGAAAAAGGCTTTAATCGTTATATATTTTCTTTTAATTGTTGAATCACTCAATATATTATTTAGGTTCAGTTCTTCTAAATATGTAATTAAATCTTGTTTTGTAATTTGTTCATAAGAATGAATGTTGTACCAAGCATGTAATCCATTTAAATCAGATAAATAAGCTTTAATCGATTTTAAAGATAAATTACGTTCAACACTTAAATAAAATTCATACTCTTTAAGGTATTCTGTAAAATCAGCAATAGTTAGTTCCATGTTGCCTCCTATTATTTCTGTGATTGCTTGAAGTCATAAATTTTAAATTTATCATTAATCAGCTTACTTTATTTTGACTTAAATAGCTTAGTGTTTTTATGTTCAGTGAATTTCTCGGTACAAGATTGACAGATATCCACCCGCTGGCTATACTTGAAATGTTAAAAAGCAAATCGGACAAAGCGTTGATGAAAACAAGTACGCCGGAGAATGGCTTCACCAGAGAACAGGTTCCTTTGCGGATTTTCGCATCGGGTGTGAGAACCTGGGAGACAGGCCGGCTGAAAGCTGATTTCGGAGTGCGGGGACAATCCCGCCGGGGGCACCCGTTAACAGCCGCACAAGGCGATCGTCTGCAATTGTCCGTGATTCACGGATCAAGGCGATAACCAGGGTGGTACCGCGATAATCATCGTCCCTGAATTTCATTCAGGGGCGTTTTTTGTTTTTGATTTTCGTATCCGGCCAGCGTGCCGCATTTAATGAAGAGACGGGAGCTGTACATGATGAAAGCAAGTGAAATCCGTTCCAAATGGCTGCAGTTTTTTGAAAGTAAAGGTCACCGTATTGAGCCGAGCGCCTCGCTCGTGCCGCACAATGACCCTTCGCTGCTGTGGATTAATGCAGGCATGGCGCCGCTGAAGGCATACTTCGACGGCCGGGAGATTCCTGAGAATCCCCGCCTGACCAATTCGCAGAAATGTATCCGCACCAATGATATTGAGAACGTGGGCAAGACGCGCCGTCACCATACGTTCTTTGAGATGCTGGGGAACTTCTCCATCGGCGATTACTTCAAGGAGGAGGCCATTACCTGGGCTTGGGAATTCCTTACCGGCAAGGAGTGGATCGGCTTCGATGGCGACCGGATCTCCGTTACCGTGTATGCTGAGGACGAAGAAGCGTTCAAGCTGTGGAATGAGAAGGTCGGCCTGCCCGCAGAACGCATCATCAAGCTGGGCGACGAGAACTTCTGGGATATCGGCGAAGGCCCGTGCGGCCCGTGCTCAGAGATTTTCTATGACCGCGGTGAAGCGTACGGCAGTGATATGAGTGATCCGGAGATGTATCCGGGCGGCGAGAATGAGCGCTGGCTGGAGGTCTGGAACCTCGTATTCTCGCAGTTCAACCATAATAAGGACGGCAGCTATACACCGCTTCCCAACAAGAATATTGATACCGGCGCTGGCCTGGAGCGCTTCGCTTCCATTCTCCAGGATGTGGATTCCAACTTCGATACCGATCTGTTCCAGCCGATTATTCAGAAGACCGCCGGGCTTGCCGGTGTAACCTACAAGGATAATGTTGAACAGGATATCGCGCTAAAAGTCATTGCCGACCATGTGCGTACCGTTACGTTCGCTGTGGGTGACGGAGTGCTTCCTTCCAATGAAGGACGCGGCTATATTATCCGCCGTCTGCTTCGCCGCGCCGTGCGCTACGGCAAGACGCTGGGACTGGACCGTCCGTTCCTGCATGAGCTGACCGAGACCGTTGGAGAGATTATGGGAGTATATTATCCTTCCGTGGTCGAGAACCGTGAATATATCGCCAAAATCATCCGTCTGGAAGAGGAACGCTTCCACGAAACGCTGTCCGATGGTCTGGCGATCCTCGGGGAGATCAGCGCCAAAGCCAAAGCGGACGGCCTGAGCACCATTGCCGGTGCGGATGCGTTCAAGCTCTATGACACGTATGGCTTCCCGTTTGACCTGACCGAGGACTTCGCGTCCGAGCAGGGGCTTGCAGTAGACCGCGCCGGCTTCGATGCCGCGATGCAGGAGCAGCGTGACCGGGCCAGAGCTGCCCGTCAGGACAGTGCCAGCATGAAAATTCAAGGCGGCGCACTCGCCGAGCTGACGGTTAAAAGTGAATTTGTTGGATATAATGACACGGTAGCAGAGTCCAAAGTAATGGCTATTGTCATTGACGGCGCACTTGTTGATGTCGTCAGTGAAGGCGCGCAGTGCCAGGTCATTCTTGAAATGACTCCGTTCTATGCAGAGAGCGGCGGCCAAGTCAGCGATACCGGCGTTCTGACCGGCGGATCGGTGACCGCTAAGGTGAATGGCCTCTTCAAAGCACCGCACGGCCAGCATGTTCACCTCGTTACGGTTGAAGCAGGCGAGCTGAAAGTGGGCGATACCGTCCGTGCTGAAGTGAACCGGGCAGAGCGTGAGGATATCGTGAAGAACCACACCGCAACCCACTTGCTGCACAAAGCACTGAAGGAAGTGCTGGGCAGCCATGTCAATCAGGCAGGCTCTTTAGTAGAAGGCTCACGCCTGCGGTTTGACTTCTCGCATTTTGGAGCCATCACACCAGAGGAGCTCAGCGATATCGAGCAGCGTGTGAACGCTCAGATCTGGCGCGGCCTTCCTGTAGTGATCGAGAATAAGCCGATTGATGAAGCCAAAGCCATGGGGGCAATGGCCCTCTTCGGAGAGAAATACGGCAATGTCGTCCGTGTCGTTCAAGTCGGCGACTACAGCCTGGAGCTGTGCGGCGGATGCCATGTGTCTAATACATCGCAGATCGGAATCTTCAAGCTGCTCAGCGAGAGCGGCATCGGTTCCGGGGTGCGCCGGATTGAAGCTGTGACTGGCCGTTACGCTTATCAGTTCACGGAGAGCCAGCTGGACCTGCTGAAGCAATCGGCAGCCCTGTTGAAATCGTCGCTGACCGATGTGCCGAAGCGGATCGAAGCTCTGCATGCGCAGGTCCGCGAGCTGGGCCGCGAGAATGAATCGCTCCAGTCCAAGCTGAGCGCCACCTTCGCAGCAGAGCTGACCAGCAGTGTAATCACAGTAGGCGGAGGAACACAGCTTCTTGCGGTCTCCGTCCAGGCCGGCAATATTGATGCTTTGCGCTCGACAGCGGACGAACTGAAGTCCAAGCTCCCGGAGGCCATACTGGTGCTCGGTGCTGCAATGGATGACAAGGTGAACTTCGTGGTCGCCGTACCTCAGGAACTGGTGAAGAAAGGCTTCCACGCCGGCAAGCTGGTGAAGGAGATCGCTGCAGTCTGCGGCGGCGGCGGCGGCGGACGTCCGGATATGGCACAGGCTGGTGGCAAGGATGCTTCCAAGCTGGGTGAGGCCCTGAAAAAGGCTGAGGAGCTGGTAGCCGCACAGGCTTAAGCGGTATTCAGAAATTCCCGTCTGTAAGAAACTGTGGATTTCTATCAAGGGTTGGGAAGCAGCGGTGCTGAGGGCAATCACTCAGTGCCGCTGCTTTATTCACACAATGTATATTTTTGGAGGTTATTCATTATTGACCTGGGGCATGCAATAGCTTAAAACCCAAAAAAACATCTATTTTTGTAGACAAAATGCCAAAAAAAGCGCTTTAACCATGGCAGGATTTCCTCGTTAGGGCATGAATATGTTATGATGAGGGCAGCAAGTAAGCTGTACAGCAGCAACTTTGCGAAGCCGCCCGAAACGGGGTGATTTTGCAGAAGGAAGGTGTCACCACATGGACTCCATGGACAAAACGGTCAAATTCAATGTGAAGGGCGACGAAAAGGAAGCCTCTCCCCAGGAAATACTACTCGCCGTGTACGACGCGCTGGTGGAGAAAGAATATCATCCGATCAATCAGATCGTAGGATATCTTCTGTCAGGAGATCCGGCTTACATTCCACGCCACAACAATGCGAGAAGTTTGGTCCGGAGGAAAGAGCGTGATGAGCTGATCGAAGAACTGGTCCGTTTCTATCTGGCCAATCACCGGGCGGACCAGCCGAAATGATGAAGAAGCTGGGACTGGATTACGGCGACCGCAGAATCGGTGTTGCCACAAGCGATATTTTCGGATGGACAGCACAATCTCTGGAGACTATTGAGCGGCGCGGAAACGACAATGAATTCGATCGTATCCGTGAACTGGTCAAGGAGTACGAAATCGGCGAGATTGTTGTCGGACTGCCGAAGAACATGAACGGCTCCGTAGGACCCCGTGGTGAAATTTGCATCGAATTCGCAGATAAGCTGCGGGAGCAACTCGATTTACCCGTACACCTTTGGGATGAGCGTCTGACGACGGTATCTGCTGAGCGGGTGCTGATTGAAGGGGATGTCAGTCGTAAGAAACGCAAGGGGCTGGTGGACAAAATGGCCGCAGCGCTGATTTTGCAAAATTATTTGGATGCTAACAGTAAAAGGTGAGGGGTGTGCGGATATGACAAACGAACAGATCGGCCAAGAAGAGGAACCGGAAATTATCTATATTCCCGATGAGGAAGGTAATGAAGAGGAATTCGAGGTCATCATGAAGTTTGAAGTGGACGGATCGGATGCCAAGTATATGATGGTGGTTCCGCTTGATTCCGAGGATGAGGAGACAGATGAGGTCTACGCGTTCCGTTACGAGGAAGACGGCGACGATCTGCAGCTCTTCATGATTGAGAATGATGAGGAATGGGCCATCGTAGAGGAGACCTTCAATACTTTGGTTGACGAGCTGGATGGAGGAGCAGAGAATGACTGATTTTTCCGCTGATCAGGCGGTATGGACTTCTAAGCTCAAGGAAGTATATGGAGAAACAGTAGAACTGGAGGATGAGCAGGGCAAGTCTTCCGTTTACGATATTATTGCAGAATTTGCTGTGGGTGATCGTGCTTATGCCGTTCTGGGCGGATCGGGAAGAGCTGCGGAGCAGGAAATTCTGCGCATCGTAGTTTCTCCGGACGGACTTCCGGAGCTGGAGAGCATTATGGACGATGAAGAGTGGGAGAATATTTCCGAGCTGTATGATGAGCTTACTTTTCCTGCTGATGCCGAGTAAGCGACTGTAGCAACTTCATGTAGAGCAGATACGGAAGAGGGCGGATTTTTTCCGCGCTCTTTTTGCTTATGAGGAACGAAATGATCTTTCAGTCTGCATGAAAAAAGCTTATGCTATAAAAATAGGTTGAATTTTGGACAATACAATTTTATACTTTATAGTCGGAAAGTGAGGCGTAACATTTGAAAGCCGTGATCCGCACTGTGCTTATCTTAATCCTGGTCCTGGCAGCTGCCGCCGGAGGAGGAGCATGGTACATTTGGAATGGAATGCAGCCGGTAAAGCCCGCAGGACCGGCCGTAACGGTTACGATAGAGAAGGGTATGGGAAGCTCGCAAATAGCCGACCTGCTTCAGCAAGAGGGCATTATCAAGCATAGTCTGTTCTTCAAAGGGTATCTGAAATGGGTCCAGGAAGGCTCCAGCTTCAAGGCCGGCACATATCAAGTAAGTTCCGGTGACTCCTACGACACGCTGATCAGCCGGTTGAATGCCGGAGATGTTGTGAAGGAAGCGACGGTTACATTTACCATCCCTGAAGGGTATACAGCGGTCCAAGTGGCGGAGAAGCTGGCCGCTGCATGGAATCAGAAGCCGGAGGTCTTCCTTGCGCTGATCGATTCAGGTAAGGGTCTGGAAGCTGTAAGTAAGCTGGAGATTCCGGACAATCCGCTGCTGCGCCACCGGTTGGAGGGGTATCTTTTCCCGGAGACCTATGAACTGGCTAAGGACAGCACCCCGCAGGAAGTCATCGGGGCGATGCTTGAGCAGCTGGTGAAGAAGCTGGATACGATTCCTGAGTGGAAGGCCAAGCTTGCGAACCGCGGGCTATCCCTGCATGAGCTGCTGACCGTAGCTTCACTGGTGGAGCGTGAGGTGGTAGTAGACAAGGAACGTCCGCTGGTGGCCGGTATTATCTATAACAGACTGGATAAGGGGCAGAAGCTGGAGATCGACGCTACCGTCCAGTACCTGCTGGACAAGCAGAAAGAGCGGCTGTATGAGAAGGATCTGAAGGTAGACAGCCCTTATAATACGTATAAGCAGGCGGGCTTGCCGCCTGGACCGATCAGCAGCCCCGGACTTGCGTCGATTGAAGCAGCTATGAAGCCGGAGATCTCGGATTATTTCTTCTATGTCACTAAGAAGGACGGCTCGCAGGGACATTTATTTGCCAGAACCTACAAGGAACATTTAGCCAATATTCAAAAAAGCAAACAAAATCCGTAAGAACCCGCTACAATAGTAAGGATGAGCAATGCACAGGAGGTAACACGATGAATAACACACCGGAGCTGCTGGTAACAGCGGCTTCTCTGGAAGAAGCGGCAGCGCTGCTGGATGCAGGAGCGAGTGCGCTGCTGATCGGCGATGACCGCTTTGGTATGCGTCTCGCCGGACATTTTACACTTGAAGATACGTCCGCAGTAGTGAAGCTGGCACATGCCCGGGGCGGTAAGGTATATGTAAGCATTAATGGACTGATTCCCAATACTATGCTGGAGGAGCTTCCGGCTTATGTGAAGGCCATCGGCGGGCTGGGTGTGGATGGGGTAGAGTTCGGTGATCCCGCCGTCCTGGCGGCCGTCAAAGCCGAAGCGCCGGGAATGAAGCTGCACTGGAATGCGGAAATGACCTCAACCAACTATGCAACAGCCAATTATTGGGGCCGCAAGGGAGCTTCGCGGGTCGTTCTGGCGCGTGAGCTGAATATGGATGAGATGACCGAGATGGTCCCTCATCTGGAAGTGGAAGCCCAGGTCCAGGTACACGGCATGACGAATATCTATCATTCCAAGCGCAAGCTGGTAGGCAGTTATATGTCCCACCAGGGCCGTCCAAGCGATGGCGGAAGCCTGGGCAAGGAGCGCGGGCTGTTCCTGATTGAAGCGGAGCGTCCGAATGAGAAGTTCCCGATCTATGAAGACGAGAATGGCACGCATATTATGAGCTCGGATGATATTTGCATTCTGGAGGATCTCCATTTCTTGTTAAAAGCCGGCGTACACAGCCTGAAAATCGAAGGTCTGCTGAAGCCGGTGGCTTATAATGTGGCTGTCGTTAAGGCTTACCGTCATGCCATGGACGTCTATGCCGCTGATCCCGCTGAATATGCATTCGAGGAGTCTTGGCTGGAGGAGGTCCGTGCCTTGCAGGACCCTGAGCGTGAACTGTCGTTCGGCTTCTTCTATAAAGAACAGGTATATTAATATATAAAAGGTATTGTCTCAGCTCTTGTAAGGTTTATCCCATCATCATTGGGTTCAGCGGCGGAGGGGAATTTGGAACTGCAGGAGCGATAGCGTCCGCCTTTAGGTTTGGATTTCAACTGCGAACCGCAGCTTAAAATGAAGAAATCCAAACCTAACAGCGGCCGAAAGTCCAAATTCACCGCAGCAGCGTGTACCACCCGATGTATGCTTTGAAATCTTGCAGAAGATGAGACACAGAAAGGAGAACAGGAATGGGAACCATGACCAAGCCTCAATTCAAAGGCAAACGTTACCGTCTGGACAAACCGGAGCTCCTGGCTCCGGCAGGAAACTTAGAGAAATTGAAATTCGCCGTGCATTATGGTGCGGATGCAGTATATATCGGAGGACAAAAATACGGCCTGCGCTCAGGCGCAGATAACTTTACCTTTGAGGAAATGCGCGAGGGTGTTGAATTTGCCAAGAAATACGGTGCCAAAGTATTCGTAGCCACCAATATCTATGCTCACAATGAAGATATCGCGGGGATTGAAGAATACCTGCGTAATTTATATGAGGCCGGAATTGCAGCGATTATCGTAGCCGATCCGGTGATTGTCGATACTGCCCTGCGCCTGGTGCCAGGTCTTGAGGTGCACTTAAGCACCCAGCAGTCCACGCTTAACTGGCAGGCAGTATCCTATTGGAAGGAGGAAGGTCTGCCGCGCGTAGTATTGGGCCGGGAGACCAGCCTGGAGGAAATCGCCGAAATCAAGCAGCATGTGGATATTGAGATCGAGAGCTTCATTCACGGTGCTATGTGCTCCTCTTACTCGGGACGCTGCGTGTTATCCAACCACTTCACCGACCGTGACTCCAACCGCGGGGGCTGCTGCCAATCCTGCCGCTGGAAGTATGATCTGTTCGAAGATGCCCGTCCCGAAGGGAACTGGGTATCCGAAGAGGAGCAGGCTGAGGGGCCTCAGGCCTTGCAGCCCGGAATCACCCAGCTGCCGCTGCATCAGCCCGAGGACAACCCGTTCACTATGGGATCGAAAGACCTATGCATGCTGGAGAGTATTCCTGACCTGATTGAAGCCGGAATTGACAGCTTCAAGATTGAGGGCCGGATGAAATCGATTCACTATGTGGCTACTGTAGTGAATGCCTACCGCAAAGCCATTGATGCTTACATGGCCGACCCGGAGGGGTATGTGCTGAAGCCCGAATGGCTGGAGGAGTTGCAGAAGGCGGCTAACCGTCCGCTGAATACGGGATTTTTCTACGACACACCGGACCATGAAGATCACATTTATGAGCCGGAGGAGAAAGCTGCTCCGTACGACTTTGCCGGTCTGGTGCTGGAGTATGATGCGGAGAGCGGGATGGCGCTCGTTCAGCAGCGCAATAACTTCAAGCCGGGACAGGAAGTCGAATTCTTCGGACCGGACGATACCTTCTTCAAGCAGACCGTAGGCGAGCTGTGGGATGAGGCGGGCAATCCGCTGGAGGTTGCCCGCCATCCGCTGCAGCGGGTGCGGATGAAGGTCGATCAGCCGGTTGCTTATTTTGATATGATGCGCAAGCGAAAATAATGGCTTTACAAACCAAGAGATGTCTGTTTACACAAGGGCATTTCTTTTTTTGTGCCAAAATGCTTATGCAATTCGACAAAAATATATTAGTATTGAAGCGATTTGCAAATAATGCTAAGAAAAATGAGACTTTGTGCCGATATATAGGGCAGGTAACGCTTACATATATCTTCCAATCTAGGCGATAGGCAGGTGATGGTTATGGGAGCTCCCAATCCGGACGAGAAGACAAATAAACCGAAGGAGAGTAGGATAAAAGTGGCGAAAAACAGTAAAAAGCCAAAGAGTACACAAAAGGCTAAGGCCCAGAACACAGAAGCTTCACAGACAACAAGCAACATGGTAGACAAGAGAAATTACAAAAAGGTATTAAGCGGTTCGCTAAGCCAAATGAAGAGGGTGAACCCGACCAAATCTGTTGGGGTGAAGCTGTTCCTGATCTTCTTATCTTCCATCGTGGTGGTGGTCCTGTTCTTAGGACTTCTGTCTTACAACAAAGCGAAGAATACAATTAAAGAGAATGTGTCCGAAGCCAACCGGCAGACGATTATTCAGACCTCGGAGAAGCTGGATATTACCTTGAAGCAGTATGAGAGTCTCGCACTTCAGTTATATTTTGATACACAGATGCAGGCGAATCTGACAGAGCTGTCTTCGGCGAAGAGCAGCTACGATAAGTTCGTGGCTACCGATGCGATCAGCAAGAAGCTGTCCAGCCAGACTACAACGGATGCCAATATAGTCGCCATCTCACTCATTCCGGAGGACCCGGAGATGGGGATTGTCTCTAGCGGAAGCACCGGCCTGGCCGGCGATGATGTGAGAGCACAGGAATGGTACAAGACCGTGGTCAAGAATTCAAGCTCATATGAGCCTCATTATACGACAGAAGCCAAATCCGCACAGAACTACTGGTTCCCTACGGCCATTGAAGGCAGTGGCGGCAAGAATCTGGCTATGGTCAGAACGCTCAAGAATCTGGGCTCCAACGCCTCTTATGTAGTTATGCTGGAGCTTAAGAGCACTCTCCTGGAAGAAGCTTTCAAGAGTGTGCGGCTTGGGGATGGCTCACGGATTCAACTGGTAGCCCCGGATGGAACCGTAGTGGCTTCGTCACAGCCTGAGGAGGACGGCAAAGCCTCCGAGCTTAGTTTCATCAAGGATAGCAAGGAGAGCAATAAGAGCAAGGAAGCCAAGGATGAGAAGGGCGAGCATATCCTTGCTGTTTACAACCCGATGCAGAAGGCAGACTGGAAGCTTGCCGGTGTAGTTCCTACCGGAGAACTGGTTCAAGCTGCCACGCCGATTCTGTTTACTACCTTCCTTGCTGCTGGAGCGGCAGCCCTGCTGGCCATGGTGGTTGGCTTCTGGATGGTCCAGATGATTGCCAAGCCGCTGGCACGCTTGAAGGACCTGATGCTGGAAGGAGCCGAAGGCAACCTGAGTGTTCGTACCCAGTATGTCTCGAAGGATGAGATCGGCCAGTTGTCGGCCTCATTCAATATGATGATGGGTAAGATTACTGAGCTAGTAGCCCAAACTACAGATACAGCCCGCGAAGTCCTTGAGACTGCTGGTGAGCTGGGGGATGCTTCGCGCAAGACGGCGATCTCCGCCAAGGAAATCGCTGCGGCCACAGAGGAGATTGCCGGCGGTGCCGGAAGTCTGGCCCAGGAAGCCGAGCGCGGCAATGAGCTGACTGATCTGATTGCTACGCAGATGCAGAGTGTTATTGCAGCCAACTCCGAGATGGATCAGGCAGCCCGTGGAGTCGGGGAAGCCAGCGGACAGGGTGCTGTACAGCTGGAAGAGCTGCTGGATCAGACCGGACGTACAGGGGAAATGACTTCTGCCCTGGTGGATAGAGTCAACAACCTCAAGGAAACGGTATATTCCGTAATCAAGGTGCTGGATGTGATGAAGAATATTACCCAGCAGACGAACATTTTGTCTCTGAATGCAACGATTGAAGCAGCGAGAGCAGGCGAAGCTGGCCGTGGCTTCATGGTAGTCGCAGGGGAGGTCCGGCAGCTTGCAGACCAATCCAAGCAGTCCATCGCTCTGGTCGCTGGAATCACAGACAAGATTGTAGCTGAGATGGATGAGACGGTTGCTGTTCTGTCTGAAGTGGCTCCGCTGTTCAAGGAGCAGATGGTATCCGTGAAGAGTACCAGTGAGATCTTCGTGTCTGTGAAGGGGCAGATGGAAGACTTCATTATGAGTCTGGAGTCTGTAACAGGGGCCATCGACAGTCTGAATCATTCGCAGGGCGTGCTGTCCGATGCTATGGGGAATGTGAGTGCGGTAGCGCAGCAATCCTCGGCAACCTCGGAAGAGGTAGCATCGCTCAGCAGTGAGCAGCAGAATGTCAGTGACCATCTCGTAGCCTTGTCGAACAAGCTGCAAGGGGCCTCCACCCAGCTGGAGAGCAAGCTGTCGCTGTTTACGATCAAATAATGTTATTTGAAACTGTTCAGTATTAAGTATTCAAGGGTGTCACGCAAGCCGCATTCGGCTGCGTGACGCCCTTTTTAGTTGATGTTTAGGAATGCTGCGCCTAGGGATAGGCCCATACTTCACAGCCAGTAACATTTATAAAGCAATCCTGCAAAAAGTGCAACAATGCTGATCCGTAGAAGCGGTCTATGCTGAAATCCTGCACGAATTGCAACAAATCCTACGCTAACGTGCTCTAAACGCCGAAATTTGTGCAAATAATGCGACAATATAGCTTATCCAGCACCATTTTTTAAGGAATCCTGCCAAAAGTGCAATAATACTGTTCCTTACAAGCGGCCGGTGAGAGAAGGCACCAGCATCCCTCACCCGCAGGGTGATTTTATCCAGTAGTTGGTTGATGAGGAGGGGCTGGCCATACACCAGTCCTTTACTCTAGTCAGCAGTCACCGGATTTCTACCGCTATTTATATAGAAACTTATTTTCTTTTGACAGGACATCCTTCCTTGTGCATCGTTTAGCGAATACGTATAATGGTTTTGTTAGAGTTTTGTTATTGTTGTTTGCTGGATTAGTTATGGAATTTGAACCAGGGAGAAGGCCGAATGAGAGCAGCACGCAATAACAACTGGTGGTCTTATATCGAGGATATGTCCATGGAGCGCAAGCTGTTCCTGGTATTTCTGGTCATTATTACGCTCCCGCTGTCTTTCATCAGTGTGATCAGCTTCAAGAGCTATTCGGAATCTATCCAGGCGAACACGATCGCCTATTCCGAGAAGCTGATTGATCAAATGATGGATTCCATCGATGATTACATAGAAGATATGAAACGAATATCTTCAATGCCCGCCTACGTCAATGAGATCAAGCAGAACCTGATCCGCTCGAACCGCTATTATGAGCAAAAGCAGATGATGGAAGGCAAGCAGGATACGGCTCAGGTGGCTCCCGGCGATTTGGATCTCCTGCTGTCCATTCAGCGGGGCATCGAAGAGAATATTTCATTTATTAACAATATTAAGCGGGGAACCCATTCGGTCTATATTTTTGATGCCTACGGGAATGGTTATTATTCTGCCAAGGATGGGGGCGTCCGGCTGGATCTGCAGCAGAGCTACAGGTTCTGGAGCGAGCAGGTAAAGGGCTCCGGCGGAGAAGCGACCCTTCTGGGAACGCAGGCGTATACAAGCAATTTGCAGAGCACCCGTTATGCCTTTACGGTGGTGCGTCCCATTCTGGACGTGCTATGGAAGCCAGTCGGCCTGATCGCAGTGGAGGCTAACTTCAGTAATCTGGAGAATCAGGTGGCGGAGCTGGATAAGGTGACCCGGGGGAAATCGATCCTTGTGGATCAGTCGGGCAAAGTCATCTATGACAGTGAGCAGAAGCTGCTCACTGCGGATATTTCCAGGTCCTCCTTATTCCGTGCTGCGGAAGGGAGCTCCGGGAGCTTTTATGACACCGTATCCGGCAAGGACCGGCTTAATATCTATTCAAGCTCCACCAAGACGAACTGGAAGGTGATTATTTCCATACCCGTGGACGAATTGACCCGTGGAGTGAAGCTGACCCGCAATGCGACTATAGGCGCCACTCTAATCATCATTGTGCTGGCCCTGATCATCTCGCTCATTCTGTCGTTTGCCCTGACCAAGCCGCTGACCCAAATGATCCAGCTGATGAAAAAAGTGCAGGGCGGCGATCTCGATGTGACCTTCCGCATTAAACGCCGTGACGAGATTGGTCTCCTGGGGCATCAATTCAACCGTATGCTGGCCCGCATTCGTCAACTGATCCAGGATATTTACCAGATTGAGGAACAGAAGAAGGAGGCGGAGCTGCAGGCGCTTCAGAGCCAGATCAATCCGCATTTTATCTACAATACGCTTGAAACTATCCGGATGACGGCAGAGATTAATGATGATGTGGAAGCCGCTGACATGATCTCTATCCTGGGGAAGCTGCTCCGCTACAGCACCAGTGACTTGAGCGGCTGGGCAACGATGAAGCAGGAGCTGCTGTATGTGCGCAACTATGTGGAGCTGCTGGGCAGCCGGTATCCTGGCAGATTTGAGCTGACGATTGATGTTCCCGATACGCTTGACAACTATTCCATGATTAAGCTGGTTTTTCAGCCGATTATTGAGAATGCTGCGTATCACGGGCTGGATGATACCAAGACCCGGATGCATCTGAGCATCAAGTGTGAGTATACAGAGCAGAGGCTTCTGTTCCATATCCGTGATGACGGCTGCGGAATGGATCAGGTTACGCTCGATAAGCTGAGGGAGAGACTTCGGCATGAAGCCCCTCAGAAAAAGAGCATTAATGGAGGGATTGGCATGGCAAATGTGCACCAGCGCCTTCAGCTTCATTACGGTCCGGCTTATGGGATTGAGGTGTTCAGCAAGCCTGGCGAGGGTACGGATGTAATCTTGTCATTGCCGCTGCCGGGAGTTACTCCCGTAATTGAAGGGGAGACCCCTTGAGGAGGAATGGGCTTGAAACGGATGATTGTACGCTTTCCGGTGTATTCTATGCTGCTGCTCTTTCTGCTATCAACCGGCTGTGACAGCCGGAACAGCAGGGGGCTGGCCCCGGCAGCCTCTGCCGGAGATGATGCGTCTTCTGAGCTGTCCGGTACGGTCGTGATGCTGACGAACCGGATTGACCTGATTGAGAATGGAACATTTAAGGGCTATGCGGATGAATTCAGGAAGCGGTATCCTGAAGCTCATGTAGAATTTGAGGGGCTGTCCAGCTATGCCACGGATATCCTGGTCCGCTTGTCCACCAAGGATACTGGGGATGTTCTGTTGCTTCCGGTCAATCTGCCTGCGAAGGAGCTGGGGCTTTTCTTCGAGCCGCTGAGTGAGGAATTGGCGGCGCAGGAGCGGTTCACGACCTTTGCAACCTTTGACGGCAAGCGATACGGGCTGTCTACAGGCAACACCACGAGTGGAATCGTATACAACAAGAAGGCTTTTGAGCGGGCGGGAATTGAACAGGTTCCGCAGACGCTTGACGAATTCTACGCAGCCTGTGTCAAGCTGAAGCAGGCGGGCATCATCCCGCTGTATATGAATTACGGGGCCGTCTGGCCGCTGCGGGAATGGGGCAATAATCTGGTTAATTATATGACGGGGAACCCCGATTATTTGAATGATATGGTTCATGAGGACAGCCCCTGGCAGATCGGTAACGAATGGGGGCGGGCTCTGGGGATTGCCAGAACGATGATGGCCAAGGGTTATGTCGAGGAGCAGTTATTCTCCAACAGCTGGGAGATCTCCAAATCCAGACTGGCCAGAGGAGAAGCAGGTATGTATCTGCAGGGGAACTGGACCATCCGGCAGATTATGGATGCAGGCGCTTCACCGGAGGATATAGGCTTCTTCCCTTTTCCATATGACAACGGTACGGCCCATTATGCGGCACTTAATCCCGACTGGTTCATGGGGGTCAGCAGATACAGCCGCAATAAAGAGCTTGCGATGGCTTGGCTTCAGTATTTCATCACAGAAACTTCGTATGCCAAAGATTGGGGGTTTCTTCCGGCTAAGGGTTCGGACGAACCCGCTTTACAGCAATATAGTGAGTTCCTCTCCTATCATCCGAAGCTGATTGAGGCTACGGTGCAGACGGATGCGTTCATTGATCTGGCGAACCGGACGAAGCTGAGCTTCTGGTCGGGCGATTATATTCAGGATGTGCTCGCCGCACCGGATCTGCAGAAGTCCTTTGACCAGTTGAATGCGAAATGGAAGGAAGCACGTATGAGTCAGCAGTCTGCACCGTAACCACCGGACTCTGCACACTAAGCAAGATCAAATTCTGGAGGTATTGTTGTGGCCAAAAAAGTAACGATGCAAAAAATAGCCGATCATCTCGGGGTCTCCAAGTTCGTCGTATCCAAATCGCTCTCTGGCAAGGAGGGGGTCAATGAGACCACCCGGGAACGGGTGATTCAAGCCGCCTCTCAGCTGGGATATTTCACTCAAAAAAACGCCTATGTGCAAAGTCCGAAGCGCCGTTCCCTGACGGGAGAACAAGACCGCAATAAGCAATCCGTGCTGGTGCTGATGCCCAATATCCGTTCTCAGACCCAAGATTCACTATATTGGGGCAAAATCGTTGATGGCATTGCGATGGCGCTGGATCAGGAGGGGCTGGGCATGGTGATCATTTCAGAGCACCGGGCTGATAATTTCGTTAATGTCCTCAATCCGGACGGCCTGCTCGGTCTGATCGGAGTAGGGCAGATCTCCACCTCACTGCTGCTCGAAGTGCACCGGATCGGGCTCCCGCTGGTCATGATCGACCATGAGGATGCGTTAATTCCGTGTGATACTGTATTTGCGAATAACATCGATTCTATGGCACGGCTCTGCAACCACCTGATTGGTAGCGGACATACGTTATTTCACTTTGTCGGCAATATCCGTTACTCCCGCAGCTTCGGTGACCGCTGGATCGGGTTCCGCAGCGCACTGGAGGAGAGTCATCTGAAGACCCCGGCTATCGATGATGAGCTGCTGCTGGAAGGGATGTATGATGAAGCGCTCCGTGAAGAATTCAGGCTCTGGGTCGCCGCACGAAAAGAATCGGATACTCTGCCAACTGCACTCGTGTGTGCGAACGATTTCACGGCCCTGGCGATTAGTGAAGTGTTGCAGGAAGCAGGGCTAGACATTCCTGCTGATATTTCTGTGACAGGCTTTGACAATATTGAGGATTCCCTGCGGGGGGTAACTCCGCTTACAACCGTGCATGTTCCTAAGGAGGCTATGGGCCGGGCAGCTGTAGAGAAGCTGCTGAACCGAATTCAGAATCCCGCTGTACCGCTGGAGAAAATTCTGATCTCCGCAGATATCGTCCACCGGGATTCTGTAGGCAAACCCCGGGCTTGAAGCAACAAAATAACCCCAAAAAGTGGAGCTTTAGCTTAAATATAAGAATTTATATGTTGCACACGATAACTTATCCTTCTATTTCTCGCTAAAACGGTACCGTCCTCTAAAAGGACGGCAAAGCCGTTTCCACTTGCGATGATGACTCAGGCACTTTGCGGGGACCCCATAGCATATAAATTCTTTCAAAAAGAAACGGTACTGTCCTATGAAAGGACGGTACCGTTTCTGCTTGTTTGCGTTATTTCAATTGTAAATTCCGGTCGATCATAGCGATACGCTGCTGTACGCAAGCATAGGAACGAAGCGGATCTTCAGGAGTATTCATGACATAATCGAGCAGTTGGTCTACGGTGGTGGCAGCTACATGGATACGGGTATCGGAGGAAGCGTAGTAGATGAATACCTCTCCGTTGTCACGGGCGATTACACCGTTGCAGAAGACAACATTGGATACATCACCGACGCGCTCTTCGCCGTCTGGAGCAATGAAATGTCCCCCTGGGGCATGAGTCACACGGTTAGGTTCCGCAAGGTCAGACAAGAAGGCATACAGCACATAGCGCAGGCCGGCAGCTGTATTGCGGACGCCATGAGCGATGTGCAGCCAGCCGAGCGGTGTTTTGATCGGGGCCGGCCCTTGACCGTTCTTCACTTCTTTGATGGTATGGTAGTAGCGCTGGTCGATGATCGTCTCACGGGTGATAACAGCGTTCTCAATCTGCTCCGATAAGCCCCAGCCGATGCCGCCGCCGGAACCGGCGGCGATGAACCCGTCCTGCGGGCGCGTGTAGAAGGCATACTTGCCGTCAACGAATTCTGGATGCAGGACCACGTTGCGCTGTTGGGCGGAGCCGGTCTTAAGATCGGCGAGACGCTCCCAGGTCTTGAGATCCTTGGTACGGGCAATGCCGCACTGCGCAACGGCGCTGGACAAATCGCCAGGGGCAGCCTCCGGGTCCTTGCGTTCGGTGCAGAACAGGCCGTAGATCCAGCCATCCTCATGCTGTACCAGGCGCATGTCATAGACGTTGATATCCAGGTCTGCGGTCTCAGGAAGCACTACGGGGTGATCCCAGAAGCGGAAGCCGTCCACACCGCTGCTGCTCTCGGCAACGGCGAAGAAGGATTTGCGGTCATTGCCCTCCACCCGGGCAACGATGTAGAATTTGCCGTTCAGTTCAATAGCTCCGGGATTGAATACGCCGTTCACTCCGATTCTCTCTGCGAAATACGGGTTGCTCTCCTCATTGAAGTCGTAACGCCAGATCAGGGGGGCGTGCTCCGCAGTGAGCAGGGGATACTTGTAGCGGTCATAAATGCCGTTGCCGTAAGGCAGCTTCTCATTGGTGCGGCCAATCAGGGCTTCATAACGTTCAGTCAATGCCTGCTTGCGTTGTTCAAAAATGGTACTCATTGTATAGTCTCCTTTATATCTGAGGTTTCGCCAAGCCGTCTAATCATCTCGAAGCAGGCCCGGCTGTTGTGATAGGGGCATTTCCAGGCGCTGACCTTCGGTGCATGGGCCAGCGGCTGCAGGGATTCATCCACCCCCCAGTGCCATTCGCCCAGCTTAGGATCAATAATATATTTCTCTGTGAAACTCCATGAGCTCTCAGCGGCTTCCAGGAAACGCAAATCTCCAGTTAACTGATATGCATTGTAGAATCCGACCATGGCTTCAGCCTGCGGCCACCAGTCTCTGGACTCGTGGGCTTTGTCAATGAAGCCGCTTAGATCTGCCTCATTCCAGATTCCGCCGTCCGGCGCTACCCCCTCAGTCAGTGCAGCTTCGGCCATCGACAGGGTTGCCTTGCGCACGCGTTCAAGCAGGGCCTCGTCTCCAAGTACTTCCGCAGCTTCATAGAGCAGCCAGCTTCCCTCAATGTCATGGCCGAAGGAGATATGCTCTGACTTCACCTGCCACTCTTCATCCATGAACAAATGGAAGTGCTTGCCGTCCGAATCCAGGATATGCTCCAGCATGGTTTCGATTAGCTCAGCGAGCTTGCTTCTGAGTGTCTCTGACTTCCATACCCGGTACAAGCCGATGTACCCTTCCAGTACATGCAGATGTGTATTCATGGATTTTTTCTCATTCATATCCTTCGCGCTGAGACTTAGGGAATCGGTCATCTCCCACTCCCGCGATAAGGCTTCAATATACCCTTTGTGAAGAGGGTCATAACCGTATTTCTCAATCAAATGGAACAATTGGGTTGCTTGGCGCAGGACGTCGTCCCGGCCGGTGGCATGATGGTACTCAGCCAAGGCATAGATGACAAAAGCGAGTCCATAGATTTGTTTCTTGGGCTGGGATGCAGATCCGTGTTCATCTACCATCCAGAAGAAGCCGCCGAATTCGGAATCTGTGAAATTCTGAATGAGGTAATCATAGGCGCGGTCGGCCATAGCCAGATAATCTGCAGTTCCGTACACTCTGTAAGCACTTGCAAATGTCCAGAGAATCCGTGCATTCAGTACAAGGCTTTTGTCTGCACCGGGCAACACCTGCAGCTGATTATCCATTTCACCGATAAAGCCGCCATGAGTATCATCCAGGGCATGCTTCATCCAGAAGCCCAGAATATTGTGTTTCAGCTCTGCTTCCAGCCGGGTGCGCCATACTTCGGTTGCATTATTCATATTTTTTCTGTTCACTCCTTAATAGTGCTTGCTGGTGTTGGAGTTATTTTTTATAATTGTTATTATTATATTAGTATATAATGATAACGATATATAACCATGTTATAACCCTTTTCGGCCGGGAATTCAAGCGGGAATTGGATGAAGTCAATTGAAGACTATAAAAGTGGATAGGGGCACATTTTCTAATGGTTATGTAGGGTCTATAATTGTATTGATAGCGCTATCATCATAGATGAAACGACGGGGGCGATAGGGTGGTAATCCGGATCATGATTGCGGATGATGAGGAAGTGATCCGCCGCGGGCTGGAGAAGATCGCTTCCAGAATGGATGTGGAGGTCAGGGTAATCGGCTCGTACAGCAACGGGCTTGAGGCCTGGAACCATCTGCAGGAGCTAAGCCTGAAGGAGATCGATCTTCTTATTACAGATATCAAGATGCCGAGAATGGATGGATTCCAGCTGATTGAAGAGGCGAGAGGACATCTTAAGCAGCTGCCTATAGCAGTGCTGAGCGGCTTCAGTGAATTCGACTACGCCCGTAAGGCCATGCGCTTCGGTGTACTTGATTATCTGCTGAAGCCCATTGATAAGGCACAATTATATGATCTGCTCAAAAGTGTAGAAGCGACCCGGCAGACGCCTGCGGCTGCTCCCTCCGATGAAGTGCCGCATCAGCCTTCCGAAGGTGGGGAGCATTATGTAGTAGAGCAGATGAAGAGCATTCTTGAGCAGGATTACGGTCTTAATTTCGAGCTTGAGCGGCTGGCTGAGGCCGTGGGAATGAATGCGAGTTATATCAGCAGGCTGTTCAAGCATAAGACAGGGCAGACCATTACCGACTACTTGATCGGCATCCGTATTGCGGAGGCCAAGAAGATGCTTCTCCATCATCCGGACCTGAAGAATTATGAGATTGCTGACAAAGTCGGCTACAGCGATCCGGTGTATTTCAATAAGCTGTTCAAGAAGATGTGCGGCATGACTCCCAAGGAATATAAAAGCCGGTACAGATCATAAGCTTGCGTCGCACTTTACAGGAAAAGAGCCCATTGGCACTACCATTTCACTTCTTCAGGGAGTGATAGGGTAGTGTTTTTTATTAATTAGGAAATAAGATTTTCGTCCGATGTGGATAGGATGTGCGGTCATGTTGGCCGAATGTAATCGAAAAACCGACTACATTTGGCGATGTGCAGACGTTTTGTTTTTGCTTCCAATATATTTTATATAACAAAAATAACAAATTGAAGACCAGAAAAAGCAATTTAAACCATCGTTTAAAGCCGAATCAAGGTCTATAATGGCAATGTAAGCGATAACAACATGTGAATTAAGTTTATTTTTAGGATGGTTAGGGTTCTGTTTGTTGGGGGAATCATTCTGTTGTTATTTTTTTGTTATTATACTATTCCGTTCCAAATGAAGAGAGGGGTCAGAAATATGATGAAAAAAACTAAAGCAGTTACCGGGTTGACAGCGCTGACACTGATGGCCGGATTGTTCTCCGGCTGTGCATCTAACAACAATAATGCCACTAATTCCGCAGCAACAAATACAGGCGGGAACACAGGCACCGCAGCGGGGGCAACAGCCGCTCCAGGGGGAGATGCCGCCAAGGATATCAAGGGTGATATTACGGTTATTACACAGCGGACGGATATTGTAGATACCGTGTTCAAAGACTACGCCGCCAAATTCAATGAGAAATATCCAGATGTCAAAGTGAATTTCGAAGCCTTATCCACCTATGAGGATCAGATCAAAATCCGCATGAGCACCAGTGATTACGGAGATGTTCTGCTCCTGCCTACCAGCGTAGCGATCAAAGACCTGCCAGATTTCTTCGAGCCGCTGGGTAAAAAGTCTGACCTGGAGCAGCAATATACAGGCCTCGAAGAGCGGACGGTAGACGGGATTTCATACGGCATTCCGATTACGGTTAATTTCTCCGGCGTGATCTATAACAAGCAGGTCTTCAAGGATGCCGGAGTGAGCGAGATTCCAAGAACCTTTGATCAGTTCTCCGCCGCACTGAAGAGCATCAAGGAGAAGACGGATGCCGTTCCTCTCTACACGAACTATGCTGCGGGCTGGACGCTGACCCAGTGGGAAGCGGATCTGGCTACCGTTGCCGGAGACCGTGAATATGTCAACATCGGCCAGGTAGCCTCCGACGATAACTTTGTTCCAGGCCAGCCGCACTATGAGCTCTACAAGGTAATGTACGATGCAGCCAAAGACGGTCTGATTGAAGAAGACCCTACTACAACCGACTGGGAATCCTCCAAGGCAGATCTGGCGAACGGCAAAATTGGTACGATGATGCTTGGCTCCTGGGCCATCGGTCAGATCAAAGGACTGGCAGCGAACCCGGATGATGTAGGCTTCATGCCATTCCCGACCAATGCTGACAAGATCCTGGTTCCGTTGTCTGACGACTATAATCTGGGGGTTAGCATTCACAGCAAAAATAAAGAAGCCGCCAGAGCATGGGTGGACTGGTTCATTAATGAATCCGGTTATCCGACTACTGAAGGCGGAGGCATGAGCCCGGTAAAGGGAGCCGAGCTGCCTGAAATCCTCAAGCAATTTGCAGGTACAGACATCACCTTCGACACGCTTGCTCCAGCCAAAGCGGGTGAAGAGGGCTGGGTGGATGCCATTGATAAAGAGGCTGAAATCGGCTTGTGGCAGCCTGACTTCAAGAAGGTAATCATCGAAGCAGCGATTGGCAACCGGAAGCAATCCTATGATGACATTATGAAAGAACTAAATGATAAATGGAAAGCAGCCAGAGCCAAAATTGTGACTGCCAAGTAGATTAAAGATCAAAAGAAAGGGAGATGCCGGTAACGGCATAATCCCCTTCACTTTTGCAGGGATAGAAGCGGAATGATGAGCAGTAAGTTTTCAGGAGGTGTGGAGAGTGCCTAAATTGTCTAACATGAGCTATAAAAATCAACGGATTCTGATCATCTTTTTATTTTCGCTAGTACCCGTAGTTCTGCTGCTGACGTTCTCCTATTTACCTGTCTTTAAAATGTTTCAGTACAGCTTCACCAGCTGGAACGGGCTAAGCAAAAATATGGAGTATATCGGCTTTGATAACTACAAGACGATCTTTACCAAGCCGGAGTACTTCGCCGTGTTCAAGGTCAGCTTGTATTACTTTTTTGCCACCTTTATCCAGATGGGGCTGGCGCTTTATTTTGCCACGATTCTGAGCTTCAATGTCCGGCTGAAGAACTGGTTCAAGGGGATTCTGTTCTTTCCGACCTTGCTGAACGGTGTGGCGATCGGGTTCATCTTCCTGTTCTTCTTCAAGCCGGAAGGCACCCTTAATACCATTCTTGATCTGCTCGGCCTCGGGGCGCTGCAACAAAAATGGCTGCTGAATCCGCAGCTGATTAACATCTCTCTCGCTTTTGCCTCGGTATGGCGTTACATGGGGATGAACTTTATTATCTTCCTTGGTGCGATCTCCTCAATCGGCAGTGATATCTATGAAGCCTCGGAGATAGACGGGGCTAACCGCTGGCATCAGTTCCGGCATATCATCATTCCAAGCATCAAGCGTATCCTCCAGCTCAATCTGATTCTCGCGGTGAGCGGGGCCATCGGGGTGTTTGAGATTCCGTATGTCATGACCGGCGGCTCCAACGGCAGCGGCACTTTTGTCATCCAGACCGTCGATGTGGCCTTCAAATACAGCAAGCTGGGGCTGGCTTCGGCAATGGCTGTGGTCCTGCTTGGTATTGTGGTGCTGGTCACTATCCTGCAGCGCATTCTGATCAAGGAGGAGAAATAGAGCGATGCATACCTTCAAATACAACCTGGCCGCTGTGTTTAAATATATCTCCCTGGTGCTGGGCGCGCTTATGGCATTGATGCCGATTGTGGTGGTCTTCTTTGCTTCCCTGAAAACCAATGCCGAGTATGCCTCAACCGGTCCGCTGACCCTGCCGGAGAACTGGCTGAATTTCGCCAACTATACTAAAGCCTTCGTAGACGGGAACATGCTGCTCGGCTTCATGAACACGATCATTATCGTCCTTATTTCCATTGCGGGCGCTACGCTTACCGGCTCGATGATGGCTTATATTCTGGCCCGGTTCAAATTCAGAGGCAGCAAGGCGCTGATGGGGGCTTTTCTGCTGGCTACGCTGATTCCCGGAGTAACGACGCAAGTAGCAACTTTTCAGATCATCAATGCCCTGGACTTGTTCAATACCCGCTGGGCGCCGATTCTGATGTATCTGGGGACCGATATTATCGCTGTCTATATCTTCATGCAGTTCCTGGACTCGATCTCTGAGTCACTTGACGAATCGGCAATGCTGGATGGGGCCTCCTACTGGACGATCTACTGGAGAATTATTCTTCCGCTGCTGAGTCCGGCCATTGTGACGGTGATCATCGTGAAGGGCGTTAATATCTACAATGATTTCTACACCCCGTTCCTGTATATGCCCAAAAGCAGCCTGCAGGTCGTGTCCACTGCACTGTTCAAATTCAAAGGGCCTTACGGCTCCCAGTGGGAGGTCATCTGTGCCGCGATTATGATCGCGATCATTCCGACGCTGATCGCATTCGTAGCACTGCAGAAATACATCTATAACGGCTTCGCCCAAGGGTCGGTCAAATAAAGCGGCAAGCCGGGGAGCAATACACCATCGCAGCGGCTGCTGCAACTATTATTGGAGGGATTCTATTATGAGAGAAGTAAAGCTGACTGGCAGCCAGAGTCTGCCGAATATGCCTTGGCAGGACAGACCTGCCGGGAATGACCATCCGGTCTGGAGACATAGCGATAACCCGGTGATCAAGCGTAATCCGGCCAAAGGGGTCGCCCGCATCTTCAACAGCGCGGTGATCGCTTACGAGGGCAGCTTTCTGGGAGTCTTCCGCGTGGAGGATCACACGACCCGCCCCCATCTGCGGATGGGCCGCAGCGCGGACGGCCTGGATTGGGTCATTGATGAGCAGCCGATCCAATTCATAGACGAGGCAGGCCAACCGTATATGCCACGTTACGCGTATGATCCCCGTCTGGTGAAGGTGGAGGATACGTATTATATTATCTGGTGTACGGATTTCTACGGGGCGGCGATCGGCGTTGCCAAGACACAGGATTTCAAGAGCTTCGTCAGCCTGGAGAATCCGTTCCTGCCGTTCAACCGCAACGGAGTGCTGTTTCCCCGAAAAATAGGCGGCAATTTCGTCATGCTCTCCCGGCCAAGCGACAGCGGGCATACTCCGTTCGGCGATGTCTTCCTGAGCGAGAGCCCTGACTTCGTCTACTGGGGAAAGCACCGCCATGTCATGACCAAGGGTGGACAAGGCTGGTGGCAGAGCACCAAGATCGGCGGCGGACCTGCGCCCATTGAGACCTCGGAAGGCTGGCTGATGTTCTACCATGGGGTTACAGGGACCTGTAACGGCCTTGTCTATAGCATGGGGGCTGTTATTTTGGATACGGATGAGCCTTCGAGAGTGAAATACCGCTCCCGGAACTTCGTGCTGACACCAGAGGAATGGTATGAAGAAAGAGGTTTTGTCAACAATGTACTCTTCCCTTGTGCTGCGCTGAGTGACACCGATACCGGACGGATTGCCATCTATTACGGGGCTGCGGACACCTATGTTGGTGTTGCCTACACCACCGTTGATGAAATCGTTAACTACGTCATTGAGACTCATGAAGAGGTTGGCGATGATGCCGGTCCTGGTAAGATCTAAGCCTGTCCGCCACCCGACGCAATTTGCTGCATACAACAAAATCACAGCCACAGAAGAGCTGATGGTATATCATGAATAGGATCATGAATATCAAGAATACATAGAATCTGGCGGTGGTTTTTTGAGCAGTTCAACAGTTCGCAGTACCTCTATTCTTTCTCGGCTGCATCCCTCCAAGTCGCTGGGGATGCGGCTCTTTCTGGTTTTTTTCATCGCGACCATGGGAATTGTGCTGTCTCTGGGGTATATTTCCTACTCTGTGGCGAGACAAACGATTGAGAACAATGCATTGTCCGCTAATCAGCAGACCGTGGAGCAGACGGCAGAGAAGCTGGATGTGATCCTGCTGCGCTATGAAGATAATCTGGGTCAGCTGTTCTACAATGAGGATATTCAGCAAGCGGTCGCACTGGAAGGCCCAGCTGCCGCAGATCCTGCGAAGCGCACAGAACTGTCCAAGATAATTAACGGGGAGCTCGATCAATGGCTCACGGCTGTACCCGGGGTGCAGGCAGTGTATCTGGTTCCGCTGAATGAAGTCTTGCCCGCAGCCGGAGCTGGTGAAGTGGACAATGATTTCCTGGCGGCGATCCATGATGCAGCATGGTACAAGCAGTTGCAGGAGAAGCCGCAGAGCCAGTGGATTACCGAAGCGCTGAAGCAGGGAGAGGCCGCAGGAGTGGTGCGTTTCGCTAAGTCTGTAGCGGCGGAAGCGGGTCACTCCGGTTATCTGGCGGTCTGCGATATTAAGACTACAGAGCTTGACAGCCAGCTGCAAATGGTTGATCTGGGCCAGGGTTCCTATATCCAGCTGCTGACGGTCACAGATGAGCTGATCGCCTCTTCCCAGCAAGAGGAGACGGACACCTATCTGCGTCTGGGCGGCACTCTGTTCAAGGGCTTAAGCGATACATCCGGCTCTCTGCCGACCAAGGACGAGCAGGGCAAATCCATTCTTGCGGTCTACGGCACACTGCATACTTCCGGCTGGAGGCTGCTCGGAGTGGTACCCTCCGGCAATCTGACCAAGGATGCGGGACGGATTCTTAACACGACCTACATAGCGGTGGCCGCCGCTGCCGCCGTTGCCGTGCTGATTGGACTCTGGATGGTACGGATGGTCTCGCGTCCGCTGTCTCGGCTGCGGGATCTGATGGTCAAGGGGGCAGCCGGGGATCTGCGCGTACGCACCGATGTAGTCACCCGTGATGAGATCGGCCAGCTGTCCGGCTCCTTCAACCTGATGATGGAGCAGATTACAGAGCTGGTCGTCCACACCAAGGAGACCGCGCGTGAGGTTACGGAAGCGGCGGAAGCCCTTGGCAATGCCTCCCGCGACACGGCGGTGGCAGCGAAGGATATTGCCGCAGCCACGGAAGAGATTGCCGGCGGTGCAGGCAGTCTGTCACTGGAGGCGGACCGGGGTAACGAGATGACGGCTCAGATCTCGGAGAAGATGGAATCCGTTATTGCAGTAGCCCATGAGATTGGCGGAACTGCTCATAGCGTGGAGCAAGCCAGTGCAGAAGGGGTAGTCAAGCTGCAGGAGCTGCTAAGCAGAACACAAGAGACTGGCGACAGGACAGGCAAGCTGGTCCTTAAGGTGAATGAACTTAAGGATACCGCCTCATCGGTCATTCAGGTGCTGGAGGTCATGCAGAGCATTACCCAGCAGACCAATATCCTGTCGCTGAACGCTACTATTGAAGCGGCGCGGGCAGGGGAGGCGGGCAAGGGCTTCACGGTTGTCGCCGATGAAATCCGCCAGCTGGCGGAGCAGTCCAAGCGTTCCATTGCCGTGGTGGGCGAGATTACGGACCGGATCATGCGGGATATGCATGAGACGGTAGACGCCTTGTCCGAGGTTGCGCCGCTGTTCGGGGAGCAGATGGACTATGTTCAGAACACCAGTGAAATCTTCATTAGTGTACAGGGCCAGATGCATCAGCTGATTACCAGGCTGGATTCGGTATCTTCTTCGATTGACGGCCTGAACCACTCGCAGCAAGTCTTGTCAGAGACTATAGGCAATGTCAGCTCGTTCGCCGAAGAATCCTCGGCCGCCTCTGAAGAGGTAGCTTCCCTGACCGGAGAGCAGGAGAATGTAAGCGAATATCTGGTTACCCTCTCCAGTAAGCTGGAGAATGCCTCCTCCAGACTGCGGGAGCGATTATCCAAGTTCAACGTGTGAGCTGTTCATCAGCGCCGCCTTTCCCTGGAGGGAAGGCGGTTATTTTATATATTTTGGGGCCCCCGCAAAGTATCTGAGTCATCATCGAAGCTAATGCCCCACTTTGTGGGGTTATTTTGCTTTGTGAGGTGGGTATAATATTAGCCATGGTTCTGCAGCCCACTTGATGGAGGAATAGCAATTGCACAAGCTGGTTCATAAACGTATATTTTGGGGATGCCTGATCCTGTGTATGCTGCTGGCAGGCCTGATGATCAGGCTGGCCTGGGTACAGCTGCTGTTGAAGGACAGCGTAGTAAGTGGTACCCGCTACACGGTGGCTCAGATGGCCGAGCTGCAAAGTGAGCGGGAGACCGTGCTGGATAGTGGAAGAGGGCGGCTGTATGCGAAGAACGGCGAGGCGCTGGCCGGAGAGACGGTCTGGACCGCTGCGCTGTTCCCGCCGGAGGAGGAGCTTCACCGGCATCATGGTGCCGGTGAATATAACGATGACCAGCAGCTTCACCGGCTGGCGGAGATTCTTGGCGTCAGCTACAGTCAGCTGCAAGCAAGACGGCTGGGGCTGAAGGAGCCGCTGCTCTGGCCTTCCGGCCAAGGCACCGGTCCGCTGGCCCTGACTCTGCCGCAGGCCAGAGAAGTAGAGGCGCTTGCGATCGAGGGCGTCAGGGCGCTGCCTTTTGCCCGCAGATATAACGGGTCTGCCTCCGGCCGCCAGTGGCTCGGTTATCTGTCTGAAGCTTCGGGTGCTGCTATCACCCAATCCCCCACAGGGCTGAGAATTCCAAGAACCGGCACAGACGGGCTGGAGAAGACGCTGGAGCCGCTGCTGCAGGGCGTGGGGCACACGGAAGCTGTCGCCCAGGTTGATGCACGCGGCAAACGGGTTCCGGGTAGCCCGATCACCGTCAAAGCGCCGGGCAACCCCTATTATCCGCTGTCTCTATATACCACAATTGACCTGAAGCTTCAGGAGAGCATTGAGAAGCTGGCGGCGGAAGCAGGGGTGAAGGAAGGGGCGATTGTGGTCATGGACAGCCGGAGCGGTGATATCGCAGCGATGGTCTCCTTGCCGTTCTACAATCCGCAGCAGGTCTCACCGCAAGGCGGAGAATGGAACAACCGTGCTCTTCAAGCGGCCGCCCCGGGCTCCATCTTCAAAATTGTTACGGCCGCTGCCGCACTTGAAGCCGGGCTGACCACACCGGAGGAGCCCTTCTTCTGTGCAGGAGCATATGGGAAATACGGATTGTCATGTCCCCACGGCAAAGGACACGGCGCCCTTACGCTTACGCAAGGGTTCGCCGTGTCCTGTAATACTGTATTTGCTACGCTGGCTGAGCGGCTGAGCGGTGTGAAGCTCCAAGCTACTGCGCTTGCTTTGGGACTGGGCCGGAGCATCGGGTGGCAGGCGGAGAATACGCTCGGATTGCCATTGCTCCGGCCGCTGGCCGGGGAGCAGCCTGGAACCATCTTCACCACGCTACTGCCGGATGACGGAGGGGCGAGAGTTCAGACGGCGATCGGCCAGCGCGATGTGCGGATCACTCCGCTGCAGGCGGCGAATCTGGTCGTCACGCTGCTGCATGGCGGCGAGGTGAGAGCGCCGCGGATACTGGAGCGGGTTGCTTTTGCCAATGGACAGACGCTTAAGCAGCTTCCGGGACATCTGGCGCCAGCCCCGGAGGGCCGGATCGCTCCGGCCACTGCCCGTGTGCTGCTGGGCATGATGCGCAGCGTAGTCACAGAGGGCACAGGCCGGATGCTGAAGTCTTCCGCTTGGCCGCTCGCCGGCAAATCAGGCACGGCCCAGACGCTGGTGCATGGCACGCCGCGCAACAATCAATGGTTCATCGGCTATGGTCCGGTTGACCAGCCGAAATATGCGGTGTCTGTGGCGGTAGAGAACGTGGCTCCAGACAGTCCGCAGGCCGCCACCCGTCTGTTCGGTCAGGTGTTCGAGCTGTTGTCGGGGCTGGAAGGCGGATCAACCGGGGCCTGAGGGCCTGGACCGGCAGGCTCCGCATTAGACTCGGCATTCCCGATCGGACTGCTGCTTACGGGAGCGCCTGCCGTAGAGGTTCCCGAGGCCGCGAAGGGCGAGACGACGAACTCCTCCTGCGGCAGATAGATCCACTGCTGGAGATATCCCTGCTGGAGGAGCTCCTTGAGCAGAATCAGCAGAATCGGCGACAGAATGAGTCCTGCTATGCCGAACAGGGAGGAGGACAGAATCACGAAGGAGAGCATCAGGAAGGCGGAGGAGACACCGATTGAATTCCCTGTGATTTTGGGCTCCAGCAGCTGTCTAACTACCATTACTACAGCCAGCAGAACGATGAGCCCGATAGCCAGTGACGTATTGCCGACAATGAACAGATAGATGATCCAAGGGATCAGCACCGCAGGTACCCCGAGCAGCGGCAGCAGATCGACCACGGCGCAGACCAGCGCTATGGTGAGCACATTGCCCGTCTGGAGAATCAGCAGACCCGCCAGAATAATGACGAAGGTGATGCTGATCAGGATCATCTGTGCTTTGATATAAGAACCGATAGCCTTGAATACATTGCCCTGCAGGAACGCATAGGCCGTCTTGAACGTCTTCGGCAGCTTCTCGTGGGCAATTCTGCGCCAGTCCTTAATCTCCATGCTGAGGAAAAAGGCGAGAATGATCGCAACCCCGAAATTAGCCATAAAGGAAGAGAAAGAGCCAAGCACTCCGACCATATATTTGAAGAAGGCAACCATCCACTTCGAGAGAATATTGGTGGCATCCGTGAAATAACCGTTCAGCTTATCCGTCATATCGGATGGAAGCGAATCGATTTTGTGCTGAAGATAGGTCGTAGTCTCTGCGAAATGCTGCTGGACTACGTATGTATATTTGGGCAGATTATTCTGGAGGTGAATCGCCTGGGTCGTAATTAGAAGTCCGGCACCGAACAGCACGCCCAGCAGGATGACCAGGAAGAGGACCACGGAGATCGCGGAGGCGAAGGGCTTGGCCATTCCCTTGCGGTTCAGGAAGCGGGCCAGCGGCTCAATCAGCAGAAATACAAAAAAGGACAGGAACACCGGCGCAGCCAGCTGGTACAATTTGCTGAAGCCGAGCATCACTAAATATACGGTTAGAACAAGCAGTCCAATGTCGAAAAAGGTGCGCCAATATTTTTTGTACAGCGGCAGCATAGATTTAAACGACCCCTTTTATGAAGATGAATTTGTAACCGGCACTTCAACTCATTGTACACGATTTTAATAAAAAACGTCTATTTCTTTGGCAGCTGTGTTAAAATAGGAGGTAATGTTTTTTTTAAGCTGTCGCTTCTACTTACTCTACTTGGCCGTATCACTTCTATCTCTTAACAGACGTAAGGCGAGCCAAAGTCAACTCTGGAAAAGCGGTGATTGTACATGCAGACTTTGCTGCTCTGGCTATTTTATATCTCTACCTTTTATGCTTTTATTCCCGGTATGATCAGCCGTTTATTTGGTTATCGTGTCTTCCGCAAAGGAATTGGGCGTACGGATTACGGCCTGACCTTCGATGACGGGCCAGACCCGCATTATACACCGCTGCTGTTGGATTTGCTTAAGCGCTATAATGCGAAGGCGACATTCTTTGTCGTTGGCTCGCACGCGGAGCAGTATCCTGAGATTATCAAGCGGATGCATGATGAAGGGCATTTGATCGGGATTCATAATTATGTGCACAAGACGAACTGGCTGATGCGTCCCGCCACGGTGAGGAAGCAGATTGACCGGACGGGCGAGATTATCTTCTCCATTACCGGCGAACGCAGCACCTATTACCGGCCCCCTTGGGGAATCGTGAACCTGTTCGACTTCTCCAAGCGCCGTCAGGTGCAGATCGTGCTGTGGTCGGCGATGTTCGGCGACTGGAAGGAGAAGCTGGGAGCGGAAAAGCTGACCGAGAAGCTCATTGCGAAGCTCGGTCCAGGTGAGGTGCTGCTGCTGCATGACTGCGGTACGACGATGGGTGCCGATCCGAATGCACCGGAGCATATGCTGATTGCGCTGGAGCGGATGCTCGCCGAAGCCGAGCAGCGCGGACTGCGCAGCGTCCGGATTGACGAGATGATCAAGGCGGTGCAGCGCTCCCCGATCACGCATCTATCCTTCGGCAAGCGGCTGCTTGTCGGATTGTGGCTGGCGTGGGAGAAGCTCTTCCAGCTAATGTTCCAGCTCAAGACGATCACGCCTGCCGATCCGTTCCTTCATTACCGTCTGCGTAAGTATCAGGGCAATACGGTGCTGATGGACAACGGCGAGACCTTGAGCAAAGACGACAAGGTCATTGAGCTGCACATCGACAACAGGCAATTGTTCGAGCTTGGGGTTCATTCCCGTTCTCCGGCACAGCTGGCGATCCGCATGATCCGCCGGATGGAGAAGGACCTGCCGCTGCTTGCAGTGCATATTGCTGGTGATATCGAGCTGGCCGAAGCCAAGGCGCTCTACGGCGTGAGCATGATTAACCGCGGGCCGGAGAAATTCGGCTTCATGGTGGTGGATCTGCCCAGTGGCCTGTTCGCCCGCTCGACCAAATTCTATCTCAGTGTTCTGCTGAGCGTCATCCACCCCTCAGGCGGGGCGAGGCTCAAGGTGCGCAGTGAGGTGCTGGTGCCCAAGATGATGCTGATGCCCGTGTCGCAGCTGCTGAATCAGATGAACCAGCGGCGGCCACAGAAGCATGTGGAGCGGGTACACGAAGAGGAACTGACGCTTGAAGCTGAATTGCCTGGAGCAACGGTGGTTCATTGAAGACGAAGCATAAGCAGTTTACTGCACTTATATTTTTACAGATCTCCGCTGGCCTATATGGGCTGGCGGTTTTTTAGTTTGGACACGGGAAAATCCCACCTGTTCCTGCACATTATGCAACATTCTCCTCCCTAAAGAGGCACCAACTCGCAATTGTTGCACAAAAGGCAGTATTCCTCTACCGATTCACTTCTTAGCGCGATCATTGCTGTAATTCATACAACATTCCCTCCAAATCTCCGTTCCACTTGAGCCTAAGGTTGTAATTCCTGCAACAAAAAAACAGCAGCCCCGGCCGCATTCGCGGCTGGAACTGCTGTTATCCTCATTACGCATCTCTCAAGCTCAGGCTAAGGCCTACGGCTAACGATTAGATCTTCAGCACGCCGCCCTTGCTTGCATTGGTAACCAGCTTGGAGTAACGGGCCAGATAACCGGTCTTCACCTTCGGCTCGAATTCTTTCCAGCCCTGGCGGCGGACCGCAAGCACTTCCTCGTCAACCAGCAGCTCGATCTTGCGGTTATTGAGATCCAGCTCGATGATATCGCCATCCTCAACAAAAGCGATCGGGCCGCCCTCAGCCGCTTCCGGCGAGATGTGACCGATGCTGATCCCGCGGGACGCACCGGAGAACCGTCCGTCCGTGATCAGGCCGACCTTAGCGCCCAGGCCCATACCGACGATCTGCGAAGTCGGAGCCAGCATTTCTGGCATGCCCGGTCCGCCCTTCGGACCTTCATAACGGATAACGACTACATGGCCTTCTTTGACCTTGCCGTTCGCGATGCCTTCCAGTGCCTGCTCCTGGGAGTCGAAGCAGATGGCAGGTCCCTTGTGATAACCGCCAACGGAAGCATCCACGGCACCAACCTTGATGATGGAGCCTTCAGGAGCCAGATTGCCGTAGAGTACAGCCAATCCGCCTACTGGGGAATAAGGGTTGTCAATGGTATGAATCACTGACGTATCCTGGATCTCATGGCCGGTGACATTCTCAGCCAGCGTCTTGCCGGTAACGGTCATGCAGTGGCCGAAGATGGCGCCCGGCTTCTTCAGTAATTCGTTCAGCACGGCGCTTACGCCGCCCGCCCGGTCCACATCTTCGATGAAGATATCGGAGGCCGGAGCCAGCTTGGCCAGGTAAGGAACGCGGTTGGCTACTTCGTTGATGCGTTCCAGCGGATAATCGATTTCGGCTTCCTGAGCCAGTGCCAGGGTATGCAGTACGGTATTGGTCGAACCGCCCATAGCCATATCGAGTGCGAAGGCATTGTCCAGCGATTCCTGGGTTACGATATCACGCGGCTTCAGGTCCAGCTTGATCAGCTCCATGAGCTGGGTTGCTGATTTGCGGACGAAGTCTCTGCGTTCTTCGGCTACCGCTAAGATGGTGCCGTTGCCCGGAAGCGCAAGGCCCATAGCTTCGGCTAGACAGTTCATGGAGTTCGCGGTGAACATACCGGAGCAAGATCCGCAGGTAGGACAGCCGAATTGTTCAAGTTCGAGCAGTTCTGCATCGTTGATCTTGCCGACCTGATGGGCGCCAACGCCTTCAAATACCGAAGTGAGGGAGAGCTTCTTGCCTTTGCTGTCTACGCCGGCCTTCATCGGCCCGCCGCTGACGAAGATGGTCGGGATGTTGACGCGCAGCGCGCCCATCATCATGCCCGGGGTGATTTTATCACAGTTGGGAATGCACACCATACCGTCGAACCAGTGCGCGGATACTACCGTTTCCAGAGAGTCGGCAATGATCTCGCGGCTTGGCAGCGAATAACGCATACCGATATGACCCATGGCAATACCGTCATCTACGCCGATCGTATTGAATTCAAACGGAACCCCGCCGGCTTCACGGATGGCTTCCTTCACGATCTTGCCGAATTCCTGAAGATGCACATGACCCGGTACAATATCGATATAGGAATTGCAGACCGCGATGAACGGTTTGCCGAAATCCTCTTCTTTAACGCCTGCTGCCCGCAGAAGGCTGCGGTGAGGAGCGCGGTCGAAGCCTTTTTTGATCATATCTGATCGCATTTTCTTGTTTGCCATGATGACTTTTCCCCCTAACAGTATTGGTGAAGCGAATATAGTGCCGCATTAACGCATTGCAATCCCGGAATATACGTACCCTGCGGTGATTGGTTAAGAACGTTAATAGAGAGTCTATCACAAAAAAGCTCTTTTTTCTACCGGACAATGTGAAGTTTGTCGTGGAGTAACGCATGTAAAGTCTGGGCTAATATACAGAAAGAAGCCTATTCCGTAAGGGATAGACTTCAGCCAATTGATATAGTCCGAGCAATTCTATTCTATAGAGACCGTCTGATGGCGGCGCGCCGCAGGGAGATCATCCAATTTACGGACGGCTCCACGAGCGGGTTCAGCAGACGTTTGACCGCAGGCTGGGCGAGCAGCACCGTACATCCTACTGCACCGGCGAGCAGCAGCGCTGCTCCGGCAGGATTGCCGATATACCCATACAGGCCGGAAATCACCGCCGTGCGGACGACAAACCCATGCAGCAGAAAAACATAGAGGGTCCGGCGTCCCAGACCGGTCATGTGGCTTAATCCGTAAGGCACCAGGCCCAGAAATGCCAGGGAAGCGATGAATTGCAGGCCATAGACCGCCAAGCGGAACAGACCCGCGTACCATTCATGAGCGCCAAGCTGCATATAGGTCATACTCCCGTATAGCCAGCCCAGGGGAAGATCAGCGCCAAGCAGGCCGATAGCAGGGAGCAGCAGGAGCGAAGCGGCGGCAGCAATGCTTTTGACATACTGCTGATACAGCTTCACGAAAGCCCCGAAGGAGAAATGGTACCCGATCACAAAAAAGGGCAGATACACAAAGGTGCGGCTGATGCTGAACCAGATCCCGTCCAGTTGCAGATAACCTACGGCCACCCCTGCGGTAACGGCGAAGGCCAGTTGGGCGCTGCGGGTCCAGCGGCTCATGCCCAGCATCAGCAGGCGCCAGCAGATGTGGCTGGCCAGGAACCATAGCAGCAGATAAGGAGCGAAGAAGGAATGCTGTATATTATTCACATGAAACAGGGAGGCGTCCAGTGCGGAGTATAGGCTCTGAAAAATAACATATTGCAGGGCAATCTGCAGCAGGACTTTGCGTCCTGGCGCTCCATGTAAGCTTGAACGGGCAAAGTATCCGGTCACCAGCACAAACAGCGGCATATGAAAACTGAAGATCCACTGGTAAAGAGTGTGAAGTCCGCTCATTTCTTGAATCAGGGGTTCGATCGCATTGGCCGCAAAGACAGTTACAATAAGCATGAAGCGCAGATTGAGAAAAAAAGTCTCTCCGCGCGTGTCAAGCGAGCTTTCCCGGGTCATGACGTAACCTCCAATGAAATTAGGTTTGCGGGGGTTTAATACTTTAATTTTAAAATACATGATTTCCGGACAATAAATTGTGAAATACATCACAATAGTAAGCGCTATCATTGGAAATGGATAGGGCCAGATGTGGCGAAGTCTTGAAGGTTGTTTGAATTCGCCGATTCCCTTATAATTTTCAGTATGCAGGAATCGGGAGTGAACACTAATGAAAAAGAATATAATCAGACGCCGTGTGCTTATTGGAGTGGTATTGATTCTGCTGGTGGCGGGGGTGTTTATATGGAGGTATCTGACCCCGTATAAGCCTGAGGCCAGGGCTGAAACCGCTCTGATCTCTGCCGGGGGTGTCACTGTCGAGCAGAATGACAACTGGATTTCCTTCGACCCCTCAGTGGTGCTCGGCACCGCCGTAATCTTCTATCCGGGCGCATTGGTCAAGGCGGAAGCATATGCGCCGCTGGCCCGTAAAGTTGCCGCTGCCGGTCACCCGTTCTACATTGCCAGAATGCCGCTTAATCTGGCTGTAATCAAAGGGGATGCCGCCGAAGAGATTATCCGTGTGCATCCGAAGCAGTCCTTCGTCCTGGGCGGACATTCGCTCGGCGGCGTAATGGCTTCACGCTTCGCTGCGGATCATGCCGGCCAGTTGGAAGGCGTTTTTTTTCTGGCCTCGTATCCCGATGAGAAAGGCAGCCTGAAGGACACCACGCTGTCTGTCTTGTCTGTGCTTGGCACGCAGGATGAAGTCGTAGACCAGAAGAGCTATAACCAAGGGCGTTCCTATTTGCCGGGCAATACCGTATATGTGTCGGTTGAAGGCGGTAACCATGCCCAATTCGGCAGCTATGGCGTGCAAAAGGGTGACGGGACCGCTACGATTAGCGAAGAAGAACAGCAGACACGGACCGTCCGGGCGATGCTGGACTGGCTGGGGAATCTGCGCCAGAGCAAATGAACATCCAATACCTGAAGTAATATAACTTATGCGGAAGGAGTGCTTGAATGCCTGTGTTGCACATCAATGAACTCACTGTTCCCGTAAGCGGCATCCTGTTCGATAAGGACGGCACGCTGCTGGATCTCCTGGCCACCTGGGGCAGCTGGGCTGAACTGGTGCTTGAGGGGCTGGGCAGCCAGCTGACTCTGATTGGCAGCAGACCCGTAACGGGAGCGGACCTGGCCCCGGTGCTGGGGACTACGCATGATGCCTCCGGACGAATTACCGGATATGATCCCGCCGGTCCGCTCTCCATGGCAACGGCTGAGGAATCCACCGGGATTCTGGCCTGGCAGCTCTATACAGCGGGTGTCCCCTGGAATGAAGCGGTGACGCGCGTGAATGCCATCTCCAAGGAGGCCATGAATGAGCTTCGCCGCCGCCGTACCGCAGTGCCAATGCCGGGATTATTGCCATTCCTGGAGCAGTGTGCCGCAGCCTCGCTGAAGCTTGGCGTTGTAACCTCTGACAATCTGTCCACCACCCGCGAGCATCTGGAATGGCTTGGCATCTCCGGCTACTTCGGGGCGGTGGTTACCCGCGACCGGGTGAAGTACGGCAAGCCTGCACCGGAGATGGCCGAGAAGGCCTGCCAGGAGCTGGATTTGCGGCCCGAAGACACAGTGATTATCGGTGACAGCAATGCGGATATGCAGCTGGGCCGGGGGGCGGGACTGCGACTTGCAGTCGGGATCTCACCGGACGGAAGGGCAGACCATTTGCTGGATGCGGATATTGTGGTATCCGGCTATCCGGCGCTCCGCTTAACGATCTGAATGCATTACGAATGAGGAACAGAGAGGACAGGTGTAGATCATGGAACAATTACAGCTACTGGCTTCCTGGATTCAAAAAAGCAATAATATCGTCTTTTTCGGCGGTGCCGGAACATCGACGGAGAGCGGTATCCCGGACTTCCGTTCGGCAGCCGGTCTGTACCAGACACAGCACAACTCTCCTTATCCGCCTGAGGTGATGCTCAGCCGCAGCTTTTTTATGTCCTCGCCGGACATTTTTTTTGATTTCTACCGCAGCAAGATGATTCATCCCGGAGCGGAGCCGAACGGGGCCCACCGGCTGCTTGCCGAGCTGGAGAAGAGTGGCAGACTGAAGGCGGTCATTACGCAAAATATCGACGGCCTTCATCAGATTGCCGGTAGCCGAAGGGTACTGGAGCTGCACGGCTCTATCCACCGCAATCACTGTATGGGGTGCCAGCGCTATTACGGCCTGGAGGAATGGCTGGAGCAGGAAGGCTCTGTACCGCGCTGTGAGGACTGCGGGGGCATCATCAAGCCGGATGTCGTGCTCTATGAGGAAGCGCTCGATCATGAAGTGCTGGTTGAAGCTGTGGATGCCATTGCAGCGGCGGATCTGCTGATCATTGGCGGTACCTCGCTTACCGTTCAGCCTGCCGCGAGCCTGGTTACTTACTTCAGGGGGCGGCATACTGTACTGCTTAACGGCGAGCCTACCCCGTATGACGATCAGGCAGATCTGATTATTACAGAGCGGATCGGAGAGGTGCTGGGTAGAGTGCAGGGATTGCTGGGCTAACGCCCATTTTTTTTATAGAACAAGATTACTAATGAAGCCGTGAGTTTAAAAGAAGGGTATTCACAAAAGAGATACGAGAGGCAGGGATATAACATGGTATATGTGGCTAGTGATGAACGGTATGAAGAAATGCGTTACAACCGCACCGGCAGGTCCGGCCTCAAGCTTCCGGCTATCTCACTTGGCCTGTGGCATAATTTTGGCGGCATAGATGCTTATGAGAACGGCCGTGAGATGATTACCCGTGCCTTTGATCTCGGGATTACCCACTTTGACCTGGCGAATAACTATGGGCCTCCGGCCGGATCGGCGGAAGAGCTGTTCGGCAAGGTGCTGGCCCGGGATCTCGCGCCGTACCGTGACGAGCTGGTGATTTCGACCAAGGCGGGATATACGATGTGGCCCGGCCCTTACGGGGACTGGGGTTCACGTAAATATATCCTGTCCAGTCTGGACCAGAGTCTGAAGCGGCTGGGGCTGGACTATGTGGATATCTTCTACTCCCACCGCCCGGACCCGGACACGCCTATGGAAGAAACGATGGGGGCGCTGGATCATGCTGTGCGCTCAGGCAAGGCACTGTACATCGGCTTGTCCAACTACTCGGCGGAGCAGACCCGGCAGGCTATTGCGATTCTGAAGGAGCTAGGCACCCCGATGCTGATTCATCAGCCGAGGTATTCCATGCTGGACCGCTGGATTGAAGGCGGGCTTCAGGATGTGCTGGAGGAGCATGGGGTGGGCAGTATTGCCTTCACTCCGCTGGCGCAGGGGCTGCTGACGAATAAATATCTGAACGGCATCCCTGGAGATTCCCGGGCAGCCGGACCTTCGGCTGCGCTGAATGAGAGCCGGATTACGCCGGAGGTGCTGCGCAGAATCCACGCGCTGAACCAGATGGCGGTAGCGCGCGGCCAGAGTCTGGCCCAGTTCGCCCTGCTCTGGACGCTGCGCGGCGGCCGGATCACCTCGGCGCTGATCGGCGCCAGCCGGGTCAGCCAGATCGAGGAGAATATCGCCGCCCTGTCCCATAGTGACTTCACGCAGGAGGAGCTGGACCGGATCGAAACGATCCTCAAGACAGAGGAGTGAAGCCTAAGGCGTTCAGCCATAAATAACAACGCAAACAGCCCGCTTCCTGTTCAGGAGACGGGCTGTTGCTCTAGGCGATAGGGCTATTTCTCTCCAGGGTTCACAGTGGCCTGGCGGTAAGCGGTGGGGGACTGGCGGTAGAAGCGCTTGAACTGCCGGGAGAAATACAGGGCATCGGTCAGTCCGACCGATGCCGCTACCTGCTCCACGGACAGCTCGGGCCGTTCACGCAGCAGCTGGCGCGACTTCTCCACCCGCAGCTTCAGCAGGTAAGTGACCGGAGAGAGCCCCGTCTCCTGCTTGAAGATACGGGAGAGATAAGCGCGGTTATAGCCCAGACTGCCGCACATCTGTTCAATCGAGACCGGATGGGCATACTGGGAAGCCATGTAGTGAATCATCTGCTTCACCGTCCGCTTGATCTGTGATTCCGCACCCGGCAGCCGGGTGGAGGAGGCCAGCAGCTCCGCTGCCTCCCCAGCGATAAGGTACAGATAACCGAGAGAGGTAAGAGCGGCGCTCTCTTTATTGGCATAGAAGGCGGACATCATCCCGGCAAGCGCACCGGGAATCACACTGCCGCCTGTGGTAGACAGCACCGGGGCGAGCGGAGTGAAGCCCGCCTGCTGCGCAAGCTGTCCGGCATCGCCGCCGTTGAAGGCAGCCCAGCGGTAATGCCAGGGCTCCTGCTGATCCGAGATGTAGCTGACCAGCTGGCCCGGGTGGATCAGGAAGCAGTCCCCGGCCCCCAGCTCGTATGTGTGCTGCTCGGTCCGGAAGATCCCGGAGCCGGATTCAATATAATGGAGCAGATAGTAATCGTAGATCTTGGGACCCGCCTGATGCAGCGGGAGGGTCTGACTCTCTCCTGCAAAGAGTACATGCAGCAGCTGCTTATCGTAATATACAGGATTTGATCCTACTGAATAGGTATGTTGCACTGCAAGCCGCCTTTCCTGAGCAGAACGCTTCCATAGCTAATTGTATAGGGAGCGCCAGTTCACTTTTCCTCTTACCGAGTATAGTCTCTTCAGAGACGAAAGTCACATTTGTCCATATATTGCACACATGATTGCATTATCAGGGCAAGTCTGATTTTATTATAATATAAGCATGAAGGACGCAAGCTATAATCCACAGTCCCAGCACAAGCAGCGAAAGGATGGAGTGTCAATAATGAGCATACAGGAACTTAACAGTACATTTATCAAGAAGTACGGGGAGAGCGGGGAAACCGCGCGGGTATTCTACGCACCGGGCCGCGTGAATCTGATCGGAGAGCATCTGGATTACAACGGAGGTTATGTTTTCCCGGCAGCCCTGGACTTCGGAACCACCCTGATCGTGCGCCCGCGTACAGACGGCAAGGTTCAATTCGCTTCCACGAATTTCCCTTATGAAGCTTCCATTGACTTCAGCAATATCGGCGCAGCCAAGACCGGCGAATGGGTGGACTATCCGGTCGGCGTAATGGTGGAGCTGGCTAAGAAGGGTCACCCGGTAGCCGGGGGCTACGATCTTTTGTTCCATGGTGAGATTCCTAACGGCTCGGGCTTGTCCTCTTCCGCTTCGATCGAGGTAGTGACCGGCTTCGCCTTCCTCACGCTGCTTGGCGGTGACACAGATACGGTGGAGATCGCTCTGCTGTCCCAGCGCGCGGAGAACCAGTATGTCGGCGTGAACTCCGGGATCATGGACCAGTTCGCTGTAGCCAACGGCAAGCGTGACCAGGCTATCCTGCTCATGTGCGATACGCTGGAATACAGCCTCGTACCTTTCGTGACGGGCAGCTATAAGCTGGTCATCGGCAACACGAACAAGAAGCGCGGTCTGGTGGACTCGAAGTATAATGAGCGCCGCAGCCAATGTGAAGAGGCACTCGCTATTCTGAAGCAGGAGGTTCCAGCCCTGTCCTATCTGGCTGAGGTGAAGCCTGAGCAGTTCGAGCTTCTGCAGGATAGAATTACGGACGAAACCGTCAGACGCCGCGCCCGCCATGTGGTGGAGGAGAATCAGCGTGTGCTTGACTCGGTGGAGGTGCTGAAGAACAATGATCTGAAGCAGTTCGGCTTGTACATGAATGACTCCCATGTCTCCCTCCGCGACCTCTATGAAGTCAGCTGCGAGGAGCTGGATGTGATGGTGGAAGAAGCGCAGCGCATTCCGGGCACACTGGGCTCACGGATGACCGGCGCAGGATTCGGCGGATGTACGGTTTCTCTGGTACACGAGGATGATGTGCAGCGGTTCATAACGGAAGTTGGAGAAGCTTACAAGAACAGAACCGGCCTGACCGGCGAATTCTATGTATGCGGCATCGGCAACGGCGTGGAAGAATTGAAAGGAGTGAAATAAGATGGCGATTCTGGTAACGGGCGGCGCAGGATACATCGGTTCACACACAGTAGCAGAGCTGCTGGACCGCGGGGAAGAGGTTGTGGTAATTGACAATCTGCTGACAGGGCACCGGGAGGCGCTGCTGGGCGGCAAGCTGTACGAGGGCGACCTGCGCGACAAGGCGCTGCTGGCCAAGCTGTTCTCCGAGAACGAGATTGAAGCGGTGATTCACTTCGCAGCCAGTTCCCTAGTGGGCGAGAGCATGAAGGACCCGGTTAAATACTACGACAATAATGTCTATGGAACACAGTGTCTGCTGGAAGCCATGCAGCATGCCGGTGTGGATAAAATCGTCTTCTCCTCCACAGCCGCCACCTATGGCGAACCGGAAAAGGTGCCTATCGAAGAGACCGACCGCACCGAGCCTGCGAATGTCTATGGCGAGACCAAGCTGACCATGGAACGTATGATGGCCTGGTTCGACAAAGTGCTCGGCATCAAATATGTAGCGCTGCGCTACTTCAATGCCGCAGGCGCCCATGCCAGCGGCAAGATCGGCGAAGACCACCGTCCCGAGAGCCACTTGATTCCGCTGGTGCTCCAGGCTGCGCTGAAGCAGCGCGAGAATATCGCAGTGTTCGGGGAAGACTATCCGACAGAGGACGGAACCTGCGTACGCGACTACATCCATGTCAGCGATCTGGCAGATGCGCATGTCCGTGCAGTAACCTATCTGCGCAGCGGAAGTGCGAGCAATATTTTCAACCTTGGCAACGGCCTCGGCTTCTCCGTGAAGCAAGTTATTGAGACGGCGAAGAAGGTTACCGGCCTGGAGATTCCGGTTGTGGTTCAGGAGCGCCGCGCCGGAGATCCGGCAGTGCTGGTCGCTTCCTCCGCCAAAGCCCGTCAGGTGCTGGGTTGGGACCCGCAGCACGCCGACCTGGAAGGCATTATTCAGAGCGCATGGAGCTGGCACTCTGCTAATCCGCAAGGGTACGGGGAGTAAGCAGCAGGTCTGATTATTGCCCGAAGGTGAAATAGACAGAATGCAAAGCGCCGCATAAGGCACCATAGAAGGAGAAATGAAATGCAGAACGATAATAGTACGGCTGCTGCCGCTGAGAAGGCGCTGTATGCGATTGAACAGCTGGTTCTGTTTGCCGGACATACGGGACTGATCCAGCCCGCAGATGTGGATTACAGCCGCAATGAACTCCTGGACCAGTTCGGCTTCAGCGAGCCGTATCCCGGTGAGTTCTCTGAAGGTCCGCTGGACAGCCCGCAGGCCCCGCTGGACCAGCTGATTGATTACGGGTTCAGTCTCGGGCTGATCCCTGAGAATACGGATACGTACCGCGATCTGCTGGATGCGAAGATCATGGGCCTGTTGATGGCCCGCCCGTCTGAGGTGAATGCGGAGTTCGCCGCGATCCAGGCGGAGCAGGGTATTCAGGCGGCAACGGACCGCTTTTATAAGCTGAGCATTGATTCCAATTATATCCGTATGGACCGGGTAGCGAAGAATGTATATTGGCTTCAGGAGTCGCCGTACGGGGATATTGAGATGACGATCAATCTCTCCAAGCCGGAGAAAAGTCCCAAGGAAATCGCCATGGCCCGGCTGCTTCCGCCTCCGGTCTATCCGAAGTGCCAGCTCTGCCGTGAGAATGTTGGCTATGCCGGCCGGGTCAATCACCCGCCGCGTCAGAACCTGCGTGTGATCCCGCTCTCGATGAACAACGAGAAATGGTTCTTCCAGTACTCGCCTTATGTCTACTATAACGAGCATTGCATTGTGTTCCACCACGATCATGTGCCGATGAAGCTGACGAAGGATACGCTGAAGCGTCTGCTTAGCTTCGTGGAAGCCTTCCCGCATTATTTCATCGGCTCGAATGCCGATCTGCCGATTGTCGGCGGCTCTATTCTGACGCATGACCACTTCCAGGGCGGACGGCATACGTTCCCGATCCAGAAGGCACCCAAAGAGGATACCTTCACACATGCCTCATATCCCGGTGTCAGCTTAAGCACTGTGAAATGGCCGATGTCCGTGCTGCGGATGCATGCCGAAGATCCGGCGGTGCTGCTGGAGGCAGGCAACCATATCTACGAGTCCTGGAAGACGTATAGCGATCCGGCCGCCGAAGTGCTGGCGTTCAGTGAAGAGGACGGCGAGATCGTGCCGCATAATACCGTTACCCCTATCGTGCGCCGGGCCGAGGACGGTGGCTACGAGATGGATCTGGTGCTGCGCAACAACCGGACCAGCGAAGAATATCCCGAAGGGATTTTCCACCCGCACCGGGAGATGCACCATATCAAGAAGGAGAACATCGGCCTGATTGAGGTGATGGGCCTGGCGATTCTGCCGGGACGGCTCAAGGAAGAGCTTGACGCCATCGCTGGCTTACTGGCGGGCGACACCGCGCTTCTCGGAGCTGTCCAGAGCGAGGGCCAGGAGCATCCGCTGGCGCTTCACGCTTCCTGGATTACCGAGCTGGTAAGCCGCTTCGGCACCTCCCTGAACCGCGAAGAAGCGGTAAAGACCATCCAGAATGAGGTGGGTACGAAGTTCACTCACATTCTGGAGCATGCCGGAGTCTACAAACGCACGCCGGAAGGACAGGCGGCCTTCCGCCGGTTCCTGAACAGCAGCGGCTTTAACTAAGTCTGGATAGACTGAATGTACAAAGAAATCGCTCCTTTGGGAATGGCTGGGTGGTCCCTCCATTTCACCAAATGAGCGATTTTTTTTGTTGCTTTTTAAGGAAGGAAGGGTCGATTTTCGCTTGAACAGCGCAGCGGGCAGAATGACCCGCGGAAAAGCGAAGCGTTCGCCTTCTGGACACAACAGTGATTGGAACAACGTTCTGTTTGCGGAGCGTCCACCCAAGTGCTCACGTTGATTCTAATCCAAAATAGAGAGCTGTGCGATTTGAATGCGCCAAGCTGGAGGACTATAATAGACAGGTGCTTCACATTCACATACTCATGGAGGTTTACCCATATGCGCAAGTTTGAATTTTATAACCCTACCAAGCTTATTTTCGGACAGGGAACATTGCAGGCACTCCGTACCGAGGTGCCGAAATACGGTAAGAACGTACTGCTGATGTACGGCGGTGGAAGTATCAAGCGCAGCGGCCTGTATGACAACGTTATTGCCGAGCTGGCTGGCATTGGTGCCGTAGTTACCGAGCTTGCCGGAGTGGAGCCGAATCCGCGTCTCTCAACGGTACATAAGGGTGTAGCATTGTGCCGTGAGCATCACATTGACCTGATTCTTGCCGTTGGCGGCGGCAGCGTGCTGGATTGTGCCAAGGCTGTGGCCGTCGGAGCGAAATATGAAGGGGATATGTGGGACTTCGTAGAACGCAAGGCCGCACCTCAAGGTGCGCTTCCGCTGGGAACCGTGCTGACAATGGCTGCCACCGGCTCTGAAATGAACAACGGCTCGGTTATTACCAACGAAATGACTAAGGAGAAAATGGGCTGGGGCAGCATCCATGCCTATCCGGCTTTCTCGATCCTTGACCCGGAGAACACCTTCTCCCTGCCGCGCGACCAGACGGTGTACGGTATGGTGGACATCATGTCCCATACGCTGGAGCATTATTTCCACACAGACAGCAATACGCCGTTACAGGACGGATTCTTGGAGACTCTGCTTCGTACGGTCATTGAGACAGCACCTAAGCTGATTGAGGATCTGAACAACTACGAGCTGCGGGAGACCATTATGTACTGCGGTACGATGGCGCTGAACGGAATGGTCAGCATGGGCTTTGCCGGTGACTGGGCTACGCACAACATTGAGCATGCCGTATCCGCTGTGTATGATATTCCCCACGGCGGCGGCCTGGCGATTCTCTTCCCGCAGTGGATGAGATATAACCTCAGCACGAATCCTGCCCGCTTCCGCCAGCTGGCTGTGAACGTGTTCGGCATTGACCCTGCCGGCAAAACTGATGAACAGACCGGCCTCGAAGGTATTGAAGCACTCCGCAGCTTCTGGGATTCCATTGGCGCTCCGAAGACGCTTGGTGATTACGATATCGACGACAGCGAAATTGGCAGCATGGCCGACAAAGCGGTCCGCTTCGGCCCGTTCGGCAACTTCCGCAAGCTGGAGCGTCAGGACGTAGTTGAGATTTATAAGCTGGCTTTGTAAGTTAGCCATCAATGTAAAGCCGCTTCCCATCTACGGGGGCGGCTTCTTTTGTCTGTTAATTTTCCCGCTCCCGGCATACATTAATGAGAGCAATACCCAACTTTGTGAAACCAAGGACATGACAGTTGCGTTTATACTAGTATGACAGTCCGGAAGTAATGACGGGAGGAGACTAACATGCAAACGCTGTATTTGGGCTGTTTGGCGCTGGGTATTCTTTTTGCTGTAGTCAGTGTAGTGGTAGGCGACCTGATTGGGAGCGCTCTGGACGGGATTTTTGACATCGTATCTTTTGATTTCCTGAATCCTACCTTATTGGCAGGAGGGATAACTGTATTTGGTGGAGCAGGCATGCTGCTTAACCGCTACAGCGGACTGGAAGATGGAGTGATTCTTGCCTTGTCCCTGCTGGTTGCGGCATTCATGGGCGTATTGATGCATTTGGTGGTAGTGAAGCCAATGAGGAACAGCGAAATGTCGAACGGCTTCTCGATGAGTGAACTGCCGGGGAGAATCGGTGAGGTTACCGTCCCGGTCCCCGGCGTAGGCTACGGTGAGATTATGGTGAAGTTCGGTGCAGGCAACAGCCTGCATACGGCGGCCAGCTTCGAGCAGCATGCACTGCCGGCCGGGATCAAGGTGGTAGTAGTTGAGGTACGTGAGGGTGTTGCACTTGTGTCTGAATTCGAAGAGAGAAAAGGAGTGGATTAATGATGAATCTAGAAAATATTCCAGAATCCCTATTTATACCTGCGATAGTAATCGCTGTACTGCTTGTCCTCGGACTCGCCTTCTGGGCACGTTACAAGACGGTTGGCCCGGATGAAGGCATGATCGTCACCGGTTCCTTCCTGGGCAACAATCATATATCGGATGATGGCTCCGGCCGCAAAATTAAAATCGTCCGCGGCGGCGGGGCATTCATTCTGCCCGTCTTCCAGAAGGCGGAGTTCATGTCCCTGCTCTCCCATAAGCTCGATGTGACGACCCCGGAGGTCTACACGGAGCAAGGCGTACCGGTTATCGCTGATGGGGTGGCGATCATCAAGGTAGGCAGCTCTACGGAAGATGTGGCAACGGCCGCCGAGCAGTTCATGGGCAAGCCGATTGAATCCCTGAAGAGTGAAGCGCAGGAAGTGCTGGAAGGACATCTGCGGGCGATCCTCGGTACGATGACTGTGGAAGAGGTCTACCGTAACCGCGACCGTTTCGCCCAGGAGGTTCAGGGTGTTGCCGCCCGTGACCTCAAAAAGATGGGACTCCAGATTGTCTCGTTCACCATCAAGGATGTACGTGACAAGCACGGATACCTGGAAGCGCTCGGTAAGCCGCGGATTGCGGCAGTGAAGCGGGATGCGGAGATTGCCGAAGCTGAGGCTATGCGTGATGCGCGGATTAAGAAGGCCAATGCCGAAGAGCAGGGGCAGAAGGCGGAGCTGCTCCGCGACACCAACATTGCCGAAGCGTCGAAGGAGAACCAATTGAAGGTCGCGGCGTTCAAACGCGATCAGGACACGGCCAAAGCGGAAGCTGACCAGGCTTACCATATCCAAGAGGCACGTGCCAAGCAGAGCGTAGTGGAAGAGCAGATGAAGGTTGAGCTGGTCCGCAAGGAACGTGAAATCGATCTCCAGGCCAAGGAAATCCAGGTGCGCGAGAAGCAGTATGATGCTGAAGTGAAGAAGAAAGCGGAAGCAGACCGTTATGCGGTAGAGCAGGCGGCGGAAGCCGACAAGGCCAAGCGGATGCGTGAAGCCGATGCCTTGCAGTACAGCATTGAGACACAGGCCAAGGCAACCTCCGAGCAGAAGCGTCTGGAAGGTCAGGCGATTGCGGATGCAGAGCTGGCTAAAGGTAAAGCAGAGTCGGAGGTTATCCGTCTGCGTGGTCTTGCCGAAGCGGAAGCCAAGGAGAAGCTGGCGGAAGCCTTCGAGAAATTCGGCGAAGCCGCTATTCTCGATATTATTGTCAAAATGCTGCCGGAACTGGCGGGACGGATTGCCGAGCCGCTGGCATCCATCGATAAGCTTACCGTTGTAGATACCGGTAACGGTGAAGGTGCCGCCCGGGTCAGCAATTATGTTACCCAACTGATGGCGACAGCCCCTGAGATGCTGAAGAGCGTGTCCGGTATTGACGTCGAGTCCCTGATCAAAGGATTAACTTCAGGCAAATCTGCACAGAAGGATGTTGTCAGACACACTGCAGCACCCCTAACCTCTGTGGTCTCAAGACCGGCCCCGGCTGCACCAGTCACTCCGCTCACTCCGGCGGAACCTTCGGAACACCCTGAAGGTTAACAGCAAGCCACCAAGGTATGGCAGGCAGCAGTACCCGCCAGCCATACCTATTTTAAAGGAATTTAATTATATAAGAGGCACTAAAGAAAATAACAAAAAGCAAAAGAAGCGGAGGGGAAATTTGGAACTGTAGGAGCGGTAGCGACCGCCTTTGTCACCGGATTTCACCCGCGAAGGCGGAATAAATCAAGAAATCTGGTGACAACAGCGGCCGGAAGTCCAAATGTTCACCGCAGTGACGATGAAGCTTCAAGTTCAAAACTTAAGTGCGTCTTATATAAGCAGAGATTCATACGCGCTGAAACGGAGGCAGAGACATGGAGCTTATACTGGATAATATACGCAAGAGCTTTGACGGCAGGGAGGTGCTGAAGGGGATTGACTTTACCTTTGAGCAGGGCAAGATATACGGATTGCTCGGCCGCAACGGCGCGGGAAAAACCTCGTTGTTCAACTGCCTGAGCGGGGAGATCCAAATGGATAGCGGCGGGGCTTTTCTGCGGAGAGATGAGGTGAGTCTTCCACTGCTTGAGGAGGAGATCGGCTATGTCTTCTCCTTGCCGATTCTGCCTGACTTCCTGACCGGTTATGAGTTTGTGAAGTTCTATATGGACATCAATAAGGGGAAGATACAAGCGGACCGGACCATTGAGGAATATTTCGATATCATCCGTTTCGAAGAGGCGGACAGGCACCGTCTGATCAAAGGCTATTCCCACGGGATGAAGAACAAAATTCAGATGCTGTGCTTTATCATTTCCCGGCCGCCGCTGATCCTGCTCGATGAGCCGTTAACCTCGTTCGATGTGGTAGTGGCGCTGGAGATCAAGAAGCTGCTGCGGGAGATGAAGCAGGATCATATCATTATTTTCTCCACTCATATTCTGCAGCTGGCGGCCGATCTCTGCGATGAGCTGGTTATTCTGAATAACGGTACGCTGCGCCAGATTCCGGCGGAGACCCTGCACAGTCCGGAATTCGAAGAGCAGATTATTGCCCTGCTGAAGGATGAGGATCATGATTAGGACACTGAAGGCGATACTGGAAGTGCGGGGGATGTCCGGCGCCAACCGGCTGATGTTCTATATCCGTAAGCTTCCCGTACTGGGTAAGCAGATCCCGGCCTCGGTCTACTCGGAAACCACGCTGAAGCGGTCCTTATCTGTTATCGTGCATATCTTGAAGCTTCTTATGGCCTTTGTGACGAAGTTCACTTATCTGGGTATTATGATCTTTCTTCCGGTGAAGCTGATAGGACAAGATTTATCATTAACCCTGCCTGTGCAATACCAGCTCTATTTGCAGATGCTGCTATGTATAAGCTTCCTCACGTCCGGGATTTCCAGCGCGGTTATTCTGGAGCCGAAGCGGGATAAATACATATTCGTGAAGCTGATGAGACTGCCGGCAGAGCGGTATATGCGGACCACACTGACTTTGCGCGGGATCAGCTTCCTGGTTACGTTTATTCCGGCGATGCTGGTCTTCGGGAGTTTTCTCGGGGCTCCGCTGTGGCATGGGGCGGTTCTGACGCTGCTGCTGACGTTCTGGCGCACGGCTTGCGAGGCGCTGCATCTGTGGGTGTTTGACCGCTACGGCATTGTTATTGTCAAAAAAACAGGCTGGGTCTGGACCGCCATCGGCGCTGGCTATCTGCTGGCCTACCTGCCACTGCTTCCCGGATTTGCGGTAGTAGAGAGTGGAATGCTGTTCAACCTGCCTGTGGTGATTGGCGTGCTTATGCTGGGAGGCTTAAGTGCGGTCTATATCGCCCGTTATAAAGGCTACAAGAATGCCGTCGATGCCGTCACCAAAATCGACGATCCGCTGCTCGACATGGGCCGGATGATGAAAGAAGCACGGGTGAAGGATGTCGCTACGCAGGATCAGCACTACTCGGCGGAACAGAATCAAGGCAAGTTCGAGGGGAAAAGCGGGTACGCATACCTGAATGCTATCTTCTTCTCACGCCACCGGCGGCTCATAACCAGTCCGATAGAGCGCAGGCTGGTCATTATTGGCTCGCTCTTTGCAGCTGCTTTGCTGACGATGCTGTTGTCACAAGCTGCTTTTACCAAGCTGACTCACTATCTGATTACCGCGTTGCCGACCTTCCTGATCATTATGAACTATACGTCCATTGGCGAACGCCTCTGCAAGGCGATGTTCTATAACTGTGATCTCAGCCTGCTGCGCTATGGGTTCTACCGTGAACAATCGGCGATTCTGAGCAACTTCCGCATCCGGCTGCTGCGTATCAGCGTGCTCAATCTGATCCCGGCTGCCGCGATCTGCCTGGCGGTGAACTTGCTGCTGCTGCTGTCAGCGGAGACCTGGGGCGCGGGGGATGCTGCACTCTTTTGCGTGACGATTGTGGCGCTGTCCCTGTTCTTCTCGGTGCATCATCTGTTCATGTACTACATCTTCCAGCCCTATAGCACAGAGCTGAATGTGAAGAATCCGTTCTTTACGATTGTGAACAGTGTGGTGCTGGGGGTAGGATTCATCGCCATGCAGTTCAAGAGTGAGCTTGGAATGTTTGCCATGATCGTAGTGCTCTCTGCTGTGGTGTATATGCTGGCTGCTCTGATCATGGTATACAGGTTCTCAGGCCGGACGTTTCGGGTGAAATGAAATGAGCCTGCGGGCCGTGTGTGACACACTTCTAATTTGAGATTCTTGATGTTATGATAGTGCTGCCGGAATTGATCGGGATTCAGAAGTAAAAGAGGTGTCGCAAGTGAGCAGCATTACCGTGGCCAAGGTGCTTAATAATAACGTGATCATTGCCGAGCATCCCCAGTATGCTGAGGTTGTGGTCATCGGCAAGGGGATCGGCTTCAACCGTAAAACGCGGGACCGGATCAATCTGTCCTCCGTAGAGAAGATGTTCATCCTGCGCAGCCAGGAGGAGCAGGAGCAATACAAGCAGCTCGTACCGCAGGTAGATGAGAAGCTGATTGAGGTGGTCCAGGAGATTGTACTGCATATTATGCAGAGCAGCCGCCAGACGCTGAATGAGCATATCCATATTGCCCTTACCGACCATATCTCCTTTGCGATCCGCAGAAGCGAGCAGCATATGGCTATTCATAATCCGTTTCTGTATGAGACCCGGGAGATTTATCCGGAGGAATATAGTCTGGCGGAATATGCGGTGGAGCGGATCAATGAGGCGATGGAAGTTGCGCTGCCGCCGGATGAGATTGGTTTTGTGGCTCTGCATATTGTCAGTGCGCTTAGCAACCGCCATATCTCCGAGGTGAAGCAGCATTCCGAGCTTATCGGCGATCTGGTGGGGCTGGTCGAAGATAATCTGGAATATCGTATTCCGCGGGATTCGCTGGATTACTCAAGGCTGGTGACCCATTTGCGGTTCGTTCTGGAACGTCTGCGCCGGGGAGAGACTGTGCGCGAGACCTCGTCCCTGGATGGACTAATGAAGCGGGAGTACCCTGAGATGTACATGCTTGCCTGGAAGCTGACGAAGGTGATCGAGCAGCGTGTGCGCATTCCGGTATATCCGGCCGAGGTTAGCTATCTAACAATTCATCTGCAGCGAATTGCCCAGAAGAAGGAAGATGAGACAGGGATGGAGGAGTAGACCGGCTTTAGGCGATTTTGGGGCTTGCAACTTCAAATTAATGGTGCTACAATGATCCCTGTTATGAAACAGAAGCAGAATACAAACGTGTAACTGATACGATCAGGCATGAGTGATTTACAGTATTATGGTTGTCCAGCCCCCTCTCGGGGTACCCTAACGTTAGCGTTAGCCGGGCAATCTGCGTACTGTATTGCTCATGCCTTTTTTGGCTTCTGTTGACAGAAATTAAGGATTAGGAAGTGACATGAATGTTCAAAAAATTATTTGGCGTTCTGCAGAGAGTCGGTAAGGCGCTTATGCTGCCAGTTGCCATTCTGCCTGCGGCGGGCCTGCTGCTAGGAATCGGGAACATGCTGGTTAACCCGGACTTCCTGCAATATGTGCCTGCACTGGAGAATCATACTGTTCAGGCGATAGCCACCGTACTTATGAACTCCGGGCAAATCGTATTTGATAACCTCTCCCTGCTCTTTGCAGTCGGCGTAGCCATCGGGCTAGCCGGAGGAGAAGGCGTAGCCGGGCTTGCGGCGATTATCGGCTTCCTGGTGATGAACGTAACCATGGGTACGGTAGTGGGTGTCAATGCTTACGTGCTGACCTGGAAGGATTTCTCTTATTCCAGCGTGCTGGGGATTCCCACATTGCAGACTGGGGTGTTCGGTGGTATCCTGGTCGGGATACTAGCCGCATCCATGTACAAAAGGTTCTTCCGCATAGAATTGCCGTCTTATCTGGGTTTCTTCGCGGGTAAACGTTTCGTACCGATTATGACGGCGGTGACCTCCCTGATCCTCGGTCTTGCGCTCACGATTGTGTGGCCGCCGATTCAGCACGGTCTGAACTATGTGTCTCAGAGTATGATTAATACCAACCTGACGCTGTCGGCCTTTATCTTCGGGGTGATCGAGCGCTCCCTGATTCCGTTCGGCCTGCACCATATCTTCTATTCACCATTCTGGTATGAATTCGGAAGTTATATTGACAAGGCGGGCGATCTGGTCCGGGGGGACCAGCGGATCTTCATGCAGCAGCTTCGTGACGGTGCGGAGTTCACAGCGGGCACATTTACAACCGGTAAATATCCGTTCATGATGTTCGGTCTTCCGGCAGCGGCTCTTGCGATCTACCACGAGTCCAAGCCTGAGAACAGACGGATTGTCGGCAGCTTGATGATCTCGGCTGCGCTGACTTCGTTCCTTACAGGGATTACGGAGCCACTGGAGTTCTCATTCCTGTTCGTAGCTCCGCTGCTGTTCGCAGTCCATGCCGTGTTTGCCGGTCTGTCCTTCATGACCATGCACATCCTTGATGTCAAAATCGGGATGACCTTCTCCGGCGGCTTCATCGACTATGTGCTGTTCGGCGTCATTCCGAACCGTACCGCCTGGTGGCTGGTTATCCCGGTAGGTCTGGTACTGGCCGTGATTTATTACTTCGGGTTCCGCTTCGTCATCCGCAAGTTCAACCTGAAGACTCCGGGCCGTGAAGATGCCTCGGACGATGAGGAAGACATGAGCACAGAGAGTGTATCCAAGACGGGCGACGATCTGCCGCGCAACATTCTGTCTGCCCTGGGCGGCAAAGAGAACATCACCCATCTGGATGCTTGCATTACGCGTCTGCGTGTCGAAGTCAAGGACAAAGCGGGCGTAGATAAGAACCGTCTGAAGAAACTGGGTGCTTCTGGTGTTCTTGAAGTGGGTAACAACGTACAAGCGATCTTCGGCACACGTTCGGACACGATCAAGTCCCAGATTCAGGATGTGATGAACGGCAGAACACCGGCCGCAGCCCCTGCAGCTCCGAAGCCGGAGCTGGAACAGCAGGCCGGCGAGCAGGGCCAGGCTATTATACCTGAGGATATCGTATCCCCGGTAAACGGCCAGCTGATGGATATTACAGAGGTTCCCGATGCGGTCTTCTCACAGAAAATGACCGGTGACGGCTTCGCCTTCCTGTCGGAAGACGGCAAGATTGCTTCACCGGTATACGGCAAGGTATTCAACGTGTTCCCGAGTAAGCACGCCATTGGCATCATGTCGGACGGCGGCAAGGAAGTCCTTGTGCATATCGGGGTCAACACAGTTAAGCTTAAGGGCCAAGGCTTCACGATTCTGGTGGAGGAAGGCGATCTGGTAGCTGCCGGACAGCCGATTATGGAAGTGGATATGGAGTATGTGAAGGCGAATGCACCTTCTGTCATTTCTCCGGTCATCTTCTCCAACCTGCCGGAAGGCTCCTCTGTTACCTTGAAGAAGCCGGGCAGAGTCGTCATCGGCGACAAGGATATCATCACCATTCAGTAAAATGTGCAATGGCGAAGCGCTTCTATTATAATGAAGGGGAGCGCAAGCCTTCACTATAATTCACCATCCCAAAATTAACAGAAAGCGAGTTGGATTATATTATGCAAACAACTTTCAGAATTATTGACGAAGACGGAATTCACGCACGCCCGGCGACAGCGCTGGTAAATACAGCTACAAAATTCAAAAGCACCGAGGCTTTTGCAGAAGCTAAAGGCAAAAAAGTTACTCTTAAATCTATCCTGGGCGTTCTGTCCCTGGGCCTTGAAGCAGGAGATACCCTGACCCTTATTACTGAAGGCAGTGAAGAAGCGGAAGCACTGAGCGCGCTGCAGGAGGTTATGGTTAAAGAAGGGCTGGGAGAAGTCCATGAATAAGATTTCAGGAATCGCGGCTTCCGCAGGTATTGCAGTAGCCCGTGCCTTTATCCTGGAACATCCGGACTATACCATTACCAAAACAGCGGTCACTGATGTGGACGCTGAGCTTGCGAAGCTGAAGGATGCCCTGGACAAATCCAGAGGCGAACTTCAGACCATCAAAGAGCGTACATTGGCTGAGCTTGGCGAGAAGAAGGCGGAGATTTTCGAATCCCATCTGCTGATTCTTGATGATCCTGAGCTCATTACCCCTGTAATGGACAAAATCCGTGACGAATCGGTAAATGCGGACTACGCACTGAATGAAGTAGCTAATCAATTTGTGGAAATGTTCCAAAACATGAAGAGCGCCTACCTGCAGGAACGTGCAGCTGATATGCGTGACGTAACCAAACGCGTGCTGAACCACCTGCTTGGCATTCATTATGTGAGCCCGGCAGAAATCAGTGAAGAGGTTATCGTCATTGCGATGGATCTGACCCCTTCGGATACTGCACAGCTTAACCGCAATTTCGTCAAAGGCTTCACGACCAACATCGGCGGCCGGACTTCCCACTCGGCCATTATGGCCCGTTCCTTGGAGATTCCGGCAGTTGTAGGGACCAAGAATGTCTTGTCCCTGGTCAAATCCGGCGATCTGATCATCGTTGATGGTCTAAATGGCGATGTGCTGATCAACCCTTCGGAAGCCGAAGTTGCTGAGTACACTGCGAAGCAGGCAGCCTATGATCTGCAGATTGCTGAGTGGAAGAAGCTCCGTGATGAGCCTACCGTATCCGCTGACGGCAAGCATGTAGAGCTGGCTGCCAATATCGGTACTCCGAATGATGTCACTGGTGTGATTGAGAACGGCGGCGAAGGCGTAGGCTTGTACCGTACAGAGTTCCTGTACATGGGCCGCGACAAGCTGCCTTCTGAAGAGATTCAGTACAACGCCTACCGCACTGTGCTTGAGAACATGCAAGGCAAGCCGGTAGTGGTGCGTACGCTGGATATCGGCGGGGACAAGGAATTGCCTTATCTGGATCTGCCGAAGGAAATGAATCCGTTCCTGGGCTTCCGGGCGATCCGTCTCTGTCTGGACCGTCAGGATATCTTCCGCACCCAGCTTCGTGCCTTGCTCAGAGCAAGCGCACACGGTGACCTGCGGATTATGTTCCCGATGATCGCCACCCTTGGCGAATTCCGTGCAGCCCGTGATCTGCTGCTGGAAGAGAAAGTCAAGCTGCGTGAAGAAGGCAAGGAAGTATCGGACAACATTCAGCTCGGTATCATGGTTGAGATTCCTTCGACTGCTGTACTGGCGGACCAGTTCGCCAAAGAAGTGGATTTCTTCAGTATCGGCACCAACGACCTTATTCAATATACAATGGCTGCGGACCGTATGAATGAACGGGTAGCCTACCTGTATCAGCCATACAACCCGGCGATTCTGCGTCTGGTCAAAATCGTTATCGACGCTGCACACGCCGAAGGCAAATGGACCGGCATGTGCGGTGAAATGGCCGGTGACTCTACAGCTATTCCTCTGCTGCTGGGTCTTGGCCTTGATGAATTCAGCATGAGCGCTACCTCCATCCTGCCAGCACGCAGCCAGATCTCCAAGCTGTCCGCGGCCGACATGAAGGAAATGGCTGCCCAGGCCCTGCAACTCGGCACGGCCGAGGAAGTTGCCGCACTGGTGCAATCCCGCGTGAATTAATTCTTTACTCAAGCATTGGTTATAACTCCAACTACTTTACGGCCTCCTTTACAGGGGGCTTTTTTTTGTGGAGTGATTCGAATTTCAGCAAATCTGGAACCGCCCGCCCGGGCCGTATTTTATATAATGAGTACATTACTTTCGGAGGGTGGAACCATTGTGCAGAGATTCAGTGCTTCACAGATTTATTTATTCCTCGTGTTTATGACGTCGCTTGCGGCCAGTACGATATTCACAACCTACAGTATTTATTATGTAATCGAGCTGGGACTGAATCCGCTTCAGCTTGTGCTGATTGGAACGGTGCTGGAGATAACGGTGCTTGTGTTCGAGGGAATCACCGGAGTGGTTGCCGATACCTATAGCCGCAGACTATCCGTCATAATTGCCATGTTCGTTCTGGGGAGTGCCTTTGTCCTCGAAGGGAGTATTGTCTGGATCTTGCACCCGGCTTCCCTGTTGCCTGCCTTCGGCTGGCTGCTGATCTCCCAGATGCTGTACGGGATCGGCTGGACGTTCCTGAGCGGGGCGGATACCGCATGGATCGTGGATGAGCTTGAGGAGGAGCAGGCCGGAAGAATCTTCATGCGCTCCAAAATCTTCTCTTTAAGCGCCTCTCTATTAGGCATTGCGCTCAGCGTAGGATTATCCCAGGTTGCGTCTAATCTCCCTTTTCTGGCGGGTGGAGTCATCTATTTCGTCCTGGGGCTGATATTGATCCGCTATATGAAGGAGACGGGATTCATACGGCGGGAACGTGCGCCGCATTCCTCCGCTATCCGTGAACTGGGCCAGACCTGGGTCAGCGGCGCCTCTATCCTGAGGCATCATCCGCTGCTCCTGCTGCTGACCGTTGTAACTTTATTTAGCGGCGCTGCGTCTGAGGGATATGACCGTTTGTGGCAAGTCTTTCTTATGAATGAAATCGGGTTTCCGGAGATTGGAGTCTCGATGGCGGCCGGCTTCGGGCTGATCAGTGCGGCGACTACTCTGCTGGGTATGCTGGCTGTCTATATGGCCGGGAATATTATTGATTTGCAAAAGGAACGTCAGGTAACGGCCGCCTTGTTCCTCCTGACATCCATCCGTGCAGGCTGCATTATACTGGTGGCGCTTGCACCTGATTTCTACTTGGCTATCGGGGCGGTGCTGCTCCTAGGGGTGGTCGCTTCGGTCAGCGAGCCGATCTATACCACCTGGCTGAACACGAAGCTGCCTGCTCAGAACCGGGCAACCCTATTGTCCATGCTCAGTCAATCCGATGCTCTGGGCCAGAGCGCAGGCGGTCCGGCTGTGGGCTATATCGGCAGCAGGATCTCCATCAGGGTCTCGCTGCTGTCCGCAGGCTTCCTGTTGCTTCCTGTCATCGCGTTATATGGGAGGCTGCTGCGGAAGGGGTCCGTATGATTCTGGAACATTTTACAATTGTAATCGGGCGGTGAGACAAGTATACTTCCGATTAACTAGCGGCTATAACTTAAATAGCTTGAATTCCCGGGTATCCATGCCGATATAGGATATATCCGGGGACACAATTCTACTCGTAACCCAGACCTGTGAACATAGTGTTACATATTATATAATGAACCCTATGTAGCAATTCCGCGTAACCCGCTTGCAGAGCTGTGCAAGTACTAAGTATTAGTTATGGTGAATGTGGACATAGCTTGATAGTAATAGAATGATAGTTCTCCGGGAGTATTACGGATGAGCGTAGGGATGGTGAATAGCAATGAGCAGCAATTCTATACAAGCAGAACAAGAAATCGATACCTATCAAGGCAAGGACCTCGGCTTAACCTACACAGCGGAATATTGTGTATTCAAAGTTTGGGCGCCTACAGCCTTTACAGTAGCGCTCGTATTATATGCAACAGGCGGAAACGGGATGCCCCCGCAGACCCTAGATTATAAGGACAGCGGCAAAATTCTCGGCATGGAGCGCTCTGAGGGCGGGGTGTGGACGATCCAGGTTCCCGGTAACCTCAAGGGGAAATATTATATGTACCGCGCCGTATTTGCGGACGGGTCGATTAATGAAGCGGCAGATCCTTATGCAGCAGCTGTATCGGCGAATGGAGTGCGGACGGCCATCGTGGATTTGTCTGAGACAGACCCGGACGGCTGGGAGAACGATGCTTCTCCGGTGCTGCCGCATCCGGCAGATGCTATAATTTATGAGCTGCATGTCCGCGATTTCTCGTCAGACCCTAGCTCCGGTCTGACGTATAAGGGGAAATTCAAGGCCTTCACCGAGACCGGCCTGCGGGATGAAGCGGGTCACTTGCTGGGCGTTGATCATCTGGCTGAGCTGGGCATCACACATGTTCATCTGATGCCGGTCTTCGACTATCAGACAGTGGATGAGCTGGGCAAGGCAGGGGAAGAACCGGCGTCTTCGATCTTCACGGACTATAACTGGGGCTACGATCCCCAGCACTATAATGTGCCGGAAGGCTCCTACAGCACAGACCCAGCTAACCCGCTTACCCGTATCCGGGAATTCAAGGAGATGGTCCAGGCGCTGCACAGCCGCGGTATCTCGGTGATTATGGATGTGGTCTACAATCATACCTATGGCTTCCAGAAGGGACCCTTCCAGCCGCTGGTACCGGACTATTTCTACCGTCATGATCAGAGCGGCCGGCTCTCTAACGGCTCGGGCGTCGGCAATGAGCTGGCTACAGAACGGCCGATGGTCCGCAAGTATATCAAGGATTCCCTGTCCTACTGGGCTAAGGAGTACCATATTGACGGGTTCCGCTTCGATCTGATGGGGCTGATGGACAGCGTGACCATGCGCGAGATTACCGAGGAGCTGCGGCTGGAGATTAATCCGGGGCTGCTGCTCTATGGTGAGCCCTGGACCGGCGGCGACTCCCCGCTTGCCTCCAAGACGCTGAAGGGCGTACAGCGCGGCAAAGGCTATGCCGTCTTCAATGACAACTTCCGCGCAGCCATCAAGGGAGACAGCGACGGCTGGGGTAAGGGCTTCGTAACCGGAGAATACGGCAAGGAAGGCGCGATAGCGTCCGGGGTAAGCGGGGCGATTCATGAATTCACCGATGCGCCTGCAGAGACCGTGAACTATGTAACCGCACATGATAATCTCAACCTGTGGGACAAAATTCTGGCGACCCGGGGACTTCGCGGGGAAGCCGGACTGCCGGATCTTGAGGGCGGCAAGCTGCGGGGCGGCGGGGATCTTAAGGCCGCAGTAGAGCAGTCGAATCCGTATGTGGGAGTAGATCCCGAGAATGTGCTGGACAATGAGACGGTACGCCGTTCGTTGCTGGCTAACGGAATCATTCTGACCTCGCAGGGAATTCCGTTCCTCCATGCCGGGGATGAGCTGCTGCGCAGCAAATACGGAGATCATAACAGCTACCGCAGTCCGGACTGTATCAATGCGATCCGCTGGGAGAACAAAAGCAAATTCATTGCAGTATTTCAATATTACAAAGGGCTGATTGAGCTGCGCCGGACACATCCGGCCTTCCGCCTGCACGGGCGCCAGGAGATTGAGCGCAGTCTTGAGTTCCTGCGCTGTGACGGCGGAGTCGTTGCCTATAGACTGAAGGATAACGCCGGTGGAGATACATGGAATAATATCGTGGTGATCTATAATGCCAACATGGAGCCGGTTACCCAGTGCCTCCCGGAGACCTCCGGCTGCTGGAACATCGTAGTCGATCATGCCCATGCCGGACCGGAAGCCTTCCGGCAGACGGAGAGCGGCAGTGTAGAGGTCGCCGGACTGTCGGTGATGGTTCTCTATGATAAATACGGGGAGCCTGAGCCGAGGTCGAAGATTGTGGAAGTTCATTATGACCGGCCGGACGGCGACTACCGGGGCTGGAATCTCTGGGTGTGGGGTACAGGCATTCAGGATGGACAACGGGACTTCCAGCATATGGAGGACGGCCATGCCGTAGCACGGATTGAAGTGCTGCCCGGGACCTCCACGATAGGCTACATCCTCCGGCTGAACGACTGGGAGGAGAAGGACGGCACCGCTGACCGCTTCATCGACTGCTCGGGCAGCGGGGAGCAGGTCATTAAGGTGACCGTTCGGGAGCGTAGTCCGGAGCATAGCACCGAACTGGCTGATCCATTGCAGCAGACCAGCTAGAACATAAGAAGAGCTGATTAGTTCCATCTCCTGGGGGAGGGGGCTAATCAGCTCTTTTTGGCTAGGAGTTATAGATAGGGAGTCGGCATCCGCTGGTGCTAGTTCCGCTGATCACTGTATTTCTTATCCACATGCTCGCTGTACAGGTTAGCCTCATTGCCGCCATGGTTCTTGGAGCGGTACATCGCAAGATCGGCGGCACGGAGCAGCTCGTTGATGCTGCTGCCGTGCTGCGGGTACAGCGCCACGCCTATGCTGGCAGAGGTGTGGAAGCTGGAGCCCTGGTTAACGGACCAGGATTTGCTGAACAGCTGGAGCAGACGGTTCAGCAGCTCGTCCAGCATTTGCGGGCTGCTGAACCGGTGCAGCACTACGGCGAATTCATCCCCGCCGATCCGGAAGGCCTGGCCGGAGCCCTTCACGGTCTGCTGCAGCTCCCGGGAGAGCAGCTGCAGGAATTCATCACCGGCCAGATGGCCGAGTGTATCATTGAGCTGCTTGAACCGGTCGCAGTCCAGCAGCGCCACGGCGATCTCCTGCCGGCGCTCCTCGGGCTGGTTGATCAGGTTCTCCATGTACATTTTGAAATGGGCACGGTTGGGAATCGCCGTCAGATGATCATAGAAGGCCAGCTTGTGCAGCCGCTCCTCATATTGCTTGCGCTGGGTAATCTCACGTGATACGAGCATGAACTGCGCCGGGAAATTGCGGCTGCCCGCAATAGGGGTAACCTTGGTCTCCAGCCACACCCAGTGCCCTTCGGCCGAACGCATGCGCAGCTCGGATATTCTCGGTGAAGACTGCACCACACTCTTGAGCTTGGCCCAGGAGATCTCGGCTTCACGGATATAGTTGGAGAGCGGCGCCCCTTTGCTCGGCACATAACCAAGCGCAGTTGCATGGGAAGGGGACGCATACAGAATGAGACCGTTCGGGTCTGTCAGCACGATAAAATCAGACATCGTCTCACCGATCAGCTGATAGAGCGACTTCTCATCCTGCATTTCATTCTGCAGCGAGATCAGTCTGCGGCTGAGATAGAAGATGACCAGTACAAGCAGGAACAGGAATACGGAGTAGACGGCGAACAGGGAGCTTTTGAGATTATTGAACTCCGTCATCACCTGGTTGGCATAGCTGTCAATCCGATCCTCTGCCTGATTCAGGACCTCCCGTACCTCATTTAGCTCTGTATGTATGGTGAGGGCTGAGTAGAATGCGGGGTTCCAGTCGCTCTGGACGCGCTGCGAGATCAGCTCCCGGCCGCTATCCCTCCATGTGGTAAGCGTAGTCCCGAAGTGATCCAGCTCGTTCCTCAGCTCGTCCAGCAGCAGCTCGCTCTGCTTCATTCCATTGAACGGGCTCTTCACGGAATTCAGGTTATAACGTGCGGTACTGACCCGCTGCAGCGCCTGGGCATTATTGTCCTCGAATTCTTGCGACAGCGTACTGCGCTGCGCACTGGTCAACGCTCCCCCGACTGTGGTCTGAAGCGCAAGGGCCGCCTGATACAGGTCCCGGTCAGCGTTCAGAATAAGCTCGGAATTCTGATAGACGTCACTGTATAGAGAGTCGGATAATTTGTTCATCGTATGATTCAGAATCAGTAGAGAGGCCACACTGATGCCAACCAGGAGAACGGAGATGGAGGTGAATAGTATAATCAATCTGCGTGTACTTGTGTTTTCCGAAAAAACTGCCACTGTCATCCTCTCCCCGCACAGAACTTTTGCAAATCTCATTGGTGTAGCTTTGGTGCATGCGAAACGAATCCTTATGCGGAATATGGCTTCATGCAGGCATGTAAGAGAGTATACGTTAGCGAGTCCTAGCAAGCAGGGGAAGAAGGAGGCAATGGAAAGAATAGTTTCCGGTTAGGTCGCGGTTTCTTTTCACCAGTATATAGGACATCCCTTAAGCAGAGCAATTGCTGAAAAAATAATAAGCCCCGTCAGCTTCCGCTGCCGGTTGTACAGGCCGTGAAGCGGACCCTGGAGCCGGAAGGGAAGAGTGGAGACATATCAGTTACAGCCGAAACAAAGAACTATTATGTATATCTTACTTCTATGTAAAAGGTATTCTGACCTTTGAGTCCTATTACCCACTTTTACTGCAAACGATACCCCTTTGGTATCAATTGTGCATTAAAAATATAATAGAAAAATCCGTCAGTCCCATAGATCTGAGACTGGCGGATTGAACAGCAGAGTGTAATCTGCAATAGGATGATGCTATTCGTTGCGCAGTGCATAAATAGGGCGCATTCTTGCAGCCTTGCTTGCAGGAATCATTCCGAAGAGGACACCGATGATCAAGGAGAATGAAAAGGAGATCAGCACCATATTCCAGGAGGGCGCCACATTCAAGGCGGTATAATTACCGACAGCCCAGCTGGCGCCAAGTCCCAGTGCGACTCCGATCAGGCCTCCGGTTCCGCTTAAGACCACGGATTCGATCATGAACTGCATCATAATATTCTTTTTTTTGGCCCCGATGGCCTTGCGGATGCCTATCTCTCTGGTTCGCTCATTGACTGAGACAATCATAATGTTCATAATCCCTATCCCGCCTACAAATAACGAGATACCGGCGATACCGCCAAGTGCCATGGACAGAGTAGCGCTGGTCTCATTTACCGTTTCCAGCATCTCCCGGGAATCAAAGACAGAGTAGGCATTCTCGGCTGCACTGAATTTGGCAGTAAGGCTGGCCTCCAGCTTGGTTTTGACATCATCCACATTGTCATTGGAAGTGGTTGTGAGGGTAATGGAGCGGACTCCCTTGCTCTGCAGGAACCGTTCGGCTGTAGAGATGGGGATCAGCAGCTTCTCGTCGCTTGAGCCGACGCTGGTGGAGCCTTTACTCTCCAGCAGCCCGACGATCTTGAAGCTGCTTCCGTTGATCTGTACCTTTTGGCCTACAGGATTATCTGTACCGAATAGATCCTCCGCTGTATCTGATCCGATTAAAGCAACCTTCTGCCGGTATTCTGTATCCATCTCAAGCAGAAATCTTCCGGATTGTACATGGAAATCCTGAACCTCTTCGTAGGCAGGTGTAATACCTTCTACAGATACGGAAACGTTCTCGGTACCGTACTTGGCGGTAACGTTTCCGTTGATGACCGGGGATACATTGTCCACCCCTTCAATCTCACCGAGGGCCAAGGCTTCTTCGTAAGTTAGCGAAGTAGTGGCTCCGCGGCCCATAATGTTGACGGTCAGCTGGTTGGTTCCCAGGGAGCTTAGGGACTCTGTAATCTGCGAGGTGGTGCCCTGACCCACAGCGACAAGTGCAATGACGGAGGAGACCCCGATAATAATGCCCAGCATGGTAAGAAAGGCTCTTATTTTACTGCTCAGGATACTTTTGAAGGCCATTTTCATACTCTGGTACAGCATCATGAATGTGCCACCTTCCGATCCTCTACAAGATCCCCGTCTTGAATCCGGATAATCCGTTTGGCCTGCTCGGCAATCTCCAAGTCATGCGTGATCAGAATAATGGTATGCCCCTGTTCGTTGAGCTCCTTAATCATTTGCAGAACTTCCTGGCCTGTCTTGGAGTCCAGCGCTCCGGTCGGCTCATCGGCAAGAAGAATAGGAGGGGTTCCAGCAAGGGCGCGGGCAATAGCCACACGCTGCTGCTGGCCTCCGGACAGCTCGGAGGGACGGTGATTCATTCTGCTCTCCAGGCCTACCCGGACCAGGGCACTGCGGGCAATTTCTCTGCGCTCCCTGTGGGACATTCCCCGGTAGATCAAGGGCAGCTCCACATTCTCTACCGCTGATAATTTCGGCAGCAGATTGAAGTTCTGAAATATAAAGCCGATCTTCTCGTTGCGGATCTGGGCCAGCCTGTTGTCAGACAGCCTGCGGATCTCCTGGCCGTCCAGGAAATAATCGCCTTCATTAGCCACATCCAGGCAGCCCAGCATGTTCATCAGGGTGGACTTGCCTGACCCTGACGGGCCGATGATCGCAACGAATTCACCGTGATTAATGTTGAAGCTCAGGCTCCTCAGAACCGTCATCGATTCTCCGGCCATCGTGTAGCTATGCTGCATATTCTCAACCCGGATCAGCGGCTCTGGTGAGATCATCGTCCGCCACCTCCACCGCTGAAGCCGCCGCCGCTACCCCCGCTACCTCCGCCGCCGAAGCCGCCCATCCCGCCGCCAGCACCTCCGCCGGTCATTCCTCCGCCGCCGAAGCCACCCATACCGCCCATGCCGCCTTGCTGCGGGGAGGTAGCACTGCCTGAGGAGATCACGGTCGGGAGGATCACTTCATCCCCTTCACTTAAGCCGCTGACGATTTCGATGCTGCTCTCATTGTGGATACCGGTCTCTACGGCCACTCGTTTCATGCCTGAGGCGAAACCGGCTGCTCTGCCGGGGAACTCCGCGCCAGCAGAGGACTTGGAATCAGCCGCACCTCTGTCCGTTGTGTCAGCTTGTTCATCCAGGGTCCCTGGCACATTGACGAAGGATTTCCCGTTTATCTTCGTTACAGCTTCGATGGGAACGGTCAGAATATCCTTCTTCTCTTCGATTGTAATCGCCACCTCCGCAGACATGCCGATAAGCACACCCTCCGAGTCATTTAATCCTACAGTGACGTTAAACAGGGAGACACCGTTAGAAGAGGTACCTTCTTTGGCGATATCTATGACCTTGCCGGTAAACGCCTTGTCCTCAAGCGCATCCAATGTGATCGTAGAGGCTTGATCCAGCTTGATTTGGGGGATATCCAGCTCGTCTACCTGCACCGTTACGCTCAGGTTAACATAGTCGGTCATTGTGAACAGCTCTGCACCATTCTGGGCCTGTTCGCCGTCCGTAATATTCACGGCAGTAATCGTTCCATCGATCGGAGCGGTCAGCGGATCAGGCGGAGCCATATCTTCATGGATGGCAGCGATGGATTCCTGCCCGTCCGCAATATCGCTATTGGCCTTATCAATGGCTTTTTTTGCCGCTTCCAGCTCTTCCTCTGTCGCGTTATTCATAGCCAGCGTCTTGTAGCTCTCCTGTTTATTCTCCAGCTCTGTCTTGAGATTCTCCAGCGACTTTGTGGCTTCCTTCAGCTTATCGTCCAGATCGCCCGCGACAAATGTGATCAGCACAGCGCCTTTTGTAACGACATCGCCTTTCTTAACCATGACCGTATCGACCTTCCCGGCTTCTTTGGTGCGGATGCTCTCGCTGTTGATCGCCGATACTGCACCTGAACCTGAGACTCCCACCAGGATATCTCCCTTACTGGCAACTGCCGTATTCAGCGGAGCGGCATTGATCTGCCGGTTCTGATCCGGCCAGAGCCTATAGCCCGCAATCCCGGCAATAGCAACGATAACTACAGTTGAAGCGATAATAATGATCTTCTTCTTGTTCATTGTGCAGCTCCTTCGGAGGAAGAGGTGGTTGCTTTGGTGGTAACCTCAAGGGAATAGGCCTGACTGGCGAGCTCCGTCCGCATTCCCTGGAATTCATCGTAGAATTTAAGGGCGTAGGTGCCGGAGCTGAGATTTTTGAACAGGACGCTGGTAAGGGTCGTAGAATAAGAGCTGTTTGTTCCCAGTGTCAAGTCGGTGCCAAGCGTCAGTGCTTTCTCGTGAGACTGCCCATAAGGATCTATAACCTGAAGGATGAGCTTATGCTGGTAAGCGCCTGTCTGATAGGCAGTATCCTGATTGAGGTTGTAATTGAACGTCACAGCAATGCTGCTTGCGCCTTTGGTGAGTTCCCCTGAAGAGCTGGTAACTGCCAGCGTATAAGGGAAGATTGGAACGGAAGCCAGATTGTTCAAAGGCGTAACCCTGCCGGAGCCAGTGTCAGCGCTGCAGTATTCACATATCCCGTCGCAGCCGTTCCTGCGGCAGTCAGCTTGCCGTCCGCAATCGCCTGGCTGATATATAGCTGAAGACCTGCGGTGTCCAGAGCGGCCGGGACTTTTGCCCAGAAGGTAACCAGTGTTTTGCCCTCAGGGCTGGTAGGCAGCTCAGACTGGTTGGCGGTTGCTTCAAAATATTGCCCGTCAGCAGTCCTGAACTGCCCGTACAGACGGGTCAGATCTGCCTGCCGGACTTCGTCGCTGTTCAGTTCCACTTCGCTGTACAGCAGGTTCGAGCCGGTTCCTGTATACAGGAGGGTGGAACGTTCCTTCACGGTGGCTTTTTTGCCGGTGGCCGTGATCTTGAAGGCTTCCCCTGCATCCAGCGGAGCTACACTCTTAATGGCACTGTCGCTTGTGCTGAGAGAGAGGAACTGTGACACTTCTGTACCCTTGGTCTCCTGGAGGATGAGCTTGACTTGTCTGAAATCCAGGGTGTATGGAATATGGCCTTGAACCGTTATCTGAGTGCTGGCACCAGGGGCAAGCACCGAAGAGCTGTTGTCCGTATAAGTCTGTGCAGAGGAAGTGAGATCCTTCTGATCCACCAGGAGTATTCCGGTAAAAGCAGGTAAGGTAATGGTCTTGGACGTTGCATTGCGTATCGTCAGACTGGCCTGTACCAGATCCTCGCTGCCCCAAGGCAGACGCAGCAGGGAGTCCAGAGAGACAGCGAAGGTACCGTAGGTATTGGTTACGCTAGTCTCGGCGGCGAGATGAATCTGGCTCTCTGGCGTATAAGGGATGCGGAAATAGGCCACAGGCAGCGTTATCTTATCCGCGCTGGCTGCAGGAGCAATCATTCGCAGCTCCAGCGAATTCTGGGCCAGCTCCAGCGGAACACTGGCGCTCAGCTCAATCAGCTTTTCTTCCAGCGGCTTCAGGGTCAGGCTGCTCAAGGCAGTGGCCGTCACCGGGAAGCTATAGCCTTCCGCCGACTTGACGTTAAGCTCATAAGCAGGCAAAGTGACCGCTGTGCTGCCGGTATTCTTCACCCGGAGCTGATAGCTCCAGACACCATTGCCGTTATCCGCATGCACACTTACCTTCAGCAGCTGCATGTCCACCAAATTGCTGTCGATGGAGACCTTTTTGGTATAACCCGCCGCTACGGTGAAATCTGCGGTTACGGCAGCCGGAAGTGCGTAGGAAGAGACAGGCAAGTACAGCTTGAGTCCTTCATCCAGCTTGGCGATCTGCAGCGTCATCCGGGTGACATTCATGTAGGAGGGAATCTCGGTCATATAATAGAGCGTCTTTTTCTCCTGAGGCTGAAGCTTGAACTCGGAGCTGCTGTCATCCAGTGTAAGTGTGAAGACAGAGCCGCCCGAGGATTTCAGGTACAAGGTATAGCCCGGATCTGTAAGCACCTTGGTACCCAGATTGGTTAGGCTAAGCCCGACCTTGGCATAGACTTTGCCGTTATATTTGTAGATTTGCACGGACTCGGCTTTGGTGCCGGCTGTAATGCCGCCGAGTTCAACCTTCCGGGTCTCCCCTGTAAGCGAGGACAGTGAATAATTGGAAGGAACCGTGAATGTGCCTATGCGCTGTTCATAATTAGCGGCGCTGAAATTCCAGCCGTAGATGTTGATTTTGAGCCCTTTGACGGAGGCGGCTGTTCCAATATTCGCGTAGTATGTAAGGCTGGTGCTCTGCTTTGCGGGGATTTTCTTGACCGTGCTGTCTGCGCTGACCGGTATTCCCTTGATGACGCTGCCGCCCGCAGTTACAATTTTGGAGAAATAGTCCGCCAGATTGACACTGCTGCCGGCATTGTTGGTATAGGTAAGCGTGTAGGTGAGAATATTGCCGCCGGTTTGGCTCTGAATCCCTACATGGCTTAGCTTCACCTGAAGCGCGGTGCCGAGCTTGAGCGAACTTAGACCATTAAGTGTGGAGACTTCCGTGACCGTGCTTGCTGCTAGGGCAGCCGTTGAAGCGGATGAAGCAGCATAGGCCGTGGTTCCCGGGCTTCCTGCGGTCTGACTTGCGGCAAATGTGCTGAGCAGCAGCAGAACAAATGCTTTTTTTCGTGTAAGCATGTAATTCCCTCCTTCTATGATCTCATAAGGCAAAATATCAACATTGACTGAATGTCCGCTGAAAAAAAAGCCGTCAAACCGCGCTGAAGCTTAAAGGAAGCTTAAAAGAAGATAAAAAAATAAGCGGACTTTGCGCTGCTTGTCAAACGGGCAGTTTTTGCATATAATGAATAGACATATCTTCTCGAAGTTTATGTTAATCATCCGCAAAATGCATTGATGGAGAAGAGTACGCAGTGCCTGGCTTACAGGGAGGAAGCGCCGCAGATTGAGAGCGTTTCTAAGAGAGCAGAGCTGCCGAAGTTCACTCCGGAGCAGTTCCCTGAATGTGCTTCAAGGCTTCCTTGAAGAGTGCTAGTAGGGGAGACCGGCCGCAGACCGTTATTTCTGTATAAAGTGAGACAGGTCTTTGCCGCACCGAAAGAGGGAATATTGCTCTTAAGGGAAGCGTACGGCCGTCTAACAAGGGTGGTACCACGGTCTTTTCGTCCCTTTACCGGGAGAAAAGGCCTTTTTTTGTTGAACAATACGAGATTTGAGGGGGCAGTACAAGCCATGAAAGACAAATTGGAAGCACTGAAGGCTGAGGCACTGACGAAGCTGCAGGCGGTATCCGATCCGCAGATTCTGAATGACCTGCGCGTCAAATACCTTGGCAAAAAAGGCGAGCTGACAGAGGTTCTGCGCGGTATGGGCGGACTAAGCGCGGAGGAGCGTCCGGTGATCGGCCAGGTGGCCAATCTGGTGCGCAGCGCCATTGAAGAGGTGATCGGCGCCAAGCAGGAGCTGTTCCAGCAGCAGGAGACGCAGAATCGCCTGAATGCGGAGAAGGTCGATGTAACCCTGCAAGGCCGCGGCATGCCGCAGGGCGGGATTCATCCGCTCAGCCGGGTGATCCAGGAGATCGAGGATATTTTCATCGGCATGGGCTACCAGGTTGCGGAAGGACCGGAAGTAGAGACGGATTATTACAACTTCGAGGCGCTTAACCTTCCGAAGAACCATCCGGCCCGCGATATGCAGGATTCCTTCTATATTACGGAAGACATTCTGATGCGCACACAGACCTCGCCGGTTCAGATCCGTACCATGCAGGCGATGAATGGTGAGACTCCGGTCAAAGTGATCTGTCCGGGCAAAGTATTCCGCCGTGACGATGACGATGCGACCCACTCCTTCCAGTTCCATCAGATTGAAGGCCTGGTGATCGGCCGCAATATCCGCATGAGCGACCTGAAGGGCACCCTGCAGCAGTTCATGAAGGAGATGTTCGGGCCTAGTGCAGGCATCCGCCTGCGTCCAAGCTTCTTCCCGTTCACCGAGCCTAGCGTTGAGGTGGATGTAAGCTGCTTCAAATGCGGCGGCGAAGGCTGCCGTCTCTGCAAGCAGAGCGGCTGGCTGGAGATTCTCGGCGCCGGTATGGTGCACCCGAATGTGCTGCGGATGGGCGGATATGATCCGGAAATCTACAGCGGCTTCGCGTTCGGCATGGGCGCTGAACGGATCGCGATGCTGAAGTACGGCATCGACGACATCCGCTACTTCTACACGAATGATATGGGCTTTGTGAAGCAGTTCAAGGGTATTTAGGGATTTGGCGGGTGTGCGCGGGGGCGCGGGCCGGATACAGATAAGCCGGAGGGACGACGGCAGTTCTAGAGGAATGACTGTAATAGAAGGACCGGAGGGGAATTTTGGAACTGTAGGAGCGGAAGCGACCGCCTTTGTGTTTGGATTTCTACCGCGAGAAGCGGTTCTAATCAGGAAATCCAAACACAACAGCGGCCGGAAGTCCAAATATTCTCTGGAGGAACACTGGAATACAGGAATTTGGGTTAGGACGAAGTTGGCACTATGGCTTGTTGTATATCCGCTTCCGTGCGCGAAGCGCAGGCCGCCATGGAGATCAATACATCTGAAACAAAAAGGAAGTGTGCGATTATGAAAGTATCAACCGCCTGGCTGGCCGATTATATATCGCTGGAAGGGGTGACCGCAGATGAGCTGGCGGACAAAATCACCACCGCCGGCATCGAGATTGACGGAGTAGAACGCCGCAACAAAGGGATTTCCGGGATTGTGACCGGCTACGTGAAATCCAAAGAGAAGCACCCGGACGCCGATAAGCTGAATATCTGTATCGTCGATGCAGGGCAGGGTGAGGATCTGCAGATCGTCTGCGGAGCGAAGAATGTCGCGGCTGGGCAGAAGGTTCCGGTCGCGCTGGTAGGCGCCAAGCTACCGGGCCTGGAGATCAAAAAAGCCAAGCTGCGCGGTGTGCTGTCGCAGGGAATGATCTGCTCGGCCAAAGAGCTGGGCCTCAACGACAAGCTGCTGCCCAAAGAGCTGCAGGAAGGCATTCTCGTGCTGCCTGAGCATACAGAGGTGGGCCAGGATATTCTTAAGGTGCTTGGACTGAATGACGAAATCCTTGATTTCGACCTGACGCCGAACCGTTCCGACTGCCTGAGCATGATCGGTGCCGCTTATGAGGTAAGCGCGGTGCTGGGCCGCGAGTTGAAGCTGGCTGATCCGGCGGCAGAGCTCGTGGAAACGGGCGGCAAGGCAGCGGACTCCATCACGGTTACAATTGAGGACGAGGCATTCTGCAGCCATTATGCCGTGCGTTATATTGCCGGAGTGAAGACCGCGCCGTCCCCGCTGTGGATTCAGAACCGCCTGATGGCGGCCGGGGTACGTCCGATTAATAATATCGTAGACATCACCAACTATGTGATGCTGGAATACGGACAGCCGCTGCATGCATTTGACGGCGGGCAGCTCCAGGGCGGAACCATCGGTGTAAGGTTTGCCCGTGAAGGGGAAGGACTGGTTACCCTTGACGGACAAGATCGCAAGCTGGAGCCGCAGATGCTGGTTATTGCCGATGGTTCAGGCGCAATTGGCCTGGCCGGAGTGATGGGCGGACTCTCTACAGAGGTTACCGCAGACACCGTCAATATTGTGCTGGAGTCCGCCAAGTTCGACGGGGGAACTGTACGCAAGACCTCGCGTCAGCTGGGTCTGCGCTCGGAAGCTTCCCAGCGGTTCGAGAAGGAAGTGGATCCGAACGCGGTCATCCCTGCGCTTAACCGTGCGGCTGCACTGATTGCCCGGTATGCCGGAGGAATGGTGCATGAAGGGGTTGTCCAGGCTGGCAGCGTCTTTGGTCAGGAGAAGGTGCTGCCATTATCGCTGGAGAAGCTGAATCGCTATCTCGGCACAGATCTGTCACTGCTGGAAGTGAAAACCCTGTTCGGACGTCTGCACTTCAAGTGTGGTGATGCGGCCCAGGGAATCGTTGAAGTCGAGGTACCGACACGGCGCGGAGACATTACCCAGGATGTGGATCTGATTGAAGAGATCGCCCGCTTATACGGCTACGATAACATTCCGACCACCCTGATCGAAGGCACAACAACACCGGGCGCGCTTACCAGACAGCAGTCCCTGCGCCGCGAACTGCGCCGCCTGCTCTCGCTGGGCGGGTATCAGGAGGTTATGGGCTATTCCTTCATTCAGCCGGAGCAGAGCAAGCTCTTCCCTATGCTGGCGGAAGGCAAGCAGTCAGTGAAGCTGGCCATGCCAATGAGCGAGGAGCGCAGCGTGCTGCGTACCAGCCTGCTGCCGCAGCTGCTGGATATCGCCCTCTACAACACGAACCGCCGCCAAGGCGATCTGGCGTTGTTCGAAATCGGCAATGTGTTCTTCACGGAGGAGGAAGTGCTTACCCGCCAGCCGAGCGAGCTGCCGGTGCTGGGGCTGCTGCTGAGCGGTACGCGTGCAGCCAAGCAGTGGAACGTGACTGCCGAGCCGGTGGACTTCTTCGACCTTAAGGGTGCGCTGGAGACGGTATTTGCGCATCTGGGCCTTACGGATCGCGTAGTCTATGAAGGGGACGCGCCTGAAGGCTATCATCCGGGACGCTCCGCTTCCATCTATCTGCTTCAGGCAGAGGGCCGCGTGAAGATCGGTACGATGGGGCAGCTTCATCCCGAACTGCAACGCCAGATGGATCTGGAGGATACGTATGTATCCGAAGTCCTGCTGCAGCCTCTCTATGATGCGGCGCGCGCCCAGCTGCAGTACAGCGAGCTTCACCGCTTCCCGGGCATGGAGCGGGACATTGCGGTGGTAGTGGATGATGCAGTTCCGGCAGGGCATCTGATCGGGGCCATCCGTGAGCATGGCGGCACTCTGCTGCAGAATGTGCAGGTATTCGATGTCTACACAGGAGGCAAGATGGAGGCAGGCAAGAAGAGTGTTGCCCTGTCGCTGCTGTACCGTCATACCGAGCATACACTGACCGATGAAGAAGTTGTGGAAGTCCATGACAAAGTGGTCTCTGCGCTTGAACAAACTTTTGGCGCAGAATTAAGAAAATAGCAGGAATTGTGCAAAGCCGCAGCGAATCCAATTAGAAACAGAGATTCGCTGCGGCTTTTCTGTACCCTTGTGAGGTGCGAAGGCACATGCAATTAAATGCAATGGACACGTGCTTTTGCCAAAGGTCAGGAAATCACGCTACAATAGGAGCAAGAGCAAAGAAACCAACTTAGAATCCGCACACATACAAAGGAGGGCACAACTGTGGCTATGGACCGGACCCGTGTCGCCGTGGAGATATACGGAACTTCCTACAAGCTTGTCGGAAGCAGCACAGAATATATGAAACAGGTTGCCCGTCATGTCGATGAGCATATGCGTGCAATATCGAAATCACATTCCAGACTGGATACGCCGCGGATTGCGGTGCTTACAGCTGTACATATGGCAGAGCAGGCGATCCAGGTTCAGGATTTCAAGAATGAACTGAATATGCTGACCGGTGAACGTACCGAGCTTCGTGTAGAGGTGTCACGCCTTCAGGAAACGCAGCGTGAACAGCAGGAAGAATATGAGAAGCTGGAAGCGGCCGCGAAGGAAGAGGCGGCGCGGCTGATTGCTGCCGCCGAAGAAGAACGGTCACGGCATCTGGAGCAGCAGGAGCAGGAGCGGCAGCTGCATACACAGCTGCTGGAGGAAGAGAAGCAGGCTGCGGCCGCCGGCCGCGAGCAGCTGGTGCAGGAGCTGAAGGCGCGCGAGGCCGAGCTTAAGGCGCTGCGCGAGGGTCATGAAGCAGAGCAGGCCGCAAGCCGTGAGGCGGCCCGGCAGGAGCTGCAAGCCGCAGAAGCCATGCGGCTGCAGCAGCTGGAAGAGATGAAGTCTGCCCACCTGCAGGAATTGGAGCAGTTGCGCGAGACGCTAATGCGCGAGAAGACAGAGACGTTGTCTGCCCTGGAGCAGGAGCTGCATGAGACCCGGGAGTCGATGGGCAGCGAGATTGTGGAGATCCGCTCCACGTTAAGCAAGGAGCTGGCGGATACCAAGGCTGCGCTCACAAGTGAGCTTACCGGGGAACGGGAAGCGCATGAGAAAGAGCTGGCCAAGAATAAGGAGCTGCGGCAGACGCAAGGGACGCAGGAGCACCGGCACAAGCAGCAGCTTCAGGAGCTGGAGAAGCAGCTTGGTGAGCTGCGCGGCGGAACCGGGCAGCTCCAGTCCCGGCTGCGGGCGGCGGAGGCCGGGCTTAAGGGCGAACGCGATGCGCGGCTGACGCTGCTTGCACAGTACGAGGCTGTGCTGAAGCGGGAGGAGCAGCTCGGAGAGGAGCTGCGGCTCGCAGCAGAGGGGGCGCAGCAGCATAGCGCCGAGCTGGAGGAAGCACGCCGGCGCTATGAGGCTGTAGAGAGTGAAGCAGCAGAGCTGCGCGGCGCGCTGCAAGAGACGGCGGACAAGCTCAGCACGGCGCTTGAGGAGCTGCACACAGCCACGGAGCTTGGCAATCTGCTGAACGATGAGCTGGAAGGGCTGCGCCAGCGTTATGAGCTGACGCAGGAAGAAGCGGCAGCACTGCGTAAATCTCTGCGGGAGACCGCAGAGCAGCTCAGCCGGACGCAGGTCGAATTCGACCGTACGGCACAGGAAGCAGCTTCCTGGCAGGAGCGCGCGAACAAACATATGGAGGATATCAGCGAGCTGGAGATGAACCTTCTGGAAGAAGGGGAGAAGTCAGCAGCATTACAGCGCGAAGTGGAGACCCTTCGCGGACAGGCAGACGGTATGGTTCAGCAGCTTGACCAGGAAGCGCGGCTGCGTGCCGAAGCAGAGCAGGAGCTTGCCGTTCAGCAGGAGGCGGCAGAGGCAGCCCGCAAGGAACTGGCTGCGCTGCGCGTCCGTTATGAAGAGCTGATCGCCCAGTACGACGAGATTCTACAGGACGGCGAACAGCTGAAGGAACGCTGCGAGCTGCTGGAAGCCGAAGGTGAGGAAGCTGCGCGGCGTCTGGAAGAGCTGTATGAGGCAGGCCGTGAAGCTGCCGCTACGGCAGCGGAGCAGCAGGAAACACTCCGCGAGACCAGGGAGTATGAAGCTACCTGGAAGCAGAAATATGAGGAGCTTCAGCAGCGCGAGCAGCAGTGGAACGAGCAGGAGGCGCAGCTGCGCGAGGAGATTGAGATCTGGCAGCAGGAGGCCGGGGAGGCTGAAGCCCAGGCGGAAGCAGTCAGCCGCTCGCGCACCGAGGCGGCGCAGCAGCTGGATGAGATCGGCGAGAGCTATGAGATGGTCCAAGGCCAGCTGCGGCTGATTCAGGCCAAGTTCGAGCTGCAGCAGGGTGAGCTGGAGAAGCTGTCCCAGGAGCATCACAGCCTGCAGGCGGAATATGCCAAGCTGCAGAGTGAATATAATGAATGGATTCAACTGATCGAACAGGACAGTTGAATGGCGGATGCATCACAGGAAGAGCTGTTATAAGCAGGAATGCTTAGAACGGCTTTTTCTGCTGTGCAGGGACGGGGGACGGATTCCTCCTGATGAGGGCTGCTGCTCTAAACTTGGCTGGAGTGAAGTAGTGGATAAATCCTGCACTAAATACAACATTCGTACCTCAGAGGCAGCAAATTGTGGGAAATCCTGCCTAGAATGCAACATATCTCAACCAACAACTGCTCCACTGGTAACATTCCTGCAAAAAGTGCAACATTTGGCGTTCTCAAGCTGCAATCCGTTAGAAATCCAGCAAAAAGTGCAACATTCGGCGAGCACAGGCCACATTGAGGAGCACAAGTGCCCCTGAATCGAGCGGAAGTTAGTTAAATGAGCAAATGAGGAGCACAAGTGGGCCCCTGAATCCACCGGCTGTGAGCTAACTAAATAAGTTCGAACGTATCTACGAGGAGTACATAGCCTAACTGTCCCCCTGCATGGAGTGGTTTTGACATAATAAGTATTGCAACCGATTACAACCCGGGGTAGGATGTTGGTTGAGGTGAACGGGATGGATAAGAAATGGGTCAGCGGCGCAGGGGTTGTTGTGCTTTTTATACTGCTGTCATATTTGTTTATAGGCTTCGCGCATCATTCTGCCCGGATGGGCAATATCGTCAAGGAATTAAGCGGTCAGCCCAGTCAGGACAAGCCCGGATATCATATTGTGCTGATCGAGCAGGAGCGGTACCACCCGTACTGGGAGATGGTCGAGAAGGGGGCCGCGGAGGCCGCAGCGAAATACGGGATAGAGATCGAATTCACGGGACCGGTGCGCAATAACATGGAGGAGCAGATCAGCCTGCTGGAAAAAGCGATTGCCGCCCAAGCAGATGCGATTATCGTGCAGGGACTCAACGACGAGAAGTTCACGCCGGTGATTGATAAGGCCGTGAACCGGGGAATTCCGGTGATTACGATTGACACGGATGCTCCGGCCAGCCGGAGACTGGCCTATGTGGGGACCGACAATGTAGCTGCCGGTGAGGCGCTGGGGCGCATGGTAGTGAAGACGACCGGCGGGAAAGGAAAAATAGGCGTAATCATCGGCAGCGAGCTGGCCAAGAATCAGCTTCAGCGTCTGGATGGCCTAAAAAATATCGTAAAGGACTACAGTGGCATGGAGATTGTCGATGTCCGCAGCTCCAACATCTCGCATATGGAGGCAATCCAGCAGGCGGCAGATATGCTGCGGTATCATCCGGAGATTGATGTCATGGTCGGCACCAGTTCAACCGATGCGCTCGGTGTTCTGCAGGCATCGAGGAGCCTGAAACGCGGTCCGCTGACCATTATCGGCTTCGATAATCAGGCGGAGACGCTGGATGCCATCAGCCGGGGAGCGATCACAGCGACTGTTGCACAGCAGCCTTATTTGATGGGGAATATGGCGGTCCGGCTGCTCTATGATTATTTTAATGGTGCTGAGTTACAGCCCCGGTACTATACCGGTGTGAAGGTGCTGGATAAGATCAATGTGCAGGAGGGAGAGAGCTTATGAGTATCCGCCTGAAGCTGCTGATCTGCATTCCGCTGCTGGTGCTGCTGATGAGCTCGGTCTCCTTCGTATTGTTCCAGAGCGGGAAGAATGTGCAGGAGAGCTACCATCTGATGATGAACCGGATCATGCTGTATAAGGAGGTATCCTATGAGGTCGGCGAGAATATGCGCTCCTTGAACCGCTTCATTATGCAGGTGGATACGGACAGCTTCCCGGAGGTGGAGAAGCATCTGGGCGCGGTGCTGGAGCTGCGTAGCAGGCTGGACGGGATGGCGACCATCGGGGGCAGCGGACTTCCGCTGATGAACTACAGCCACCTTATTGATACTTTTGTGGAGCAGGCAGGCCAGATGATCACGGAGATTGACGGACAGGATGCGAATTCACTCGCAGGTGCCTATATCGAGGCGGAGCAGACGCAGCGGTTCATCCGCGAGGAGGCCCAGGAGCTGGTCGATCTGGAGCTTGACCAATATAAGCCGATCTATGCGGAGATTATGTCTACGACAGCGAAGCTGAACCGGATGGGCAGTCTGCTGGTGATCACTGCGGCGCTGCTTAGCATCTGTATGGCGGTCTGGCTGTCCAGCAGCATTACCGGACCGATCCGCCGCCTGGTGGCAACGGCCAAGCAAATCTCGAAGGGACGGATGGATACTAAGGCGCCGGAGAGCGTCAATAACGATGAGATCAGCATACTGTGCCGCGCTTTTAACGGGATGATCGATAATATCCAGGAGCTGATGAAGGAGAACATCAAGAGTGCGGAGAAGGACCGGCTGGTCAAGGAGCTGGAGCTGAAAATGCTGCAGAGCCAGATCAATCCGCATTTCCTGTTCAACACACTGAATTCCATCGCCAAGCTTGCGTATCTGGAAGGGGCGGCGAGAACCAGCGATTTGACCGTGTCCGTCTCACGTCTGCTCCGCTATAATCTGCAAAAGCTGGACCAGGCCGTTCCGCTGCGCGAGGAGGTCGAGCATGTGAACGAGTATATCAACATCCAGCGGGCCCGCTTCCGGGACCGGATTGCTTTTGAGATGGAGATTGATGAGCAGGCGATGGACGGGATGGTGCCGTGTCTGACGCTGCAGCCGATCTTCGAGAATGCCTTCGTTCATGGTCTGGAACAGATGGAGGAGGGGGCTATACTTACGCTGTCCATCCGTTACCGCAGCGGGCAGGTGGAGATTGTGATCAGCGATAACGGAGCGGGTATGAACCGCGAGACGGTAGCCCGGCTGATGGGATCGATTCAGCAGGAGGCGCCGCATTTCAGCGGCAAGGGCCAGTCTACCGGGCTTGGGACACATAATGTTTTTAAAAGACTGCATTTATTCTTCGACGGCCAGCAGCTCATCGAGATCAACAGCAGTGAAGGGCAGGGGACGGCGGTGCTGTTCCGGCTGCCCTTCCGGACCTCGGCCTAGAGACACTCACCTGAAGTGAAGGGGGAAGCGATAACGATGTACAAGCTGCTGATCGCAGATGATGAAGCACTGGAGCGGGAGGGGCTGGAGCTGATGATCCGGCATCTTATCCCGGACACGTTCGAATTCCTGCATGCCGGGAACGGGCGGAAGGCGATTCAACTGGCAGAGGAGCACCGGCCGGATATGATTTTCATGGATATTAAGATGCCTGGCATTCAAGGGCTGGAGGCGGTGCGGCAGATTCGGGAGAAGCTTCCGGCGGCGCAGATTGTGATGATTACGGCCCATGACTACTTCGCGTATGCCAAGGAGGGGCTGCTGCTGGGTGTGCGCGACTACCTGCTGAAGCCGGCCCGGCGGGAAGAGGTTGCGGAGGTGCTGAGGAAGCTGATGGCGGTCATCGAGGAGGAGCGGCGGCGCAGGAATGAACAGCTGGAGCTGCAGGAAAAGCTGGCCCATCTGCTGCCGCTGGCCGAGAATGAGCTGACCCTGATGCTGATGCTCGAGCATGTGCAGGATTTGGAGCCGGAGCAGCTGGCCGGGCTGCTGGAGCTGCACTTCAGCAAGGGCTACGCGATGGTCCTGTCCTTTCCCCGGCACGGGGAGACGGGCTGGGAGACGTTCCGGCAGTCCAAGCGGGAGATCTATGAGGCGGTTAAGCAGTTTTCCAAAACAGGACTGGGCTGCCTCGCCGGACCGCTGGCCGGGCATCAGCTGGCGCTGTTCATTCCCTTGCCGCCGGGTAGGACCGGATATTCCCAGCGTGTCAGCTCGCTGGACTGGGGGGAGCGGCTCCGCACCTATGCCGGGGAGCGCTTCGGCCTGCCCCTTGGCATCGGCATCGGCTCGATCCGCGAAGGCTGGGACGGGCTTAGCCGCTCTTACCGCGAAGCTGTCCGTGTATGTGCGGATCATCAGCATTCATTCGGTGTGCATCATTATGATGATATGATCCAGAGCTCGGGGCAGACGGCGGTCTCTCTCGATGAAGAGAAGAAGCTGCTTACCGCCCTGCTTCAGCCCAGCAAGCAGGAGGCCGCCCAGCGCTTCAGCCTCCTGTATGACTCCTTCGAGCAAGGAGGGGAGCAGCCGCTGTCCGCCGTGCGGGGGGAGGTAACCGGCCTGCTGCTGTTCCTGGCCAGAGGCGTTCACTCCACAGCCGGTGCGGAGCTGCTGGCTTCGCTGAACGCAGCGGAAGATCCGCGCTCTCTGCGGTTAAGCGCGGAGTCCTGGCTGGAGCGGCTGATCGATGGTCTGGAGCAGGAGCAGGAGCATCACCGGTCCCATGTGCATCAGCGGGCGCTCCTCTATATCAGCCAGAAGTATAAAGAGGATATCTCCATGGAGCAGACGGCTGAATATGTAAACCTGAGCCCGCATTATTTCAGCAAATTATTCCGGCAGCATGAGGGGGAGACCTTCATTGACTATGTAACAAGTCTGCGGATTAATGAAGCGAAACGCCTGATCTCTGAGGATCAGCTGAACCTGAAGGAAATCTGCTATGAAGTAGGCTATAAGGACCCGAATTATTTCAGCCGGGTCTTCAAGAAGGCTGCGGGGATGACGCCAAGCGAATTCCGCCAGCAGCAGGAGAAACCGGGTCCTTGCTGAGTGAGCAAGGACTTTTTTGTGCTGTTGCCCCGGATTATCCTATGAAAGCCGGGGCGGAGAATTACATTACAGCAGGCAAGACCAAGAATGCGGGTGGAAGGCAAATAAGTGCAGGGAATCGTTGCTCCCGGGGCAGTTTTTCCATGCTACACTTTTTTTGTAAGCGCAATCAAATATAGGGCTAACGAAAAGGGGCGTAGAGATAGTGAGAAAATACGGAAGAGCAATTTCCCTCGGGCTGGCGGCGATGGTGCTGGCTGCATCGATGGCAGGCTGCGGTGTGGTCTCGAATGGTGACAATCAGAAGAAAGAGTCAGCAGGCGCAGCCAAGGATGGCGACAAAATTGTCATCGGCATGTCCATGGATACCTTGAAGGAGGAGCGCTGGCAGAAGGACCGGGATATTTTCACAGCAAAAGTGCAGGAGCTTGGCGGCGAAGTGAAGGTGCTGGCCGCAAATGGGGATGATGCTACCCAGCTAAGCCAGGCGGAGCAACTGATCTCCCAGGGAGTAGATGTGCTGGTGGTCATTGCCCATAATGCGGAGGCTACGGCTCCCATCGTGGATAAGGCGCATAAGGAAGGCATCAAGGTCATTGCCTATGACCGGCTGATTAACAATTCCGAGGTGGATTATTACATCTCCTTCGATAATGTACGTGTCGGAGAATTTCAGGCTCAGGCGGTCATCGATAAGGCTCCCAAGGGCAATATCGTCTACATCGGCGGCGCAGATACCGATAACAATGCCCACATGTTCAAGGAAGGCGCGATGAATATTCTGAAGCCGCTGGAAGAGAAGGGCGATATCAAAATCGTCTACGACCAGTTCTCCAAGGATTGGAAGCCTGAAGAAGCGCTGAAGAACATGGAGAATGCGCTGACAGCGAACAATAACGATGTACAGGGCGTGGTAGCTGCGAACGACGGAACAGCGGGCGGTTCGATCCAGGCGCTTACGGCGCAGGGCATGGCGGGCAAAATTCCGGTATCCGGCCAGGATGCTGACCTTGCCGCAGTACAGCGCATCGCCGAGGGCACGCAGCTGATGACGGTCTACAAGCCGATCAACGCGATTGCCACCAAGGCGGCGGAAATGGCGGTGGCGGCTGCCAAGGGCGAAGCGATTTCGACAGAAAAGACTGTTAACAACGGTAAAATTGATGTTCCATCGGTGCTGCTTGATCCGCTTGCCGTCAACAAGGATAACCTGGATGTGCTGATCAAGGACGGCTTCCACAAGCTGGAGGATGTGTACAAGAACGTTCCGAAGGACCAGTGGCCGAAACAATAAGGGCAGCCTGTACGGCAAGCAGATGCGGCGCCAGTGGCGAAATCCGCATCTGCTTGCTGCTTGAAGGACGGAAGGAGGAACGGCAGGCATGGATATACTTGAAATGGTAGAGATCAGCAAGAGCTTCCCCGGCGTGAAGGCGCTGGACCATGTGAACTTCAAGGTGAAGCAAGGGGAGATTCACGCCTTATGCGGGGAGAACGGCGCAGGCAAATCCACGCTGATGAAAGTGCTTAGCGGACTGTATCCTGCGGGGACATATGAAGGCGAAATCCGCATCGGCGGGGAGAAGAAGTCATTCCACCAAATTACCGATGCCGAAAAGGCTGGTATTGCGATTATCCATCAGGAGCTGGCGCTCGTGAAGGAGATGACGGTCGGCGAGAATATTTTCCTGGGGGCAGAGCCGGTGAAGCGCGGGGCGATCCAGTGGAATGAGCTATACCATCAGGCTTCGCTGTGGCTGAAGAAGGTCGGGCTGAACCTGTCGCCGGATACGAAGATCGGCAATCTGGGCATCGGCCAGCAGCAGCTCGTGGAGATCGCCAAGGCGCTCTCCAAGCATACCCGGATTCTTATTCTGGATGAACCGACAGCGGCGCTGACCGAGAGCGAGGTGTCCATCCTGATGGGCATTCTGAACCAGCTGCGGCGCGAAGGGGTTACCTGTGTCTATATCTCCCACAAAATGCCCGAGGTGTTCGCGCTGGCCGATTCGATTACCGTGCTGCGCGACGGGCGGACGGTGGCTACCCTGGAGCGCCAGGCGACGAACGACGATCAGGTGGTATCGCTGATGGTCGGCCGTGAGCTGACGGAGCGCTATCCGCGCGTCCCGCATTCACCGGGGGACAAGGTGCTTGAGGTCGCAGACTATAATGTCTGGCACCCGGAGAAGCGTCAGCAGAAGGTGCTCCGGGATATTGGCTTCACGCTCCGTCAAGGCGAGATTCTGGGCATTGCCGGGCTGATGGGGGCCGGACGGACAGAGCTGGTCAGCAGCCTGTTCGGCGCGTATGGCGGAAGAAGCGAAGGCACGGTGCTGATCGAAGGCAAGGCGGTCAAGATCCGTTCGATTGCCGAAGCGATCAAGGCCGGGATTGCTCTGGTCACGGAAGACCGTAAGCGCCAGGGGCTGGTGATGGGGATGGATGTCAAGCGCAATACGACGCTGGCCACACTCGGCAAGGTCTCAAGGCTCGGAGTGATCAATGAGAATGAGGAGATCAAGTGGTCTGAGCAGTATGTGAAGGATCTGAAGACGAAAACAGCTTCGCTGGAGACACTGGTCGGCACACTCTCCGGGGGGAACCAGCAGAAGGTGGTTATCGGCAAATGGCTGATGAGTGACCCTAAGATTCTGATTATGGACGAACCCACCCGGGGCATCGATGTCGGGGCGAAGTACGAAATCTATAACCTGATGAACAAGCTGGTCGAACAAGGAGTGGCTATTATTATGATCTCCTCCGAGCTTCCCGAGGTGCTGGGGATGAGCGACCGGATTCTGGTGATGTGCGAAGGACAACTGGTACGGGAATATGACTGGCGCGAGGCAACACAGGAGAATATTATGCTGGCCGCCACAGGAGGCAGATAGAGATGCAGCTGCAAAAAGAGCTTAAGGAACCTGAAACGGTTCCGGCCGCCGGAGGATCGCGCTTGCGTACCCTGTTCGGCAAAATGGATATGCGTGCTTACACGATGATTGGCGCATTGATTCTGATCTGGGTGTTGTTCGGCGTGCTGAATCCGACCTTCCTGACCTCGCGGAACCTGTCCAATCTGTTCACGCAGATGTCGGTGACCTCTATACTCGCCATTGGCATGGTGCTGGTTATCGTGGCGGGCCATATTGATCTGTCCGTCGGCTCTATTGTCGGATTGACGGGCGGGATGGCGGCGATTCTCAGCAATTGGCTGGAGCTGCCCGCGATCGTGGTCATTCTCGGTACCGTGGCCGCAGGTGCGGTGCTGGGTCTGGTTCAGGGCTGGCTGGTCGCTTATAAAATGATTCCGGCCTTCATCGTTACCCTCGGCGGGATGATGGTGTTCCGCGGGGTGCTGATGGGCGTGACCGAATCGATGACCATTCCGGTATCTGATCCGGTGCTGGCGCTGCTCGGCAATGCCTATTTTGCCTCAGGCTTCGGAATCATTCTGGGCGTGCTCGCAGTGGCTCTGCTGCTGTATAGCGCGTTCACGAAGCGGCGCTCCCGCAAGAAATACGGGTTCACCGTCGCCCCGCTCAGCATGGACATTGCCAAGGTAACAGGATTGTCCCTGCTGGTGGTAGTCTTCGTGGCCTTGATGAACAATTACAAAGGGATTCCGTTCCCGATCATCTTCGTCATTGTGCTGGCGGTCATCTTCTACTTCCTGTCCACCAAGACGACCTTCGGCCGCCATATCTACGCCATAGGCGGCAATATTGAGGCTGCGCGGCTCTCGGGGATCAACATCAAGCGCAAGACGATGCTGGTCTTCATCCTCAGCGGACTGCTCGGCTCCATCGCCGCCATTGTGCTGACCTCCCGCCTGGCCTCGGCGACCATTACCGCAGGCAATATGGCCGAGATGGACGCCATTGCCGCCTGCGTCATCGGCGGCACTTCGCTGATGGGCGGAGCCGGAACGGTCATCGGCGCTCTGATCGGAGCGCTGGTAATGACCTCGCTCGATAACGGCATGTCGCTGATGGGACTGGAGTCGTTCTGGCAGTATGTAGTCAAAGGCTCGATCCTGGTCATCGCCGTCTGGCTGGACATTTCAGGCCGGAGCAAGGGTGTGAAGTAAGCGTAATTAACATGAATAGCCGGCCGGGACATCGTCCTGGCCGGCTTATTTGTTGTATAGATGGGCACGCCGGGGTGTCACGGGCCGAATGTAATCGAAAAACCGATTACAATGTGCCGGGCGAAGGTAAGTGGACCGGATACAGTTTACAGGTTATTAAATGAAGAGCATTAATACACCAGAATTCGCGGAGTCAACCACAAAGGAACGAATGAGGTGCACTAATGCACCTGAATTCGCGGGAATCAGCCCAAAGGAGCGAATGAGGTGCACTAGTGCGCTTGAATTTGCGGAACCAGCTTCAAAGGAGCGAATAAGGTGCACTTAATGCACCTGAAGTCGCCTCAATTCGCCGGATCCCCGAAGCAGGCGGATGGGTAAGAGGGCTGATCCACGCCGCCTACTCCACAATAATCTTAGCGGTCATTCCGCTGTGGCCGGAGCCGCACATGATGGCACAGGTCATCTCGAAGGTTCCGGCTTCCTCGGGCAGGACAACCTGCGAGGCGTTCTTGGCATCCAGCCGCAGCTTCATCTCCGGAATCAGTATGCCGTGATTGCCGCTCTCATTTTCGAAGATGATTTTGACAGGGACGCCCTTCTTCAAATGGTATTCCGGCTGGTCAAAGCTATAATTGGTGGCCGTAATCACGAGTTCTTCCTCCGCTGTCAGATTGCTCCCGGCTGCTGCATTGTTAGCGCTGTCAGAATTACTGTTGTTACTTCCACAGGCCGTTAGCAGAAGCGCAAATATAATAGAACAAAGAATGGCCGACTTCCTGATCATATGCATCCTCCTCATCTACTTGGACAGTTGACCTTAGCATAGCCTATATTGGTCAAGTTGTCTTGATCAATCTATGAAAATGAGTTTAACCGCCGTCGTTATCTCGACTGCAAACTTTGTCGAATTTTGCAAAAATATGATGCAAAAGAGTTTAAAATTAATTATAATTAAGCCTAATATAATTAAAGCTTCATATTATTCGGCTAGAAGCAGGGGAGTCAGATTATTATAGAATACGCGTTGCAAAGTGCAGAGAGATGGCACCGGAGAATACTGTACGGCTACTGGATCATCGTACTCTGTCTGCTGCTCGCCCAGTTCCTGTATATGCTGTACTCCCGTTCTGATGAGATGCAGACGATTTTTAGTCCCGGCAAAGGCCATGTGTTCATAGTCTGCAACCTGATTATTATCCTGGCTATGGCTGCTGCCGAGGTCTGGCTGCGCCGCTCGCCCCGTTATCATAAGCAGGCAGTTGTGGTCTGCAGCTTCATGGTTTCCTATCTGATGTATTTTGTGCTGGAGCCTTATGTAGACGGTGCCCAGATGACGCTGATGATGCCCCTTATGCTGGCCCTCATCTATTTCGACCAGCGGCTGCTGTACTCGCTTGGGGCATTCAGTATTGCATTCTACGCAGGGGTCTACTTTGGGCTTGAACGGCCGCTGCTTGGCAAGCCGCTGCTGGAGTTTGTGCTAGTGGAGTGTGTGTATGTCGTCTTCGCCCTGACGGCGCAGGCGGTGATCCTCCGTGGCCGCGAGACCCGCGAATATCTGGAGCAGCTCACCAGGTCGGAGCAGGAGCTGATGGTGGAGCGGGCGATTTCGGACAAGCTGCTGAAAATAGACGCGTTAACAGGCCTGTATAATCACAAGACGTTCCATGAATATCTGGATTCGCTGCTGGAGCAGTGTGAGAGCAACGGGCTGAGGCTGCAGCTTGCGTTAATTGACATCGACAATTTCAAGCAGGTCAATGACAAATACGGACACTGGGTGGGCGATCTTGTGCTCAAAGAGGTGGCGGCTAAGATGGGCAGCCTGATCGGGTTGAATGACTTCGCGGCAAGATATGGCGGGGAAGAATTCGCAGTGATTTTTACGGATAAAAGCTTTCAGGAAGCCTACGCTGCTGTCGAGCAAATGCGTCTCAGCATTGCCGCCATGTGCCATCCGTATGCCGGAAACAAGCCCATTACTGTCAGTATCGGACTGTGTCACTATAAGCTTGGAGACGGCAAGGAGCTGCTGTTCCGCAAGACGGATGATTCGCTGTATACGGCCAAGCGTGGCGGGAAAAATGCTGTGGTGACCTCTGCGGTCACTTCCGGTGAAGGACATAAACTTACAGAAAACCCCCAAATTCCGATATAAACCGGGAGCTGGGGGTTTCAATGTCTGCACGGGCCTGGCGACGTTATTTACCTGCTTCAAACGGAGTGGATACCGGCAGGAAGAGGTCGATGATCCCGATGACCAGTGCGGCAAGCAGGGCACCAAGCACCGAGACACTGACACCGCTGACGACAAACTGCGCAATCCAGATGACCAGGGCGCTGACTAGGAAGCCGACGATACCGCGTCCGAAGGGCGTTGTTTTTTTGCCGAAAATGCCTTCAACGACCCAGCCGAGCAGAGCGATCACCAGAGCAAGCATGAATGCGCTCCAGAATCCCCCGACCGTGAACTGCGGAACAATCCAGCCGACCACCATCAGCACGATTGCAGCGACCACGAACCGTACTACATGAGCTAAGAATCTCAATGAACTAACCTCCTTTGGCGTTCGCTTAAGGATATGTGCGTTGTTATTGTGGCCCGAAGCCGGTTTTCTATGCCCTGAAATCATACCCAAATAGCGAAAATGGGCTAAATTAGGTATAATGGTTCCATCTATGAAGGGAGCTGTGACAGTAATTGGACGACAAAATTTTGCATACGCTTGAATATCGCAAGATTTTAAATAAATTGATGCAGTATACGCAGACGCCGATGGGACGGCTGACCGCCGAGCTCCTGAAGCCTTCCGGTGATTTCGAAGGGGTGAAGAAGCTCCTTCAGGCTACGGATGAGGCGGTAAATGTGGACCGGTTGAAGGGAATTCCTTCATTCGGAGGCGTGACCGATATCCGGCCCGCGCTGAAGCGTGCATCAATTGGCGGGATGCTGGGCACGGCAGAGCTGCTTGCGGTAGGTAACACGATTGGCGGGGCCCGCCGGGTGAAGCGGTTCATCCATGCCATGCATGACGATGAGAGCATTCCTACCCTCTTCGCACAGAGCGATCTGCTGTCGGAGCAAAAGCATGTCGAGGATGCCATCCGCATGTGTATTGACGAGAACGCCGATGTAATGGATTCGGCGAGCACGGAGCTTGCCACCCTCCGCCGCGAGCTGCGCGGGGGAGAGACGCGCATCCGTGAGAAGCTGGATTCGATGATCCGCTCGTCTTCGGTCTCGAAGATGCTGCAGGATCAGCTTGTGACGATCCGTGGTGACCGGTTCGTCATTCCGGTCAAGGCAGAGTACCGCGCCCACTTCGGCGGTATTGTGCACGACCAGTCGGGCTCAGGGGCAACGCTGTTCATCGAGCCGGAATCCATTGTGGCGATGAACAACAAGCTGCGGGAGACACGGCTGCGCGAAGAACGTGAGATCGAGATCATTCTGCACCGGCTGACTGCGCTGGTCGGCGATATTGCCGAGGAGATGGCTTATGATATCGATATTCTCGGCGAGCTGGACTTCATCTTCGCCAAGGCGCGTCTTGCACGCGACCTGAAGGCTACCCAGCCGCGGATGAATGACCGCGGATACCTGCGCCTGCGCAAGGGCCGCCATCCGCTAATTCCGGCCGAGCAGGTTGTGCCGCTGGATGTGGAGCTGGGGAATGATTACAGCTCTATCATCGTGACCGGACCGAATACGGGCGGGAAGACGGTGACCTTGAAGACGATTGGACTGCTCAGCCTGATGGCCATGTCGGGCCTCTTCATTCCGGCCGAGGAAGGCAGTCAGCTGTGTGTCTTCGATGCGATCTACGCCGACATCGGCGATGAGCAGAGCATTGAGCAGAGCCTGAGTACCTTCTCCAGCCATATGACGAATATTATATCCATTCTGAAGCGGATGACACCGAAGAGTCTGATTCTGCTCGATGAGGTCGGTGCAGGAACAGATCCGGCCGAAGGCTCCGCGCTGGCGATAGCAATTCTGGAGAATATTCACCGGACGGAATCCCGGATGGTTGCCACTACACATTACAGTGAACTGAAGGCATACGCTTATGAACGGGCAGGCGTTATTAACGCCAGCATGGAATTCGATGTGCAGAGCCTGAGCCCTACTTACCGGCTGCTGGTCGGTGTACCCGGACGAAGCAATGCGTTTGCCATTGCTGAACGCCTAGGGATGCCAAGTGCGATCCTTGAGCATGCGCGCGGCGAAGTGAAGGAAGAAGATATGCGCGTTGAGCATATGATTGCTTCCCTTGAGGAGAACCGCCTCACTGCAGAGAACGAACGCATACGGGCAGAAGAGATTCGCCGTGAAGCGGAGGAATTCCGCAAGCGGCAGCAGCTGGAGCTGGAGAAGCTGGAAGGCCAGCGCGACAAACGTCTCGAGAAAGCAGAGAAGGATGCCACCGAACTTCTGGCCAAGGCTCGTAAGGAAGTCGAGGAAATTATCACTGGCCTCCGCCGTCTGGCGCTGGAGGAAGGCGCATCCGTCAAGGAGCATAAGCTGATCGAAGCGCGCCGCCGGCTGGATGAAGCAGAGCCTGCACCGCGCAAGAAGGCTGTGCCGCGCAGCACGGTCAAGGCGCCGCGTAAGATTCAGCCAGGGGATGAAGTCAAGGTAGCGAATGTGAATCAGAAGGGCCTTGTGGTTGAGCTGAGCGGTACCAAGGAAGCTGTTGTACAGTTCGGTATCATGAAGATGAAGGTCAATCTGAGTGATCTGGAGTTCCTGGCTTCCGCACCGGATGCTCCTCCGCCGGCTCTGCGCAGGGCCACAACGGTCAAGCGCACACGTGATGAGAATATCCGTAATGAGCTTGATTTGCGCGGTGCGAATCTGGAGGAGGCTATTATGGAGACAGACCGCTTCATCGACGAAGCTTTTCTCGGCAATCTGGGGCAGATCTCCATTATCCACGGCAAGGGGACGGGGGTCCTGCGGACAGGAATTCAGGAATACCTTCGCAAGCACAAGCATGTCAAGAGCTATCGGCTCGGGAACTACAATGAAGGCGGCGCGGGTGTGACAGTGGCTGAACTGGAGTAGCGCCCATAGTCCGGCAGGGAAGAGGGAGAAGTGTGCAGGATAATATTGATCTTTTGCTGGAACATCCGCTGGGGGCGCTGCTAGGCTACTTCACTGTCGCCATATTGGGGCTGGTCGTATTCCTGTCCTTCTTCGAAATGGTGACGAAATACAACTGCTGGGAAGAAATCCGCAAGGGGAATGTGTCCGTAGCTATGGCAACCGGAGGCAAAATCTTCGGAATCTGCAACATCTTACGCTTCAGCATTGAAGCGGGGGCATCGATCTATGAGACGATGAAGTGGTCGGTTGTAGGCTTTTTGCTGCTGCTGCTTGCTTACTTCCTGTTCGAGTTTTTTACTCCGGTCTTTTCAATTGATGAAGAGATTGCTGCGGATAACCGGGCCGTAGGACTGACAGCCATGCTGCTCTCCATATCCTTGTCCTATGTGATCGGCGCGGCCATATTCTGAATTAGGGGGCAGGGAGATGAAGCTGCTGGTTAGGATTCTGTTTTTTTCAGCCCTGGCTTTTATAGCGGCCGGCATTATATATTTAACGGTGAATTGAACCGAATGTGAGTAAGCGAAGGAGATTATACAGATGGAGACAACAGTTTGCCCATGGTGCCATACCGAGATTGTATGGGATGAGGAGTTTGGACCCGAGGATACCTGTCCTCATTGCAATAACGAGCTTAGCGGCTACCGCACAGTGACGATAGGTGCAGAGGATCTGGAGGATGAAGAGCCGGATACGCAGGAAGCCTCCGGGGAGGAAGAGATCAGCGACGAGAACCTGTGGGATGACGACGACAAGGATAGCGTGGTGCCTGTATGGGGTACGCTGAGCCAGTTCGGCGATGACTATGACCTGAAGCGTTATGAGGACAAGGTCTCAGGCTTGCTGGCTGCCCAGCTGGAAGCGCCGGAATGCCCGCAATGCCATGAGCTGATGCTTCACTCCGGTACGCAGCAGGTAGACGGGTTCACTCCGGCAACGCCGGAAGCGCTGGCTGGCGCAGCGGTGCTGAAGCCTCCCTTCGCGCTGAATGTGTACGTCTGCCCTTCCTGCTTCCATGTGCAGCATAGTCTGGCGCAGGAAGACCGCATCCAGCTTGTCCGCAATCTGAGCACCTCCGCCGAATAAAGATCGGATTCATGCTTTCCCTGCCTTCTGGACATGTTAGTGATAGATGAAGTGTCTTAGGACGAGCAGGGAGGGCTGGCATGAGAGGTTCAGAACGGGGACAGGCGGCGCTGCTGCTGGCTGTAGGCGGGCTATACCTGCTGGCTACAGTACTTGCAGGGACGTTCCTCAACGTATATCTGTGGAAAAGCCGGCAGAACTTCGCCATGATCGGCTGGTTCACCGTGGCCCAGCAGATTGCCGTGGGTCTCAGTTTTTGGCTCGGCGGCAAGTGGGTGAAAGAGCATAACAAAATGAATGCCCTACGGCTGGGAATTGCCGTATCGGGCTTTTTTTATTTGCTGGTGCTGTGGCTGCAAGGAGAAACGGTGCATTTTATTTGGCCGCTGGGCGGGGTCCTCGGACTATCCATCGGGCTGTATTGGCTGGCGTTCAATATTGTATTCTTCGAGATTACGGACGTGAGCAACCGCGATTTCTATAACGGGTGGATGGGTCTGCTGGGTTCTCTGACGGGAATAGCCGGACCCTGGGTGTCCGGCTGGATGATCTCCCGCTGGCAAGGCGGACAAGGCTACCGCATGGTATTCATACTGTCGCTCTGTATCTATGGGGTGGCTGCTGTGCTCAGCTTCGGCCTGCGCAAACGGCCGCGCGGCGAAGCCTATCTCTGGCTGGAGCCCTGGCATGAGCTTACCCGCAGGCGCAGTCCTTGGCGGCCAGTTGCGGCGGCGCTAGTGTTCCAGGGCATCCGGGAAGGCGTATTCTCCTTCCTGATCGGTCTGCTCGTCTACATTGCAGCACAGGAGGAGAGCAAGCTGGGACAGTTTGCTCTGCTGACCTCTGCTGTATCCCTGATCAGTTATTACGCGGCTGGCAGATGGTTCAAGCCCCGTGCCCGGCTCGGCGGTATGCTGGCAGGCAGTCTGCTGCTCATCGCCTTCCTTCTTCCGCTGCTGTGGAAGGTGAACTTTACGACCCTCCTAATCATGGGGATAGGGACCTCGCTCTGCCTGCCGCTCTACATGCTGCCGATGCTGTCCACCAGCTTCGACCTGATGGGAGTGTCCGAGGAGAGCGCCGCCAAACGCGTGGAGCTGGTAGTACTCAGGGAGCTTAGCCTGATGAGCGGCCGCCTCCTCGGCCTGCTGATCTTCATCGCGGTGTTGTCACAGAGTCAGTCTCTGCGCACCATCACGCTGCTCATGCTGGTGCTGGGCGCAGCACCGCTGGGAAGTTGGGTGGTGGTGCGGGGGTTGCTTAGTTCAAAATGTTCACAAAATGAACAATATTAAATGATTCAATTATAGGGTATTATTGCCAAGGTAAGTACAGATTGTAATTGAAGTGATTTACAAATGATTTCTCTTGAAATAACCATTAGAACTAAAAAGGCAAACCTGTACGAAAGTCAGGGACGCAAAGCCACGGGCCTTACCACAGGGCGGGAGACACCCATCTGTGAATGGTAGCCGGGCCGCTCTTTCCGGTGGTTTTTTTGCGCCTTTTTTTAATGAATTGTAATTGAGCGGAGGTCTTTTATGACAAACAAGAAGAGTCTTATAAGTAAAATATTGTGTTTTATCATTCTGGCTCAGTTCCTGACCCCTTTTGTGGGATTCTCAGAGATGAAGATTTCCGCACAGGACAGTGTTCTCAAAATCCAGTTTCAGCCCGAAGAAACGCCCCTACAGGACGGGGAGCTTGCAGATTCTGGAGCCGTTTTTAGCGTTAAAAACCAATACGCCTACGGCTGGAACATGGATCATACCGATGCAACCGTCTCAAGAGATACATACGATAACTCCGGCATAAGCAGCCTGACACGAATCCATCCAGATGGAAAGTGGGAAATTGCACTAGACAATGGTACTTATGAAGTCTCAGTAACCGTAGGTGACTCTGTATATAGCAGCAACAATTCCCTAACTGTCGAGAATATCAAAGTGATGGAGGGACTCACTCTTGAAGCAGGGCAGCATAGAACGGTCAAGAAGAAGGTTGCTGTCGAAGATGGAAGACTAACGTTAAGTCAAATCAATGCTGCTGGAATTGAGACTGCTCTCAATAGCATAGATATTTCATTAGTTAATACATACACTCCCGCCTTGATACCGCCTCAAATCCGCCTGCCCTTTGAACCCAATAAGGTTGCCGGAGACAAAGTTCTCCTATCTGGAAGTATGACCAATGTACATAACGCACCGCCGTTTATTCGGGTGAATGGCCTGCAAGGAGAGATCTCCCGGCATATCCGCGAACAAATAGAATCTAATGAACAACAAATACAGCAGCTTAGCCAAAATGCAGTGGCAATAAGAAATTCTGATATTGAAGCTATTCAAAGCTCTATCCGCTCCAGCGGCAACAAGCCTGCAATTATTGTAACAGGACAACTGAATTTAGAATCAAGCGTTACGTTTGGAAGTGCAGAACAGCCTGTCATTTTAATCGTAGATGGTATGAATACGAACCGGAATCTGAATGTAACGGTGTACGGATCGCTAATCCTCCGTGGAGGATTAAATGCAAATACTGAGTTAGATGTTAATGTTATCAACCCTGCACCAGATGAGAATCTTGGTAACCTATGGGTACAGGGGACTGTGCATTTGAATAATAGTTCCAATATTCATGTGGATAATGAATTGTTTGCAGGTTCTTTGGTTTATAACAATGGCTCGCTCGATCTATCCGCGAAACGGATAGTAGTACAAGGCAATATGAATATCAATACTATGGTAACTATGAATGTAGACGAAGAAATGTCTGTTGGAGAAGTGGTATCCAATAACTCAAGGGCAGAACTAAATGTAGCCCAAGGGGACCTCTTTGTCCGGGACAACGTCAGTGTAAATAATCATTTGAATATCAATACAGGCGGATTATTTGCAGTTGGCGGTAATGTCATCTCGAATCAAAGACCTGTAATTCACACGGGGAATGAGCAAGCAGGACGTACATTATTGAAGTATGTTTTGTCAGGCCTTAAGGCTGAGTATTACAGCAATAATAATTTTACGGGCAAGAAGGCCGTGAAGGTGGATGAATCCATTTCTTTGGCAGGCCAACCTGTCTTGGGTGTAACAGGAATAGCGGACCAGCATTTCTCAGTAAGATGGACAGGGCAAATTCAACCTAACTATACAGATCAATATATCTTCTCCGCTAGAACCTCAGGTGGAGTCAGACTCTGGGTGAATGATCAGCTCCTGGTGGATGACTGGACAACGAAGCAGCATGTGGAGCAAGGCACTATCCTGCTTGAAGCCGGTAAAAAATATGATCTGAAGATGGAATACGCTAATGATATGGGGAATCCTCAGGCCAGCTTATTCTGGGAGAGCGAGCAGCAGATTCGTGAAGTGGTGCCCTCTTTATCTTTAAGACCTTTTTCTATACCTGCAGTAAATGCGAGTGCAACGGACACATCGATTACCCTCAGTTGGTCTTCTTTATTTAATGCTGACGGATATGAGGTGGAGTTCGATAAAGAGGTTACCGTTCTCGGCACTGAACCTTATTTTACAGAGGGGGATCTTAGTCCGGGAACAGAGCATTTCTATCGTATTCGGGCAATCAGTGGAGATATCAAAGGGGAGTGGGCGATAACTTCATCTTATTGGACCTTGCCGGCTGCACCACTGAATATTCAAATGAATGCAACAAGCCATACCATTACTCTGGAATGGGAGCCGGTGATTGGAGCCTCCAGTTATGAAATAGAGGTTAATAACAGCACGAAGAATGTAGGACCTGTGCTAACTTACCAGGAGAATGATCTAAATCCGAATATGCCAAAAGTATTCCGTATCCGAGCCGTGAACAGCAGCGGAGCAGGAGCGTGGAGCGAAGTCGTTACGAAGACTACTCTGGTTGGAGTACCTACCAAGTTACAAGGGATTGCTGATGATCAATCTATTCAATTGCATTGGGATGCTGTATCAGGAGCCATTGCCTATGATTTGGAGATAGATGGAGTTGTGAGTAATAACATTACCGTTAATTCGTTTATACATGGCAGTCTCCAATCTAACAGTAAGCATAGTTATCGTGTACGGGCTAAGAACAATGATGGAATCAGTGAATGGAGCGATACCATCACAGTGCATACTCTGCCTGGAGTTCCGCAGAATTTTACAGCACAAGTGGAAGGAAGCTCTGTGCATGTAGCTTGGGACCCAGTTGCCGGGGCCACAGGGTATGACATCGAGGTAGATGGTGATGTGCTGGATAATGAATTGAAGCTTGAATTCACACATTCACAGCTCCCTTTGAATTCAGAGCATACCTACAGAGTGCGGGCCAAGAATGAGAATAGAGTTGGAAGCTGGACCAAAACGATTATTTATTCTACTCATGCAGGGGTTCCTGCTAATATTCAGACTACAGCGAATAGCAATGAAATCACAATAACTTGGGACGTTGTTGTAGGTGCGCTAAGTTACGATATTGAACTGGATGGGACAACGATTCGTAATGTTTTGGATAACCTCTACATCCACAATAAGCTGGCGCCCTTCTCTACGCACAAATATAGGGTAAGAGCTGTAAATGCTGCGGGAGCTGCCGAGTGGAGCGGATACGTAACTGCAACCACGACCTTCGGCAAACCATCTAATCTGAAGGCATTAGCCAAGAATACAAGTATTGAACTTACGTGGGACAAGGTAGAGAGTGCGACTGGCTATGATCTCCTGGTAGATGGCGAGGTTCTGAATAATGAAGAATCGTTATCCTATAAGCATACTGGATTGGAACCCTATTCCTGGCATAATTATCGGGTCAGAGCGAAGCAGGGAAGCTTCCTTGGAGAATGGAGCGAACCGCTTACGATTTCAACAGTGCTCGGGATTCCGGGAAACGTAAAGACAGAGACCAAGAGCAATCAAATCCGATTATCCTGGGATTCAGTTAAGGGTGCTACCGGCTACGAAATTGAAGCTGACGGTACAATGATTGACAATGGCAGCAAGATTGCTTTCACACATACCGGTTTGTTGCCTAACACTAAGCACAATTATCGGATACGGGCCAAGAACACTCAGGTCGTCAGTGATTGGAGTGAATGGACTACGATTGTCACTGGGATTACAGCTCCAGAGGTACCTAAGAACCTTAGAGGCGAAGTTACTGTGAATTCGGTCCAGCTTGCCTGGGATTCAGTGAATGGTGCATCCGGCTATGATTTGGAAGTAGATGGACAGCTCATTTCGAATTCCAACCAGTTGGAGTACACACACAGCGGACTTGAGCCCAATACAATGCATGCTTATCGCGTTCGGGCTAAGAATGCAGGAGCGACCAGCGACTGGTCAGAGCTTTTGAAGAAAACAACGACTCCAGCATTAACGATTAAGCCGGATAAGGATTCTCAGCTTAATTTCGTAATGATCATCCCTTATAAAAGTGACAAATCCGAGCGCAGGGTTACCGTCACCTATAATGCCAAGGATCTTGAGGTCATGGATTTGCGTGCAGAGACTCCAGACATGGAGCTTGGGATTGGCAGTATTGCAGGTACACCAATCAATATAATCCAGTTTGAACCGGGAAAAATAGTCTTCAGCGTGCAAATGAGCAATAAGGCGGCGATGAACACTATTATCTTCACTGCCCTGACTAATCAATTTACTAAAGTAACCTATACCATAGAGTAGATTTTATAGCGGTAGGAGAGGAACTATGAAAGATATGCTGAAAAGATGGATATCTATTTTATGTGTTTTTGTAATGGTTACGTTAATTCTATTCCCAGGGGGATCACAGGTTAAAGCAGCGGGAGAGTCTAATATTATCAGCTTTGCTGATCTCCACTTTGATGGTTTCATAAAAACTGCTGGATGGGTTCCAGATATGGGCGAAATTGACTATATAACGTTAGATATGCCAGGAATTACTGTGAAAAACATACGTTTTGATTTATCTTCAAGAAAAATGAGTTACGATATTGCCTTGGATAAAGCAGCCATTATGACCTCAGGCTCCAGGACCTATTGGTTCTCAAACAATCAACGTTCCAGATATTTGGATATAAATGTTTATATGAGTAATTCAGGTAGTGGTGCAAGTGCGGGTACCTCCTCACATAGAGTTACCGAAGGCTTGAGCACGGGGGAATCAAATAATACTTTTATAACAAATATTAATGATTTAATTCCATATGAAGGTTTGGGACTATACGGTGAGCTTCCAACAAAGATTAGTGTCTTTGTAAGTGCTGGAGATGCCCAACATATCCCAAATCAATTTTATAATGGATGGAGAAACTCAATGGGTGTACCTCTCCCAGAGCAAAATCTAACCTCCAATGCAGCCCCTACAATAACCATACCAACACCGAACGGACAGCAGCTTAGTCCAAGCTCCCTGTTCATCCCTGTGATAGGGGTATCAGATTCGAACGGTGATGCGCTAGAACTGAAATATTATATAGATTCAGAGGCAGCTGCAAGGGAAAGTAAGACGATAACCAATACAGCTACAACTCAAAATGTATCCTTTAATCCATTGAACATAGCAGCTTTACCGGAAGGCAGCCATACCATCCGCTTTACAGCCAATGACGGAAAAGTCATCACCCAGAATTCTGTAACCATCTTTGTAGATAAATCCCCTCCGGTAATTGGAAATATCAATATTATTTCTTCTGACTCACAGGTTCAGATATCGGGAACAGCCACAGATTCCATATCAGGGCTGGATAACATTCCATATCGTTACACAGTCGGAAGTCAGTCGAGCGGCTGGACCACACAGCCAAGCTTTACGGCAACAGGATTAACTCCAAACACTGCATTTTATACCAAGATTGAAGCCAGAGATAAAGTGGGGAATAGTGCAGTCCATGAGCAGAATGTGTATACAAAAGCACAAGCTCCGGCAATATCTGTTCAGCAAAATGGTGAAACATCCTTAATCATGCAGCTTCATGATCAGAATGCTGCTTCAACCCAATATTTGATTCAAATGGGTACAGCTTATGTTACTTCTTCCGGTACTCTCAGTTCTTCGCCTGTATGGTTTACCCCGTCTAATAAGACGGTAGTTATTAACGGTTTAACAGCAAATACCTCTTACTCCTTCCAGGTAAAAGCAAGAAATAACGAAGGGGTAGAGACAGGGTTCGGAGGGCTGGCAAGCGGAACGACATTAGCCGCTGCACCTGGCGGAATTACTGCAGAAGCTTCACAGCAATGGATTAAGCTTGCATGGCCTCCATCAGCGGGTGCCTTAGGTTATGAGGTAGAGGCAGGTGGAGCGATTATCAATAATGGAACTTCTACTTCCTATACGCATAATGGATTATTACCCAATACTCAGCACACCTATAGAGTAAGAATTATCAACCCGGGAGGTACGAGTAGCTGGAGCCAGGCTTTTACTCAGATGACATTGCCCGAACCGCCGGCTTTTCCTAACAATTTATTGACAGTCCCATCGCAGAAATTCATTTCATTAACCTGGGATTTGGTTCCTCATGCTACGCGGTATGAAGTGGAAGCCGATGGAGTTGTGACAGACAACGGCACGCTTAACTCCTTCACGCACAAAGATCTGGAAGCTTCAACGGATCATACCTATCGTGTAAGAGCAGGTAACTTAGGAGGAGTGAGTGAATGGAGCGCACCTGCCGTACAGCAGACATGGCCTAATCCGCCAGAGACTCCCACGAAGATATCAGCAGTGCAGGATATTCATACGGTAACTGTGAAGTGGGACGAGATGGAACGGGCCAGCGGCTACGAGATTGAAGTGGACGGGCTAATTATCGACAATAAACAATTGACCAGCTATGCCCATGAAGGATTAGATGCACTTAGCGGTCATACCTATAGAATTCGCGCAGTTAATATAGGCGGGAAAAGTAAATGGAGCTCTCCTCTGGATGTAACCACTCATCCGGAAATACCGGATGTACCCACGAACATAATGACGACCGCGGATGAGAGTCAGATTACTGCATCGTGGCGCACCGTTCCTCATACGGATAGTTACGATATTGAAGTGGATGGCGGAACTATAATCACTGTAAAGGATAACCTGTTCGTGCATGACCAGCTCGCTGCAGATTCCAAGCATACGTATAGAATCAGAGCCGCTAATATTAGCGGAACAAGTGAATGGTCCAAACCTATAACTATGGCTACCATGCCTGCAGGAATAAACACAGAATCCTTAACAAATGTAGTAGCGGTAGTGACGAATAAGTCCATTACCCTGTCGTGGGATACTGTTGCAGCAAATGCACGATATGAAATAGAAGTGGACGGCAAAGTATTGGATAACGGTGCAGATACGATTTACAATCATACCGGACTACGTGCAGAAGAGTACCATCTCTACAAAATCAGAGTAAAGCAAGGAAATGAACGTGGAGACTGGGTGGCAGTATTAGCACTCTCTACACTTCCTAACCTGCCTGACTCCCCTTCCAAAATAGAGGGATTTGCCCAAAACAACTCGATTGAATTGCGCTGGGAGAAGATGGACGGGGCGAATGGCTACCAACTAGAGGTAGACGGGAAAACGATAGATGTCGGTAACAATATAACCTATCAGCATAACGAGCTTACTTCAGGAACCGCTCATACGTACCGGGTAAGAGCAAAAAATACATCAGGAGTGACTGCCTGGAGCCCTTCTCTACAGAAGAGTACTACAAGTCCGGATTACGTTCTTAAAGTCAAGAAGGATAAGGAAGCAAGTCTGACTCTGCTGGCTCAGAATGTGCAGGATTTCAGTGAACTGGAATTTGTAGTGACCTATAATCCGGATGAGCTTGAATTAATCGATTCATATGATTTCACTCCAGCCAGAGATCTCTCTAATGGAAGGATTACCGGTTCTAATTTAACTGCAACCTATACCCCTGGGAAAATCACATATTCCATCGATCAGAATGTTGTCCCGGGAACCTCTTGGTCTGGTGAGATTACCACGCTCACCTTCAAGTCGAAAATAACCGGCGAGAGCAACGTAAAAGTTACAGTAGATTGAATGATACTGAAGGAGAATGGTAATGATCCGCAAGCGAAAATACAGATATATATCCATAGCAATCATAGTGGCTCTGCTGGCTGAAGCTGCTATCGTGACCTTTCCAAGACTTAACCGGGATTCAGCAGTAGAAGAGTCTTCCCAGCAGCAAGATGAGCAGACGGCTGCAGAGCTCTCTAACCTTAGCGGAGTTGCGGCAAAACAAATTCTAGCCATGAAAAAGTCAGGTTCTTCATGGAATGAAATTACGGAGACTCTAAAGCAGCAGCTTCCGGCGAACAATACTGAAGACAAGCAGGGGCGTTCAAATCTCCTTCATGAGGCTGGTCTGGGTGAGGAATTACTTAAGGAACTTCGTCAGAAGGGCTTCCAGGATGACGAGATCATGGAAGCTAAAATGCTGACGGAGAGAACTATGCAGCAGTTAAAAGAAGTAGTCAGCAGTGTAGCATCTATTGTGGAGAAGCCGGAAGCAACCTCAGAACCATCCGGTTCGGCTGAGGAGGATTTGCAGTCTGCGTACGTAACGATTAATGAGCAATTTAATGAGGGGGAGGCAGTTACTCTCCTTCTTACCTTGCAACAGGAGTTCGGTTCCATGGAAGCTGTAATGAATGAATACTTACTGTCGCTTCAGATTGGGCTGAATCTCAAGGACTACATTACTGATCCCAAACAGTATCAGGAAAATAAAGAACAACAAACTATTACACTCAAAGAGAGTGAGATTGTAACACTGGACTCTCTTGAAAAGAGGATGCTGGAGCAATTACAGCATGCGAATGAAGCACCCAATCGTGAAGACAAAGAGAAGGCTGCTGACCCGATAAATCTTGTAACGGAAGACAAGGAGTCACTGATTCCGGATATAAACCCGCCTACGGTGCAGGATGTGAGGCCGGAAAATCCGGGTGAAGCGGTCAGACAAGAAATTCAGGCAATGAATCCTAATTATAAATAGAGGAGCTAAGAGGAATGAACAAACGTAAGGTACTTCGGATTTTCGCTTTTATAATCATTCTGATATTGGTGTTCCAGGCAGGGGTAATGGCCTATGCCAAAGTGGCCGTTACTCCTAAAGCGGAGACTGAAGATAGTCATGGAATGAACGCTGGACCTGTACAGTCTGAAGTGGTTCAGAGTTCATATGATCAGTTCCTGAAAGAATTCAGTGTTCAAGAGACCTACCGTAAGCAGATTGAAGAGCTGGTTGCTGGCGGTTATAGCCGTGCAGCTGTTTTGACCGCTTATGACTTCTTATACCACAATTTCGGTAATGTGAATGAGTGGGCTGCTATGCTGGAGGCCAGAAATACAGGCAAGACCTGGGAGGAACTTTTCACACAATACCGTGAGACTCATAAAGAATTTATCCCCAGATCCTTCGAATCAGAAGAGCTTGAACTTCTAATGCAGGTGCAAGGAGCAACCTCTGACGATATTATGATTGCAGACCGACTATCTTTCGTAACCGGTAAGCTGTTTGGAGATTTACTGACTACGAAGCTGAAAAGTGGTAAATGGAGCAGTGTTTTTGAACGGGAAAAGGTATTGTACAGTGGAAATCCGTTTCCAAGAGTTCGGATAACAGAGGAAGAAGTTCGTAAGTATACTGGGGACAGCAAGCTTTCCGATCAGCAGGTTACACATGCTTTTGTATTGGCACAGAAGCTTGGGGAGTCTGCCAAAGTTGTAGTTACCCAAGTCGCGCAAGGAATTTCAGATGAAATGATCATGGCCCAAACCTATACAGAAAAGTACGGGCAATAATTTAGCAGGCAGACGGGGGTAACTTTGTGAAGAAAGCATGTATCCGAATATCATTGGCTTCTTTTATCTTGATGATGTTTTTCTTACCGGCAGCAAGTGCCGAGACCTTACAGGATCAACTTAATAATCTGGTAGGGCCGAAACAAAAGTATAATACTATGCTCTCACCGGCATATTTAAGAACCAATGAAACGGTTGACGAAATTAGCCCTCAGAGTGGTTCACTAACCATCACTCAGACAGATTATGTCCTGCCTGGCAAGAATGGATTGGATCTTGAATTCAAACGAATTTATAAGAATGAAACAGCGAATGTGCAAGAGATGGAAGTGAATTATGTAGACGGAGCCTGGGTAGACAGAGCCTTCTCTTATGCCAAAACCTCCTCCTTCTATGAGGATAGATATAACCTCGGCATGGGGATGCGCTTCTCCTTCCCGAATATTGAAGTGAAGGTGAATTCGGACGGCTCCAGCCATAAGTTTTTGCATACAGACAGCGGTGATGTATATCGCCTTAAGCCTGCTAATCAAGATGGAGCCTATGTATTTTTACCGGAGGGTCAGACTGTGAAAGATGTGGTAGTCCGTGAAGCTGTCACTTATCAAAATGGACAAGCAGACGGAACCTCCAAGTACAAGATGACAGGCAAGGATGGAAAGAATACCTATTTCGCCGAAGACGGCCGGATCTTGGGAATCGTGGACCGGTATGGCAACACTATTAATTTTCAGTATGAGTCATTGAATTATTATATGGATGGTCATTCCATTAACAAGAAGCTGATCTCCAAAATTACGGATTCAGTGGGCCGCGATACAACGATTGAATACAAAGAGGATTTCAATTACACAGTAGGCCCGATCAGCATTGATTCTCCTGTAGGTGCGAACAACTATTATAACGCATCGCAAAGTCCCAATAATACGGATTCCGGAGATCTAAAGGGTAAGTTCCAAGTGATTGTCCATCTTCCGGGCGATAAAAGCATTGTGTATGACAAGTCAGCAGCGCTCGTTAATGATTCCAAGCATGTCATAAGAACCCGGCTGCAAAGGGTATATGACACGGATGCAAAACCGAAATTCATGTTCTGGTATGAGCAGCCTGATCTGGGCTTCACCTACTTCAACAAAGATAAATATTCCGCTTATTCCCGTTACGAGAATCTTGTACTGGTAGATGAAGTAAAGAGCAATAAGGCGAAGAGCTATGTATATAACACCTATACCAAACGGCTTAATGAAGGCAGTATGCAATACAGAAAGATTTTTGAGAGTAGTGATCTGATCAAGAAAGGGTTCGATCCTGCCAAACCAAACTTTCTGGATAAATTCATAACCGAAACCTATAACAAGAAGACCTACACCTATACTAATGAAGCTGACGGCTACGGCACCGCAGACTATAAGCAGGATGATAAGACTTATCTTAAAGATACATACCGTTATTACACAACCATCACAGATGTTAACGGCAGCACTGTCAAATATACATACAACGGTAATCAGGAAATGATTCTCACCGAGAAGCTGGGCAAGAATCACAAGGAGACCGTTACCAGTGAGCATGATGAGCTGAAGCTGGTCAAGAAACAGGAGACGCTTATCTATCAAGTGGCTGGCGGGCAGGCTACAGGTGAGCCGGTTCATTCCATTGAGAACTACCGTTATGATGAGTACGGCAATATGACCAGTCATACCGGACCTATCGCTGAACGTGACAGCAAGGGTTATCCGGTGAACAATGAACACACCGAACTATTCACCTATGATATTAATAAATATCATATTCTGACCCAGAAGACCTGGAAGCTGGATCAGAATAGGGCGGCTCAGACCAATTATGAGCTGGACAGTAAAGGCAATGTAATTAAAGAGAGCAAAGCCGCGAATGATCCGGCGAATCCCTGGCTAATCACAGATTACGTCTATGATTCCTATGGCAATCTGATCCGCAAAACCGTACATGACCGTTCGCAGGATTTCACCACTCACTATGAATATAGTATCGATGCCAATGGTACAAATACCAAAGGGGCTTACCTGACCAAGCAATATCAGCAGGCCGATGGCAAGACTTATGCCAAAACCTACGCCTATGATATGCAGACCGGCAATATAGTCAGCGAGATCGATGCCAATGGCAACAAGACATCGTATCAATACGATGCAGTAGGCCGTGTACTGAAGAACATCCGGCCGGATAATAAGGCAATGCAGTACGAATATCTGGAGAGCCCGTATGCGAACTTCAAGATTCAGTATACGGACGCGGGGAATTACAAGTATCTGAATGAATATGATATTCAGGGGAATTTGTTGAACCATAGCATCAATAGCCAAGGTGAATGGAAGAGGTTATCCTCCCTACAATATGATGCTTTTGGCAATCTGACTAAAGAAATGAATAGTAATGGACACAGTACTCGCTATGCCTACGACAGCAATCAGCAGATTGTGGAGAAATCCTTCTATGACAATGATAAGGCACTCAAGGCAGCTGTGAAAATTGATTATCAGATTAACTCTTCTCCCCAGTATCCTATGCTTATGACGATTACGAATGAAGAAGGCTATGGTAAGAGGTACTACTATGACCTTGAGAGTCAACTAGTCAAGCAAGAGGTTACGCCGGATCGTCAGACGTATTACGCCTCAACCTTCACTTATGACTATGTCGGCAACATCTTAACAGACACTGACGAAGGCAAGCATACTACCCGTTATACTTATGATGCCTTGGGAAGAAAGATTAGCGCCACTGATGCTCTGGGTAACACGACAGAATATGGCTATAATGCGATGGAACAACCTGTCTCCGAGAAAGCCCCTGGCGGTAAGATCACAGAGTGGATCTACGATGGATTGGGTAGAAATACCATTCAAAAAATCTATCAAGCGGGAGCTTCGGATTATTTCTATACCAATAGCCAATATGATGCGGTGAATAACAGGGTTAAACTTACGCAGGGGCTGTATTCAGCAGGAGTTAACAAGGATTCTTCAATAACCTCCTTTTCATATGATTCTCTCAACCAAGTGACAGACCAAAATGTCAGCCTGGACGCTGCTACCCGTTCACACACATCTAACGAATATGATGCAAACGGGAATAAAATTAAGATTGTAGAATATGCAGATTCAACTGGCGCTAAACAGATTGTACAGAATTATCAATATGATTTTGCCGGAAACATAACGTCAGAGACAGGATCATCCAAAGAAAAAGGGGATGACGGATCACTTGTAGAAAGAGGGGCCTATCAGACCTTAAACGAGTTTGACCTCGAAGGAAACCTGCTGAAGACGAGGCAATTCAATGGTACGGGTTATGATACTGAGGAGAATACGTACAATTATAGAAATCTTAAGGTATCTTCCTCCAAGCCTTTTAATGACAAGGGCCCTAGAGTCAGCCGTTATCAATACGACAAGTCTGGCAATCTGATTACCGAGACGTCAGTAATTGATGGAACTGAGCGGACAACCTCTTATACCTACGATGGATTAGGTTTCGCAATAGGGACAACCGATCCTCTGGGAAATTCAAGCCGTTATCTTTATGATACAATGGGCAATTTGCTTAAAACGGTAGATTCAAGATACTCTGCTCTTGCTATGGAAAAGGCTCCTGGCATTGAGAATGAATATGATGCAGAGAACCAGTTAATTAAGACTATTGCTTTTGACGGAACCAATCGTGAGGTCATTGCTTACAAGGAATATGATGGTAGGGACAACCTTATTAAGGATGTGGATGGAGAAGGGTATAATGCTACTCATCCAGAGCAGTCAATAGGTCTGTTATATCAATACAATGTTATTGATAAGCCTGTTGAGATTATCTCAGCCCAGGCTGCTTATGATAACAAACAGCAGGGCATCCAAAAAATCAGCAAACAGCTTATCTATGATGGTTCTGGTAATGTATTGAGCGAGACCGATGGGCTTGGTCATACTACTTCATATCTCTATGATCTTGGAAGCCGTTTGAAGCAAACAATATATGCTGACGGATCACGTACGACGGTCGATTATGATCTTACAGGTAAATGGGTCACTATTAGTACGGATAAGTCAGGCCAACAGACCAAAAGCTACAATACTATTTTTGGCTCTCCTTATCTAATAGAATATCCAGACGGCACCTCTGAGTCCTTCCGTTATTCAGCGCAAGGCGAATTGCTGGAAAGCATAGACCAGAATGGGAAGTCTGTTTACTACGGTTACGATTTAGCAGGTAATCAGATATCCAAAAAAGAATATATTCGTGCGGATGAGGCCAACACCTATTACCGCTACACCGTTATGAAATATGATGAAGCTGCTAAATTGCTCTCGACAGAAACCTTTCAACTCACTGTCTCAAAGAAAAATGGAGCTGTAACTCAGTCCAGCATGGGAGACCTTACCCAGCAGATTTATGATAAAGGCGGAAGAGTTATTCTGGTTACAGGACCGTTTGGCAGAGAGAGTAAGCAGGATTATGACCGGGCCGGAAATATCGTAACAACGTATCAAAAAATTAGCGATAATAATTATGATATTACACGGAACAGCTATGACTCCAGATCACGGCTTACCAAAAGTGCTTTACTGGTTAAGACTGCAGATATAAGTGCAGGTTTTTTACCGGGGGCTGTTTTTGACAATGAATATGTGGACCGTCTGGAGGCGGCAACAACCTATACCTATTCGAAGAATGATCAAGTGTTAAGCCAGAGCGATGCTAAGGGGAACACAACCTTATTCGAATATGATTATAATAAGCAATTAATGAAGAAGACGGACGCTATTAAAGGTTCAACGCTATATCAATATGATGCTGCGGGTAATGTACTAACCGAGACCAATTCAATTGGAATGCAAACCCGCTATGAGTATGATGCACTTGATCGTGTGCTGCGTAAAAGTCTGCCGGCTGCAGACGGCGGATTGGCTGTGACTCGATACATCTATGACTTAAGTGGTAATCTGATTCGGGAAATCTCACCTAATCAATACAACAAAGAATTGGATAGTACCAATCAGGTATTGGTTATGAAGGGGATTTCCTATACTTATGACAAGATGAACCGCAGACTATCTACAGTATCTCCTGAAGGGACGATTGTGGAATACCTCCAGTATGATGCTAAGGGACAGATGTCCAAAAAAGTGGATGGTCTCAGGTACTCAGGCAATATCGCCTCTTCCAAAGGTACAACCTATTTATACGATGGGCTTGGACGGCTGATAAAAGAAACCAATGTTCTGGGCTACAGTAAACGGTATGAATATGATGTGCTTAATCATTTGCTGGCACGAACGGATGAACGGGGCAACACGACTTCATATGAAGTCAATCCTGACGGAACACCTGGAAAAATTATTTATGCAGATGGTGCAGTATTTAAGTATACCTTTGACAAACTGGGCAGAAAGACTTCCGAGACGAATCCGCTTGGAGCAGTAACTACTACCAACTACACTACATTTGGCAAAGAAAAGTTTGTAAAAGACCCATATGGGTATACAGTTGAGAATAAATATGATCTTAACGGGAATCTAGTGTCGGTAAAAGATCAAGCTGGCAGCATAACCATTTTCAATTATGATGCCGGTAACAGGCTCATTGAAAAGAAATCTCCGCTTGCACTCGATGAGAGTAAGAACGTGATTTATGCTGTGGAGAGCTTCCAGTATGATGCGGCCGGAAATATGACTAAGAAGATTTTATTGGGATCAAAAGAGGATTCTGTAAGCCGGGAAACTACTTATATCTATTATGATAACAATCTGCTCAAAGGCATCACAGACAACAGCGGGGCAAGCTCTTCCATGGAGTATGACGAGAATGGTAATCTCATCAAATCAGAAAAGTTAAGAGATGCCGACCTAACAGATGTGGCGCAGTATGAGTATGATTCCCAAAACCGGATGGTGAAGCGGATAGGTTGGCTTGATAAGTCAACCCTTGAAGGTTATGCTACTCTGCCTAATCTAGCAGATCTACTTGATTCTTCCTATCCGAATAAAATCATGCAGATTACAACTTACAGTTACGACGTGCTTGGCAACAAAATTCAGGAAACAGATCCTAGAGCAAACGGATTCTTGTCCTCTGATTCGGCTAACCGAAAGGCATACACCGTAAATTATACCTACGATGCTATGAACCGCGTGGAGAAGGTAATTCGTGCTCTAGGTTCAACAGAGAGTGTAAGACAATACAGCTATGATACGGCCGGAAATAAAATTTCGGATAAGGATGAGAGGGGATACGTAACCAAGTATGCGTATGATCCAGTTAACCGGATTACTGTAGTCACTGATCCAGAAGGTAACAAGTTTACAACAACTTATGATCTGGCAGGAAATAAAATTTCTGATACCAATGCCAAGGGCTTCACTATGTCATATACCTATGACAAATTAAACAGGCTGACCCTAACTATTGACCCATATGGTACAGTGGTCAGCAAGAAAATTTATGATGCAAACGGCAATATAGTGAAGAGCATTGATGCTAAAGGTTATTCGGCAGGTGAGACCGATGAGTCCCGCTATGGAACGATTTATCATTATGATCTAGGCAATCGTGTGACTGCTGCTGTTGATCCGGTATTAGCTAGTAAGAATAGCACAAGTAAATTCACTACCGCTTATCAGTACAACATCTATGGCAACCTTATTCAAAAAACGGATGCTCTAGGCAGCTCTATTCGTTATGAATATGATAATGCTGGACGTTTGACTAAGGTTACTGATGCGCTGGGTGTGGAGGTCAGTTACAGCTATGACCGTATGGGAAACAAACAGTCCATGAAAGATGGACGGGGTAAAGTTACCCAATACCGCTATGGATCATATGGGGTACTGCTATCTGTCACGGATGCTGGCAATGCAACTATCAGTTACACCTATGATCTGGCACTAAACAAGCAGCGTATGATCGACCATCAGGGAAATAGTACACTATATTTATATAGTAATCAGAATCTGTTAACTGAGATGAGAGTAGTAGAGACTGGGGACAAAATTAACTATAGCTATGACGAAGCTGGAAATCGGACTGGCATGAATGACGAGAGCGGAACGTATAGCTACACTTATAATTCCCAGAATCAGTTGCTCCAAATTAGTAAAGACAGTAAGGTTCAGATCAAATACACTTACGATGTCATTGGAAATGTAGAATCGGTGACAGATACGTTGGGCTACACCACAACTTACCAGTATGACAAGTCCAGCCGGATGGCCCGTGTTGACTATGATGGTAAAGAAACTGCCTATTCCTATGATAAGAATGGCAACCGTACGATGGTACAGTATGAAGATGGCCTCAAGGAGGTCTATACGTACGATCTGAACAATCGTCTGCTAACCTTAACAAACAAGCGGAACAATGGTTCTGAGATATCCAGTTACCGTTATACCTATGATGATGCTGGCCGGCAGATTACCAAGACAGATAGTTTTGGATCAACTGCATACAGATACGATGATGCGGGTCGTATTAAGCAGGTAGAAGCACCAGGAAAAACGACAGTCTATGCCTATGACGGGGCAGGAAACCGGCAGTCTATGCTAGAGACCTACACCTCGCTGCAGCCTAGCAGTTATATCTTCCCGGATACCAAGCAAGCACTTCAGTATAAATTGAAGAAGAGTGAGTATCTGTATTCTTCAAGTAATCAGTTGATGAAGCTTGAAGAGCGGATGAGCGATACAACAGGGAAGGAGTTGCTGCTCAAAACTGTAGATTATCTTTTTGATAAGAACGGGAATGAGCTTAGTCAACGGACAGCCTATACCCAGCCTCATACAACAGCAATGCACCAGTCTACCGGGGGAGATACTTACGAGGCACAGACTAAAGAAATTAATAGTCTTATCGAAAAAGTAACTCAAGCCTATGACGGGTTCAACCGTTTAACGAAAGCTGTCAAGGTGAAGGCGGGAGACCGGACAACTGTAGATTATGTTTATAATGGTGACGGCTTACGGGTAAAGAAAACGGTAAGCAGTGCTAAAGCAGGGAATATAACAAAGGAAACGAATTATGTATATGACCGTCAGCACGTGATCCTGGAGATGGACGGAAGCAGCAAACTCAATGTACGTTACATCCGTGGTATTAACTACATTGCCAGAATGAATCAAGCTAAGGCATATTCCTACTATTTGTTCAATGGACACGGAGATGTTGTGCAGACTGTAACATCTGCAGGAGAAGTGCAGAACCAATATGATTATGATGTCTTTGGTAATCCTACTTTAAGCATCGAGTCCTATTCGGAATCCATCCGTTATGCAGGAGAGTATTATGATGGGGAGACAGGGCTGTACTACCTTCGGGCACGTTATTACGATCCGTACATCGGGCGTTTCCTGTCAGAAGACAGCTACTGGGGGGAAGACAATAACCCGCTCAGTCTCAATCTCTACACTTATGCCAATAATGATCCGATCCAGTATATCGATCCGACTGGTCACAAAGCAACGGCAAGTTCCATTCAAAGCCAGATCAACCGAAACGACGCTGCTGCGGACCACCTCGAGCATCTGTACCTGGCGAAGCAGAAGGCGTCTACACCGCCTCCAAAACAAGAGCCGGCAGCACCAGCGAAGCCTGGGCAGAATTCGACGAAGTCGGCTTCGTCGAAGCCAGCAAATAATAATAAGGCAACTCCACCAGCCACGGTAACAAAGCCGCCGGCAACATCAAACAGTGGCTCAACTAGTAGCTCACGTCCATCAGCAGCAGGAAGTGCAGCCGCCGCTGCAATATCAAAGCTGCAGCAGCAAAATACAGTTTTGGCAGCAGATCAGAAAAAAGTGAAGAAAGAGGAACAAGTTCTCCAGGCAGCTAAAACATCTGTTAAGAAAGATCCTCTACCTGTTAAGTCTTCTGCAAAGAATTCTGCCAGCGGATCTGTATTTAATTCAATAAAAAATGGAACGAAGAACTTAGTTGTAAATACCTACAATTTAATGATTGGTGACGATGCCAAACTGGCCTTCGGGAAGGACAAGTCGTTCTTGCAAAGAAGCGTAGGTTCTGCTAACTTGCTGCTTACTGCTGCTACTTTTGGTGGATCCGCAATTGTTAAATCTAGCGTTAAAGGTACTATCCAATTAACGGAAAAAGTAACAGCGAAATTTTTTACTTCAGCTGCGGTAAAGGATGCAGCAGAATTAGCTGGAAGTAAGGCGATTCAGAAATCAGTGCAGCACTCTAGTGCAGCAGTAGGAAGTCAGACTGTTCAGGAGATGTTGTCGAACAGCCAGAGTGGGCTGTATAGTAAACTGAGAAAACAAGGTATTCCAACCACTCTAACGGATGATGAGGTTAAGGCGGCTAATTCAGTTAATCTTAGGATGCAGGCTGAGGGGACGAGGGAAACTGGGACTGTCTGGGATAATATCAAAAGAACACAACCTAATAACCCAGGTACAAGCATTCCTAAATCATTTGAAGTAACAGTGAATGAGGAAAAGTATTGGGTGAATCCAAATGCTACTAAACATATGGTAGAGTATTCAACCAGAACTCTATCACATGGTCAAAAGTTAAATGAACAACAATTATTAAGCAGTTTTCAATCAGCTGTAAAAGAAGCTACGGAAAAGGGATATAAGTTTAATGAACCAAAAGTAGTTAGCAATTGGGAATTAATATTTAGTCCATCTAGGGAAGCTGGGCAATTACCAGTCATTAAACATGCCCTTTATATTCCTTAAACAGGGAGGAAGAAGATGCTAAAATTACAAGGGATATCACAAGATGAGATAAAATCTTATTTGGAGACAGACTTTTACGTACCTATAACCGTTGAGTTTCCTTTAAATGATATTCCATCAAAGGAGTTATTTTATTACAGGATATTTAATAACAAATCATCTTTCATTGAAGTCAAAGTAAACAGTGAGTCAAAGAAAATATTTAGTATTACAATAGTATCTATCAACGACATTGAATATTCTTCAAAAGAACTAACAAATTTTAGTGATATACCTAAATGTATAGGGAATCCAATAATTGATATTGATGTATGGAACGATAAAAAGATTATAGACTCAAAAGATAATTTTACAGTCATGTATGGTGATAATAAACTATTCTTTCTGCTAGAACGCATCGAACAAATTACACGAAGACTAGTTTTACCAAACATTGAGTTATTACTAAATACGAGCGATGAGATTGTGGGATATATATTCTATGATATTCCGGTTGATAAAAGGAAGGACTTAGAAGAAGGGATTGTTGCTTCAACAAATACAGCCATTTTCACTACACTAAACAAGTCGGAGGGGCTATCCAATGCCGAATGAATTTATCATTAAATCAACAACACATTTAACCTATGTAATACCCGTATAAAGATTTCTCCATATCGGTTGTACGCACATCAAATGCTTTAGTTTTATTGCTTAAATAACGCTATTCCATTGCATTTAACAGGTTAATTATGGTCAGATACTACCATAATTAACCTGTTTTTTTATCTTCGTTTCCTTACGGTTTTTCCGAATTTACTCGCAACTGTACAATATGCCGCTCGGATAGGAAGGCTATTTTAAACATTGCACCTCTACTCTATTCAATGAAGAGAACGCTGTTGAATATTTTAAAAGTAAATGTAAGGTGAAAAATATTTAACTAGTTGAGTTAAAGGAGATATCGATATGCCCAAAATGATGTGTAGTTGTGGGAAGATTCTGAATCTACAAGAAATCCCAAACAAAATACAATATAACTTTATTTCGGATGTGAATTACAATAATTATCACAGAAGTATTTATTCAGAAGATTTATATCAAGAAATGAACATGTTTTTTAAATGTTCAGATTGCGGAAGGCTATGGGGATTTTGGTAAGGTTTTGTTAAAAATCCTTGTGAGTATGTCCCAGTGAAAGATTAAAGTAAGATAAAGTCTTCATTAAACCTTGATTAGCTAGTAATGCGCTGAGACTGTACGAACAGGAAGTAGTAGTTTCTCCAGACTAGGGATGAAAATGATTTTACTGATCCAATAAGAGAGTAGATCCTTAAGAAGGCAACCATATAGGAGGGCAATGAATGGAGATTTTAAGATGGTTACAAGATTGGTACGCCTCACAGTGCGATGGAGAATGGGAACATGTTGGTGGCATTAGAATTACTTCTATTGACAATCCCGGTTGGCATGTTGCAATAACTTTAGACGGGTTGGAGATGGAGAATAAACAGATGGATGTAGTTCGAATAGAGCGAACTGATGATGACTGGATTTATTGTAAAAAACAAGATGGATGTTTTACTGGTGTGGGCGGTCCGGGGAATCTTGAGGAAATACTAAAATTTTTTTATCAGTGGGCAACAATTAATACATAAGGAGTGTGAATGTAATTATTATTTATAGCATAGTAAATGAACCCATACAACTAAATGTAGATTCTCTTGAACAATCAAACTTGGATAATCTAAACCTGCATAGAGCTATACTAAATAAAGAGAATTTATGCGGAGCAAGTTTAATCGGAACCAATTTACGTGGTGCTGAGCTAAGAGAGGCAAATTTAAGTAGAACGAATTTAACAAGCGCTTTATTAATGGTGGCGATGCTTGAAAATTCTAATTTAGAGTCTTCAAACCTTACAAATGCCAAGCTAACAGGAGCTATCTTAAGTAATGTTAACTTAAATAATGCTATTTTAGTCGGAGCTGATGTATGGAAGACTGATTTTAAAGGTTCAAAATTAATGGGAGCTAATATGGTGTGCGAAAGGATACAAGATTGCCTTTTAGAAGGTGCCATGTTCGATGATAACACCGTTTGGCCATTGGGGTTTGACCCTTTGGAATACGGAGCAATTATGGTTGGAGATAAATAATCCTAAGGAATAAAGCCTTCGTGAAACCATCCCCAATATCATCCAATCAGAATTAAATACACGGAGAAATCCCCCATAACGACAACCCTACATAAGCGAAGACACCAGCCCTGCTTTCCTTTAGTGAAAATCCTTTTCTGCTGCTTGTTGCAATAGCCTAAATTCATTTCTATAGAACTCAATCAAGCCGTCCCGCTTCATCCATGCCAGCTCTCTGGATAGGGCGCTGCGGTCTACGTCCAGATATTCGGCCATCGCTTCCCGGTCAAAGGGAATTGTAAAAGTTTCGGCTCCAGCCTCACGCCTAACTCTTGTTAAATAAGTTAAAACCTTATCCCGAATAGTCGGCATGATCAGACAATCATTCCGGTCATGCAGTTCTAACGCCCGCTCGGCAATACTATCGAAAAGATTACCAAGTAATTGTTCGTGTGCCATACATAACTTTGTGCAAGGACTCAATATGTTTTGGATAGGAATAAACAGAACTTCAAGAGGTTCTATGGCCTGTACTGACATAGGGCATCTTCTTCCACGGCTGGCTGCTGTGAGAACAGCGGTATATCCACCCGGGTAATGGAGGGATACAATAATTTGTTTTCCTTTGACGTTCAATTTCGTACTTTGAGCGGTACCTTGCAATATGATGCCGACATCATCAACGAAATCGCCCTCCCGGACTACCATCTCATCTTTTGCATATTCTTTCCGTGTGGCTGACAGACATTTAAGCATTTGGGATATATCACTTAAGGAAATCCCTGAAAATAAACGTGATTGACATAGGGACTCTAAGTTATTCATAAGAGGCTTCTCGTTGCACGTGCAACATCCTTTTTATTTTTACTATACTATATTAATCATACATACACACGAAGTTTAGCTACCTTGTCTAACGTCAGAACGGAGGAAGAACAATGCAAGCGAAAGAAGATTCAATCAAAGCGAGAAACCGGCTGTTAGCCTCCAAGGTCATTAAAAACCTGCAAAACAGAAAGTTTGAGGCTTATTATTGTGATAATGCCATTGAAGCTGTAGAAAAGGCACTATCCTTGATTCCTGAGCAGTCCTCAGTATCATGGGGCGGGTCAGTCACACTTGAGGAAATCGGGCTTCTTAATCGGGTACGTCAAGGCAGCTATACAGTCACTGACCGTGATACAGCGCAGACCATGGAGGAACGTTATGATCTCATGCGCCAATCTCTTTTGTGCGACACCTATTTAACCAGCTTTAACGCTATCAGCGAAGATGGGATATTGGTCAATATCGACAGTGTGGGCAATCGGGTGGCAGCGATTACTTTTGGACCGAGAAGTGTGGTTGCTGTCGTTGGGATGAATAAGGTCTGCAAGACGGCTGAAGACGCAGTGATAAGAGCCAGAACCTATGCCGCCCCCATTAATGCAAACCGTTGTTCGGTTTCATCCAGCCCATTTTTACATTCGCCGCAAAAAACGCCCTGCCTAATCAATGGTGCTTGCGGAGATTGTAAATCAGATGATTGTATCTGTTCTTACATCGTCGAAACAAGAATGTGTAAAACAGCGGGGAGAATAAAGGTTATCCTCGTTGGCGAGTCTTTGGGATTTTGAATAAGGATTAATAGCGGCTTAAGGGTAGAAGAATCTCATCTATCCCAAGCCGCATTTTTATATTTGGGAGAAAGTGTTGTTTTGAAGTTAGACTGAATAGCAGAGACAGAATATACTGATGGGAGCAGCATTGAAAAATATTCGGAGGCAACTATTCAAATGACAACTGCGCGAAAACAACTGGAACGGACGATAGATGCAGAAGACAGAATAATCATGGCCCATTACAATGATCAAACGGTCAGAGTATACCAAGCGTATAATCACAAAATTGCAGATGAGGTATTAAGGCTTGGACAATTCGGACCTTCTTTTAGAATAGATAGAATGACTTGGATTAAGCCGTCCTTCTTGTGGATGATGTACCGGGCAGGGTGGGCGACCAAAACGGATCAGGAACGGATATTGGCGATTGATATCACCAGAGAGGGCTTCAATCATATTTTGTCACAGGTAGTCCTGTCCTCATATGATCCTGACCTATACGTTTCCCAAGAGGAATGGCATATGAAGTTACAGGATTCCCAAGTGAGATGTCAATGGGACCCTGACAGAGATATCCATGGGAACAAATTACCGGGAAGAGCCATCCAGTTAGGCTTAAGAGGCGAGATGGTGCATAATTACATTCATAAATGGATTGTAGAGATTCACGACATCACAGAGTACGTAGCCGATACCAGGGAAGCGATACAATCCGGGACGTTCAGCATGGATCTGTTGTCTAAGGAGACCCCGTATCCTGTGGAGAATTCTATTAAACGAACCTTAGGAATACTTAAGATGGGGACCACGGGGTGATTTTATTGGCATCATTTGTATTATTACTTAAAGAATTTGAAGACGAATTTAAGGTTGTTTACCGATTTGGACCAAATGACCTGGAGATGGGGAAAATTGAAAGTTACTAATGATTTGGGCAAGTTTAGAAAAGCGGTTATATGGAAAAATGAGTTACCTTCAATCCCTATTAAATTGGGCCAAGAACTTGAAATTACATTGGAACTGTCTAGACCAATAGTTTCTGAGGATAAAAAACTGGCTTTGGAATTGAAACTTCCACGGAATAGTTCATACTATGCGTTATTGGGAATAGAATTCATAGCTAATCAAACATCAAAGTTAATAATAAAAACCGTAATAGGGGATAGTTCCAACTCTATGTTCCATTCTGAATTAGAGCAGGGTAAAGAAAACATCTATTCAGGTATTCCTGCTGAATATGCTGAAATAATTCTAAATTCTGCAAAAGAAATTGCTATTGAATCAAAGTGGCTTTATTCAGGAAGAATTACATTTGCTTGTGGTGCCCACAGCGTAGTTGGTTCTAGCGAAGCAATTTTTTCCAAAGTAACTAAGGTATTGATGGTTTTATTGCAAAATGAACTAACGGCGGATACTTTTTTAAGTGACGATTCGGTCATTCTTTTAGAAATGGATAAATAATATGGTCGTTATATTAGTTATAGTTGCACAAAAGACAAGGAGAACCCATGAACATTAAAGTATTGATCGTAGAGGATGACCCGATGGTGGCGAAGTTCAACCGCCATTATCTGGAGCAGGTTCCGGGCTTTGAATATGTAGGCTGGGCTGTGACTGGGGATGAGGCGTTGATTCTGCTGGAGGAACAGCAGGTGGATCTGATTCTGCTGGATATTTATATGCCGCGTGTCAGCGGGCTGCAACTGCTCTCTACTCTGCGGGAGCAGGGGAGCAAGGTGGATATCATTGTGATCTCCGCCGCCAGTGACAATGCCAGCATCCGCAAGGCGCTGCAGAACGGGGCCGTGGATTATTTGATCAAGCCGTTTGAGTTTGCCCGCTTTCAGGCGGCCTTGTCGGCGTATCGTGAGGATTATAAGCTGATGCACAAGGAGCATCTCAGCCAGGAGCAGCTGGATAAGCTGCTGCGGCATTCGCTGGGGACAGAAGAGGAGAGGTTCGCTGCGCTGCCGCTGCCTAAGGGGCTTGCCGAAGGCACGCTGGAGAGCATCTGGAGCACGATTAACCGGCTGGAGAGCCCGGTGTTCTCCACGGAGGATATCAGCAGCCATGCGCCAATCTCGCGGATCTCGGTCCGCAAATATCTGGCTTTTCTGACGGAGGCAGGCATTCTAGAGATGGAGCTTAGCTACGGGGCGGTAGGCAGGCCGGTGTATATGTATAAGGTGAGACCTGAAGGGCATGAACTTATCCGTAAATATCTATAAGTAGCTAAGGGTGGAAGGAGCTGGAGCATGGAACTGCATGAAGCACTGAAGAAGGTTAGAAGCAGGGAAGACTTCACAGCATTCCTTGGTCTGTTGGCTAAGGATTACAGCGCGAATCCGGGTGAATGGGAGAATGGCAGTGTGGAGCTGTATCTGGAAGGAGTCCAATCCTGGGTGGAGGATATGGATGGATATTATGAGAATCTGAAGCGGCCCGCGCCGCAGAATATCGACTGGAGCTTCATCGCAGGCATACTGTATGCCGGAAAAATATACGAATGAGCAAGGGAGCCGGCCGCACAAATAAAACGGAGTCACGGTTGTCCCAAGGCTGCCCCAGGCGTTCCATGACTCCATATAGCCGTCACATTAGCTGTGAAGGTTATTAAGCTATGCCATACATAAGCGTGCGCAGAATCAATCGAAGGCCTGCTGCAGAGCCAGCGGACTGAACTCGTTAATGATTTTGTAGGCTACCAGGTGCGGGTTGTTCATGTCATTGTCATAAATAATCATGTGATGCTCGCCCTTCAAAATAATGTCGAACCGCTGCTTCCGGTCGGCCTGGACGATGGTCATGTAATAGCTGTACTTGTTGTCTGTGTTGACATTGCGGGCGGATTTCATCAGGCGGACGCCGGAGAAATCATCGTAGATCCGCTTAATCGCTTCCGGCTCGGTGAGCACAACATCCTTCTGTTCACCGGGAACAGAAGACAGGCGGGTAATTTCCAGTGCAGCGATATCTTCCAGACGGATGGTTCGGGCAACTACTCTTTTAAATGAAGTATAGCGGCTTGCGGTGTAGCTCATCAGGGAGACACCGGCTGCTGCCAGAACAGCACCGGCCAGCCAATATTTTTCGCTTTTTTCCATAGTTTCTGCTCCTCCTAGTGATACGGTTGTATAAGCTCCAATTATAAATCTATAAACACATTCAAGCAAATTCACTACCTTTATTTACTTTATCATTTCTTTAATTACTAAATATTCTTGTCAGGGCTCCTTCAGGTTATGATGATTGTGAAAATATGCACAATTACAATTGGAGGAGAACAGAATGAACAGAAAGAGATGGGGAAGTCTGCTGGGCAAAGGGTTGCTGCTGGCAAGTCTGGTGGTATTGCCTGCATGTAACAGCACCAAAGGGGAGTCTACGGACATCGTAATTATCGGCGGCGGCGGCGCGGGAATGACTGCTGCCATTGAAGCGCATAATCAGGGAGCCAAGGTTATATTGATCGAAAAAATGCCTATGCTTGGAGGCAACACCGTCCGTGCGGAAGGCGGGCTGAATGCGGCAGGAACACCTTATCAGGCAGCGGCTGGCATCAAAGACAGTCCCGAGCTGCATTTCGAGGATACCATGAAGGGCGGCAAAAACCTCAATAACCCGGAGCTGGTCAGAACGCTTACGAACGGTGCGGCGGCTTCAGTGGAGTGGCTGAAGGAGAATGGAGCCGAGCTGTCTGAAGTGGGACGCGCAGGCGGGGCAAGCGTGAACCGGATTCACCGTCCGGCAGGCGGGGAAGCGGCCGGGAATTTCATCGTAGTCGCGCTGAAGAAGAAGCTGGAGGAGTACAAGATTGATGTGCGCCTGCGGACGACGGCCGATGAGATCGTCAAGAATAAGGACGGCGTGGTTACCGGCGTGAAGGTGACGGATAAGGATGGCAAGCAGTACACGATTAGTGCGAATTCCGTTATCCTGGCGGCTGGCGGTTTTGGAGCCAATATGGACATGATCAAGGGGTACCAGCCGAAGCTGGAAGGGTTCTCTACCACTAACCATCCAGGCGCAACCGGCGATGGTACAACGATGGCAGAGAAGATCGGTGCCAAGCTAGTAGACATGAAGGAGATCCAGATTCATCCGACCACCATTCCGAATCAAGGCGTGCTGATCACGGAAGGGGTACGCGGAGACGGTGCGATTCTGGTCAATAGCGAAGGCAAACGGTTCACGAATGAACTGCTGACCCGCGATGTCGTGTCCCGGAATATTCTGGCCCAGTCCGGCAAAGTAGCTTACCTGATCTTCAATGATGAGCTGCGTGCGAACCTGAAGGCCACCGAGGTTTATTTTGGAATGGATCTGGTCAAAGAAGCGGCCACACCTGAAGAATTGGCGGCACAGATTGGTATAGATGGCAAAGCACTGGCGGATACACTGAATACGTATAATGGCTTCGTTGCTTCCGGTAAGGATACAGAGTTTGAACGGCCGGATCTTGAGCTGTCTTTTGAAAAGGGTAAATATTATGCAATTCAGGTAACACCCGGAATCCACCATACCATGGGCGGAGTAGCGATTAACACTCAGGCTCAGGTGCTGGATACCAAGGATCAGGTCATTGCCGGGCTGTATGCTGCGGGCGAAGTAACCGGCGGGGTACACGGCGCGAACCGTCTGGGCGGGAATGCACTGGCAGACATCACTACCTTCGGCCGGATTGCAGCGGATGAAGCTGTGAAGGCACTTAAGAAATAGGAATTTACAGAAGGAGGAATTACTCATGCACAAGTGGACAAAAACCTTGCTGTTCTCTGCCCTCGCGGCTGCAACAGTACTTACGGCGGGATGCTCTTCATCTTCCGGCAAGTATGTGGACGGGACGTATGATGGAACAGGCAAAGGGGTCAAGAGTGATATTAAAGTGGCGGTAGAAATCAAGGATGAGAAGATCGACGCCATTACCGTAGAGGAGCATAAGGAGACGCAGGCGATGATCGATGCGGCCGTGGAGAATACCATTCCTGAAATTATTGAAAAGCAAACCACAGAAGGCGTAGACGCCCTCTCCGGTGCTTCCGGCTCCAGCGGCGGGATTATTGAAGCGGTGACCCAGGCGCTGGAACAGGCCAAGAAGCAGTAAGCCATCATTCAATTGCTTATAAAAGAGTTGTGGTCATATAACCCGAGCAAGCCCAGCCCTCCTGTCTCCGGCAGAACGGTTGGGCTTGCTTCTTCATTGTTCCATCCCCCCGAAGCGATCCCCGGGAGTAGCTTTACAAATTCAAGTTCAACTAATATAGTTCGAATGGTATAGGAATATGGGACATGAAGGGAGGTCTTCGCACCAGTGGCCAGGAAAAAAAACTACAGTCTGCGCACAATGATCGCCGTTATGGTGTCTGCCGTTGTCCTGCTGGTATTGCTGATTTTATATTTTATTTTCCGGAATCAGATTATTCCACAGACCCGGCAGGCGCTGGAGGATAAGGCGATTACGATTGCCCGTACTATCGCCCTGATTCCGCTGGTCTCGGAGGGGCTTAGTGAAGGCAACAGCAAGGAGATTCAGGACTACACCTCAAGGATCGCCCGCCGCAATGATATTATGTTCGTGGTAGTGACAGATATGAAGGGTATCCGCTACTCCCATCCGGATGCCTCGCTGGTCGGACTGCCCTTTGCGGGAGGCGGTCAGGAGATATCGCTGCGCGGAGGGGAGAGCATCTCCGAAGGGGCAGGGCCGCTCGGCAGATCATTGCGCGGCTTCGTGCCGGTCTATAACAACCGGGGGCATCAGGTGGGTGTGGTTATTGCGGGTCTGTCTCTGGAGCGGGTCGAGCGGCTGGTCCTGCTGAATGAGTGGACGATTATTGCCATTCTGGTCTCGGGAGCCTTACTGGGAGCGGGGGGAGCATTCATTCTGGCGGCCCAGATCAAGCGGATGGTGTTCGGGATGGAGCCGGAGGACATCTCCAAGCTGCTCCAGGAACGCAGTGCGATGCTGGAATCCACGCGTGAGGGTATTATTGCCGTAGATCAGCAGGCGCGGATTACCATCCTTAATATGGAGGCGCAGCGGCTTCTGCGGGCAGCGGGGATTGGCGGGAGCGCCATGAACCGGCAGATTGCCGAGTTTTGGCCGGAGCTGGGTCTGGAGCGGGTATTGGCTGAGGGAGAGGGGATACAGGACCAGGAGCTGGAGCTGGGAGACAGCTCTTTACTGGTGAACAGCCTGCCAGTCCGGGTGAACGGTAACATCGTTGGCGCGATTGCCACCTTCCGGGATGAGACCGAGCTGGCTGTGCTGGCGGAGAAGCTGTCGGGAGTCTCTGTCTATGCAGAAGCGCTGCGCTCCGGTGCCCACGAGTTCATGAACAAGCTGCATGTCATTATGGGCATGACCCATATGGGCCTGTATGATGAGCTGCAGCAATATATTCTGGGAACGGTAAGCAATTACCAGAAGGAGATTGGGTCGATCACGAGACAGATCAAGGACCCGGTGATGGCGGGATTTCTGCTGGGGAAGCTGAGCCGGGCACGCGAAGCGGGGATGGAGCTGCTGCTGACCGGAGACAGCTATTTGCCGGAGCCGGCTGATCCGCAGGTGATTCATGAGCTGATTACGATTGCCGGAAATCTGCTGGATAATGCCCTGGAGGCGTTGGGGGAGCTCCGTGAGCAACCTGTGAAGCGGGTGGAGCTTGCTTTTCAATATGAAGAGGGGCGGCTGCTATGCGAGGTAAGCGACAACGGTCCGGGAATTCCGGCGGGCCTGGGGGAGAAGATCTTCGTTCAGGGCTACTCCTCCAAGGGTGAACAGCGGGGCATCGGCCTATATCTGGTGAAGAAAAGTGTAGACAAACTCAAGGGCCATCTTGAGCTTGCCGCCGGCTGCGGGTCGGGAGCGCATTTTATCGTGGATGTGCCATATGAGGTGAAGGAAGAGGAGGGCGTGTGAACATTTAAAGGCACACGCTGATTACTTTAGTTACAAAACTCTTTAATAACTTACGGAAGGTTCCACAAACCGCTTCTTTGACGCTATGATAATTGTGAAAATATGCACAAGGGGGCAAGACTTACATGAATAAGAGATCAACAGCGGCGCTTATCCTCGTTCTCTCCGTTATGCTTGTTATTGCAGGCTGCGGAAACAACAATGCGGGCAGCAGCAAGAATGAGAGCAAGGGAACAAACAGCGCGACCACTGAGCCTGCAGCAACGGCTGCACCTAAAGAGACAGCAGAAGCCGTGTCGGGAGCATCCGAAGCGAGCTATACTCCGTACGATCAATTAAAAGATAAATACGATATCGTCATTGTCGGTGCAGGCGGAGCAGGTATGTCTGCGGCGCTCGAAGCGAAGGCAAGCGGCATGAACCCGGTGATTCTGGAGAAGATGCCGATGGCTGGCGGGAATACAACGAAATCCTCCTCGGGGATGAATGCATCACAGACCAAGTTCCAGAAGGAGCAGGGCATCGAAGACAGCAACGAGCTGTTCTATAATGAGACGCTAAAAGGCGGCCATGACACGAACAACAAGGAATTACTTCATTTCTTCGTGGATAACTCCTCAAGTGCCATTGACTGGCTGGATTCGATTGGCATTCGCTTGAACAACATCACCATTACCGGCGGAATGAAGGAAAAGCGTACCCATCGTCCGGAGGACGGCTCGGCAGTGGGACAATATCTTGTAGCAGGACTCGTCCGCAATGTTCAGGAGCAGGGAATTCCGCTGTTCGTCAATGCGGATGTGAAGGAGCTTACGGTACAGGACGGTAAGGTGAACGGCGTGAAGGTGCTGTTCAACCAGGCCGACGACAAAACGATCAGCGCAGCAGCAGTTATCGTAACCACCGGCGGCTTCGGTGCCAACAAGGAGCTGATCTCCAAAGTCAGACCGGACCTGGAAGGTCTGGTCACCACTAACCAGATTGGCAGTACCGGCGACGGCATCGCCATGATCGAGAAAGTCGGCGGAACTACCGTAGACCTGGATCAGATTCAGGTTCACCCGACCGTGCAGCAGGAGAAATCCTACCTGATCGGTGAAGCGGTCCGGGGCGAAGGAGCTATTCTTGTATCTGCTGAAGGCAAGCGCTTCGGCAACGAGATGGATACCCGTGACAAGGTAACGGCTTCAATTAATAAGCTTTCTGAGAAATCCGCTTATCTTGTATTCGACGCCGGAGTCAAATCCCGTGTCAAGGCGGTAGATCAATACATCAAGATGGGTGTGGTCAAGACCGCAGATACCATCGAGGCACTGGCGGATCAGATGAAGGTTCCTGCCGCTGCACTTAAGACTACCGTGGATACTTGGAACGGTGCTGTGAAGAGTAAGTCGGATACCGAGTTCGGCAGAACTACCGGTATGGATAATGATCTGTCCGGTGCTCCGTATTATGCCATTCAGATCGGCCCTGGTATTCACTATACGATGGGCGGAGTGGTGATCAACACCAACACAGAAGTCTTGAACAAAGACGGCAAGGCGATTACCGGCCTGTTCGCGGCAGGAGAAGTGGTCGGCGGGCTGCACGGCGAGAACCGCATCGGCGGTAACTCGGTAGCCGAGATTATTATCTTCGGACGTCAGGCAGGAATCAAGTCGGCTGAATTTGTAAAAGCGCAATAAGCTATTATTCCATATTGTTGTTATGTAAAAGGGATGCCCCGCAGCCGTCACAGGCTGTTGCAGGCATCCCTTTTTGAAAATATAAGAATTTATATGTTTCACACGATAAATTATCCTTCTATTTCTCGCTGAAACGCTGCCGTCCTTTAAAAGGACGGCAAAGCCGTTTCCACTTGTCCTCTTGCCGTACTATACCGTTTAAGCCTCTATAGCCGGGGAGGGCGCAGGCTTCGCCGAACGGGTCAGCGAGAACAGCTCAAGCTCCGGGCGGCTTTTGCCGGACAGCGTATCTGCAAGCAGCTCGGCGGCAATCATGCTGTAGACCGTGCCGTTTCCGCCATAGCCTTCAATGAAGTAGCAATGCGGGAATTCCGGGTGCGGCCCCATATAAGGCAGTCCGTCACGGGTGGAGCCGAAAACCGCTCCCCAGGAATATTCGGCCTTGATTCCTTGAAGTTCCGGGAACAGGGCCGTAAGCTCCTCGACCAGCCGCTCACACTGGGAAAGGACCCTGACCTCACGCCGCTCCACGCTGGTAAGCTGCTCATCCTTGCCTCCGGCGATAATCCGGCCTTCCGGAGTGGTCCGGAAATACAGATAAGGCCGGGCCGTTTCCCAGAGCAGGCTCTGCTCATGCCATTTTGGAAGATGTGGCAGAGGCTCGGTCATAATAGCATAGGTGTTGATCAGCTCTGCTCCCCGGTCCTTCTTCATCTCCTGGGTCTCGTACCCCATAGCAAAGACAACCTTCTTCGCAGAAATCCGCCCCTGTCCGGTATGACAGATTACGCCGTCTGCCTTGTATTCATAATGAAGGGCTTCGGTATGCTCATAGACCCTTACCCCGCCGGAGTGCGCTTTATGAATCAGGCTGTGTACGGTGCGCAGCGGATTGGTTTCCGCATCTCCTTTAGCATACAGCGCACCTGGTTTGGAAAAGGCATAATGGGCACGGATCGTCTCCTCCTCCCAGAATTCCGAATCGAAGCCGTGCTTCACCAGATTCTCATTCTCCAGCTTCAGCATAGCTACATCTTCCGGCGTACTGGCGTACAGCAGACTGCTGCGCTCAATAATCTGCGGATCGATGTCCAGCTTGCCGGGCAGCTCAAGAATCGCACGCATGGCCTGCTGGCAGAGTTTGTAGAACAACACGCCATTCTCTTCCCCGAAAGTATTCATGCAAGCTGTCAGTGATTTGTCATTGGCGATTTGCAGCAGTCCCGTATTGGCGTGGGAGCTTCCGGTGCCGACCGTCCTTTTATCGATTAGAACCGTATCTGCTCCGGTGAGGGACATGCGGTAAGACATCATGGCTCCGCCCATCCCGCCGCCCACAATGAGACAGTCGCAGGTAATGTCTTCCGCAAGCACCGGATATACCGGAGGCTCAGGCAGTGTGTGTTCCCAGGGCAGTTGCCCGCTGACGAGTTTCATAAATCTGTTCGCTCCTTTATGTCATTCAGAGTAGTATTATTTGCACTATTGAAGAGTCTCATGCGTCAAGTCCCTAAAGATTATTCATCAAGTGTGAGCTTGCTTAATGTACCTTCCGGCACATAAACAGCCTTCCCCGGAAGCATACTAAGGAACGCTTGAACAACCAGAAGGAGGGACTACCGAACATGCAATCTAACCAAATGCAGGCACTTAGCGGAAAAGAGTTGGAATACATCACCGATTCCATTTCCAATGAGGATTTGCTGATTAAGCAGCTCGCGGCTACAGCCGGAACCACTCAGAACTCTGCCGTGCAGGGGATCTGCATCCAGCAGATTCAGAGTCATACTCACCACATGGATATGCTGGTACAGCTACTCCATCAGCATCAGCAGTACGCACCGACACAGCCGCAATAACAGGCAGAACCCACAACTTTGAAGGAGGTTTTACTGTGTACGCACAGAATGGAACACCGTTTATGGCGGATGAAGATTTACTCTACACGATTTTGGCCGATTTGAAGCGGACAGTCCGCGAGTACACCACAGCAGCTACAGAATCGAATTGTCCTGCCGTCAGACGGGTATTCAATGATTTGACGATGGATACCCTCAGAATTCAGGGTGAATTGTACATGAAGATGTCGCAAATGAACATGTACGCTGTTCCGGGTAAAGCGCTGCGCCAGGATGTGGACAAGCAGATTCAAAGTGCCCAGCAGACCCAGCAGAAGCTGCAGCAGTTCGTGCGTGAGAAAACAGGCGGGGCAGGAGCCTATAACCAGGCTTCGAATGTTTCGCAGCATCAGCCGAACGTCCAGCAGCATCACAATGGTTCCTATTATATGTAACCATGGCGCTGGCCCGGTGAAGCATTAGAGCGCTTACCCGGCCATGCAGGAGAAAATACAAAGCGAATGAAGCCCTATAGCCCCGCCTCGGCGGGGTTATTTTGTTTGCAGAACGGTACTTTTCATGTCATATTAATACTAAACTCTTTTTTGCAGGAGGCTTGAGAATGAATGAATTGAAGAGGAAAGTGCTGGAACTGCTCAAGGAGGACGCGCGAAGCTCAACCGCATTAATGGCGACCCTGCTTGGTGCGGAGGAAGAAGATGTCAAGACCGTGATTGCCGAAATGGAGCAGGACCATGTCATTGTGAAATATGCGACGGTTGTCAATTGGGATAAAGTCGATGATGAACGGGTGACGGCGCTGATCGAGGTGCAGATTACTCCGGAACGGGGCCGCGGCTTCGAGGGCATTGCCGAACGGATCTATCTGTATCCGCAGGTTAAATCCGTCTATCTGATGTCTGGCGCTTACGATCTGCTGGTGGAAGTGGAAGGCCGCAATCTGCGCGAGGTCGCTAATTTTGTGTCCGAGAAGCTGTCACCGATTGATGCCGTGCTCTCTACCAAGACGAACTTTACGCTCAAAAAATACAAACAGGACGGTATCATCTTTGAAGAGCATGAGGAAGACAACCGTCTGATGATATCTCCGTGAAGGATGTAATGTCATGATTATTAATAACGCTCAGCACACAGGAGATAAAGGCAAGTCGATGAACGCTTATTTGGCCCCGCTGGTCCAGCAGATTCAGCCTTCGGGCATCCGCAAGTTTTTTGATCTGGCGGCAGGCAGCAAGGATATTATCTCGCTGGGTGTCGGCGAGCCGGACTTCAAGACGCCCTGGCATGTCAGAGAGGCCTGCGTCTATTCACTCGAACGCGGCTTCACCGGCTACACATCTAATGCCGGAATGCCTGAGCTGCGTGAGGGTATTGCCGAGTACCTGGAGACCCGCTTCGCCGTGAAGTATGATCCTGCGAACCAGATTATCGCCACAGTCGGCGGCAGTGAGGCTATTGATTTGGCCCTGCGTGCCCTGATCGCCCCGGGAGACGAGATTCTGATTCCCGAGCCTTGTTACATCTCTTATTCTCCGATTACGGCTATCGGCGGTGGTATTCCGGTAGGTATTGAGACCTTCGGGAAGAATAACTTCAAGCTGACTGCCGAAGATCTGGAGGCCAAAATTACCCCGCGCTCCAAGATTCTGATTCTCTGCTATCCAAGCAATCCGACGGGCGCGATCATGAGCCGTGAGGATTGGGAGCCGATTGCCAAGGTGGTCGAGAAGCATGATCTTATCGTCATCTCGGATGAGATTTATGCCGAGCTTACGTATGGAAGCAACCATGTCAGCTTCGCTTCGCTGCCGGGGATGCTTGACCGGACGATTCTGGTCAGCGGGTTCTCCAAGGCCTTCGCCATGACCGGCTGGCGGATGGGCTATGCCTGCGGCCACCCGGACCTGATCTCTGCCATGCTGAAGATTCACCAGTATACCGTCATGTGCGCGCCTTCGATGGGCCAGGTGGCTGCGCTTGAGGCACTCACTAACGGGATGGAAGAGAAGGACCGTATGACAGACTCTTATAACCAGCGCCGCCGGCTGATTGTCAAGGGGCTGCGGGAGGCGGGGCTGGAGTGTCATGAGCCGCAGGGTGCCTTCTATGCATTCCCAAGTATCCAGGCCACTGGGCTGACCTCCGACCAGTTCGCCCAGCGTCTGCTGCTCGAATATAAGGTCGCTGCTGTTCCGGGAAGTGTCTTCGGCCTGGGCGGGGAAGGCTATCTGCGCTGCTCCTATGCCACTTCGGTGTCCCAGTTGAATGAAGCGGTTGAGCGAATTGGGGCATTGGTCTCACAGCTGGCCCGGGAAGGAGCCTGACAAGGCTCGACAAAGAAGTAAATCGAACTATAGCCGATCACCTTCTAATATGGTATTATTTTACTCTAAGGACAAGAAACACCTGTAATACACTTACATGGCCCTCTTATTCCGGGAATAAAGGCGCTTCATATCTGGTCGCATAGAACTGCACGGTTCTAATCCGGATGACGCGCGCGATACTTTTATTAGGAAGGGTGATTGTGCTGAGCGCAGATTATTACTTATCCTCCTATGGCGGGAAATGTGGTTCCGGAAGCGGGCTACCTCGCGCCAGAGGAGATGCGAATGCACGCAGGCTCTCGCTGGAAGACGAAATTCAGATGCTCCGCAGCAGAATGGAACAGCTCTTTATGCAGGAGAATTCCTTTACCTCGGATAATGTAATAGCAATCAGCAGCTTGCTGGATCTCAAGATTAATGAGTATATGAGAGGCCGCCACCGCAAGAGCAATTAATACAGCAGGATTATACGAAGCGGATGTCTTCCTTTTGGGAGATGTCCGTTTTTTTTGAATAATGAAGTACCGGAAGGTGGAGTCTGAAATGATCAAGGCATTCAAAAGCGAGTCTGGCAAAGAACAGGTTCTAAAGTCCTATAACCAGCTTCTTGACGCGTGGGGGACGGAATGTCAGGAGCTTGATGTGGAGACCCCCTATGGGATAACCCATTGGTATAACAGCGGGAGCAGCCGGAGCGGATCAATCGGGAACTGGTGGCTTTTTTGAAGGGGAATGGGGGAGAGTGATTATATAAAATAACCCCCTGTGCTGGTCCGAAGACCTATCAGGAGGTTAGCACTGTTACTCTGTTAGTTTACCTTGAACGTGGCCACCGCCTGCTGCAGCCCATCGGCCATCTTCGCCAGCTCAGTAGAGGCTGCGGCTACCTCCTCCATGGAGGCGAGCTGCTCCTCGGAGGCCGCGGCAGCGCTCTGGGAACGCTCTGCGGCCTGTTTTGCCACATCAGCCATCTCGGCCACGGAGGAGGTCAGCTCCTCGGTTCCGGCCAGCAGCTGCTCGGAGGAAGCAGACATCTCATGAACCTGGGTGTTAATCTCGCCAATGCCGCTGAGAATATCCGTGAACAGACGCCCGGCCTCGCCTACCATCCGCGAGCCTTCCTGAACGGCCCCGGCATTGGCCAGCACCGCCTCTGAGGCTGCCCGGTTACCCTGCTGGATCTCGAGAATCAGGGTGCTGATATGACCGGCAGCTTCGGCTGTCTGTTCGGACAGCTTCTTCACCTCACCGGCTACCACGGAGAAGCCCCGTCCGTATTCGCCCGCTCTGGCGGCCTCAATCGCCGCGTTTAAGGCTAACATGCCGGTCTGATCGCTGATGCCTTTGATCAGACCAATGATGTTGCCGATCTGCTGGGATTGTGCGCTAAGAGAGGTAATCATGCTGGAAGCATCTGCGGCGGTCCGCTCCATCTCTTCCATCTGGTCCACCGCCTCCGTAATGATGGAATGCCCGTTCTGCGCCTGGCCTGCCGCCCGCCCGGCCGCTGCGGCGGTGTCCATCGAGGCCTCCGCGATCCGCTGTACACCGGCAGCCATCTCCTCCATCGCTCTTGCAGACTCGCGGGTGGACTGAAGCTGCTGATCCGCTCCGGCTGACAGATCCTGAATATTCTCCACAATAGCCTCTGTGGTGTGATTGGTCTGATTGGCGCTCGACATTAATTCCTCCGAGGTCGAGGCGACTTGCAGGGAGTGATCGGCAATCGTCCCCAGGAGTCTGCTCAGATTGGTAATCATCTGGTTCAAATGCCCGGCCATATTGCCGAATTCATCCTCGCTGTCCACCTCCAGCTTCCCCGTGAAGTCTCCGGCAGCCATCTGCTGGGACATCTCATTGACACGGGTCAGCTTACGGGTAATATAGCGGCTGTACAGATACACAGCAGCTACTGTCAAGACAAGACCCACAAAGCTAACCAGCAGAATAGACCTTAGCAGCCCCTTAAGCGGCGCATACAGCTCCTGCTCCGGCATAGCGAGACCCACGGTCCAGCCGGTATCCGGCAGTTTTTCATAATACATCTGAATGGTCCCGCCGGAATCGGCATAGGTTACCATTCCCTGATTCTGCTGAAGCATTTCCGCTCCTGCTGCGGCCAGGCTTGCATTTGGTTCGGCGTTTATTTTCAGCTGCATATTCTTCTCGGCATCCGGTCCGGCAATGTAATTCCCCTGCTTGTCCAGCAGGAAGGCCCAGCCTGTATTCCCGACCTTGGTCTGTTCGATCCTGCTCTGCAGCGTCTTGAGATCAATATCTCCGGCCAGCACCCCCAGCATGGTATTCGTGGTATCCCGGAAAGGAACAGCAAACGTAGCCATCGTTGTCCCTGTAATTGTGTCATAGAATGGATCTGTAAACGCTGCATGCTCCCTGCCAATGGTGTACCAGCTCTGCCCATGATAATTATAATCGGGGTCATTGTACTGCTCGGTAGTCACAATTTTGTCGCCGTCGCGGTGGGCATAGGTGGAGAAGTACTTCAGCTTGCTGTCATACCGTCCGGGTTCAAAATAAATACCCACACCATATGTATCCGGATTGGCCTTCAGCGCACTAGACAGCATAGTCCGGTATTGATCCAGTGTGAATTCAGCAGCGTGGCTCTCCAGCGTCCGTGCCAGAACCTCGGGAACCTTGCTGTGTACACTTAAGTTTCCATTAATTTCGTTTGAAATATCCGATATCTGTACATTCATTTTTTGCGTAACCTCGCGCTGGATAATGCTTTTGGAATACATGTACGATAACAGAGCGACCAGCACCAGCGTGATCAGAAAGATGGGCAGGATGAATGCAAATGTTCTCATACGTATGCTTTTGAACCGGAGCCTGGAAATCCCCTTGTGAACAACATTAGCCATGTTAATCCCCCCATTAGATAGTGAAGCTATTGATACCTTTATTGAATATCATCGGCTGGAGAATTGATTTTGTTGTTACTTTTTGTCGAAAAAAATAAAATAATGTCGTAAATTCTGAGTCTAAGGGTTACGACCAGAGGCGGAGACGGCGGCAGACCCGGGCCTGATGTCCGCATCCAGTTGTAGGCATATAATGAATATTCAAGAACATTACAGAGTACGGGCTGGAACTGTACTGTAATAGGAAAGAGGAGGATATTCATGCTGCATGATCAGCTACTGAGGGACCCGTATACATATAACGAGCTTACGTTGGAGGGGACGGGGGCGGGGGCGGTTAATCCGGCAAATGGACGGCAGTATCCGTGGAAGCACGGGTATTTGGCTTTTATGGAGGAATCGGATGCCGCAGGCAGTAACTTGAAGTACCTGGAGCTGTACAACCGGATTGCCCGTTTCTACCGGCTGTCCAACAAGCTGTATTTCGCGCTGAAGTTCGGCGGAGAACGCAGGTATAGAGAGCAGTTCCTGTCTTCGCTTGAGCTACGCGGCGGTGAGCGTGTGCTGGAGACCTCGGTGGGCAGCGGCGATAATTTCCCGTACATAAACGTGAAGGCCGAGCTGTACGGGTTGGATATTTCCAGCGGAATGCTGAAGCAGGCGGTGCGCAATCTGCGGCGGTGGAAGCTGGAGGCACATCTGTTCCAGGGGACCGCAGAGAGGCTGCCTTTTCAGGACAACAGCTTTGACTGTGTCTACCATGTTGGCGGAATCAATTATTTCAGTGATCCGCATGCTGCGGTACTGGAGATGATCCGGGTGGCGAAGCCCGGCACCAGGCTGATGATTGCCGATGAGACGCAGAAACTGGTGAAGGGAACGTACGGGAAGGTGCCGGTGGTTAAGGGGTATTTTGCAGAGGGCGCGGACATGCCGGAGATGCTTGGGCTGATTCCGCCGGAGATGCTGGAGGTAGTGTACAAGGAAGTGTGCAAGGGCCTCATGTATTGCATTACTTTTCGTAAGCCATGAGGCAGGTGGAGCAGGATGACAATTAAGGCTTCCGCTTAAGGGAGTTATTTACATATCGAAAACGGTGATCTTTGTTTGCCACCCTACCTAAGAACGATTACACTATTACTATGTGATTTGCAACTTAGGAGGGAAGTATCATGGCGATCTATACGCGTACGGGGGATAAGGGCGAGACCTCGGTGATTGGCGGCCGGGTAGGCAAGGACGATGTCCGCGTCGAGGCTTACGGCACCATTGACGAGCTGAACTGCTTCGTTGGCCAGGCACGGAGCCTGATGGAGGACGAGCGGTTTCTAGATGTCCGCGAGCAGCTGCTGGAGATTCAGCACGAGCTGTTTGACTGCGGATCGGATCTGGCGTTCGTGAAGCTGAGTGAGAACCGCTATAAGGTAAAAAGCGAGATGGCCACCCGCCTGGAAGGCTGGATCGATGTGCTTCAGGCCGAGAATCCGGTGCTGGAGCGCTTCATCCTGCCCGGCGGAAGTCAGCTGTCCTCGGTGCTGCATGTCTGCCGGACGGTTTGCCGCCGGGCCGAGCGCCGGGCAGTGACGCTGGGCCGCAGTGCGGAGATTAACCCTGAGGCGGTAATCTATCTGAACCGGCTGTCCGACTATTTCTTCGCCCTGGCCCGCGCCGCCAACACCCGGCTGGAGATTGCTGAAGTAGAATATCTGCGCAGCAAAAAGGTGTTCCGGAACAAATGACCAGCTATTATCCGCCCATCTCCTATATAGTGCCGCCGTCCGAGGACGGCTGGCTGCTCAAAACCATTCTGCAAAAGCGGATGGAAGTCTCCCGCAAGCTGCTCTCCCGGCTCAAAATGACAGACCTCGGCATTACCCTGAACGGAGAGCGTGTCTATATCAGCGTCAAGGTGAACAGCGGGGATCAGGTCCAGATCCGAATGGAGGAGGAGACGTCAGAGGATATTTTGCCGCAGCCGATTCCCTTCGAGATTCTGTATGAGGACGGGCATCTGCTTGTGGTCAGCAAGGCCGCAGGAATGATCGTCCATCCGACCCACGGCCATTATACCGAGACCCTGGCGAACGGTGTGGTCCATTACTGGGCAGAGAAGGGCGAGCGGGTCCGCTTCCGCCCCGTACACCGGCTGGATCAGGAGACCTCCGGGGTGCTGGTGATTGCTAAGAATCCGTACAGCCACCAGCACATCTCCGAGCAGATGATTGCCGGAACGGTGGACAAGCGGTATACCGCGTTCGTGCACGGTGTTCCTGCTCTGCCCAGCGGCGATATCGACGGCCCGATCGACCGCGACCCGCTGGAGCCGCACCGGCGGATCGTGACGCCGGACGGCTATCCCTCCTTGACCCGGTATGAGGTCAAGGAGGTCTATGGCAGCGCCGCTTCACGCGTCGAGCTGAAGCTGGAGAGCGGGCGCACCCACCAGATCCGGGTGCATATGGGGTCGGTCGGCTGCCCGCTGATCGGTGACGGGATGTACAGTCACCCGCTGTATGGGCAGGCGGCTGGCAGCCGGGCGGAGGCGGCAGCGCCGGGCGGGGAGCGGCGTGCGGGAGAGTCGGCGGTGACCGTAGGCGGCGAGAAGCAGCAGGTGAAAGAGCTGGCGGTGACCGCAGACGGTGCGGCGCTGTCGCCGGACGACGCCGCCCGGCTCGCGCAGATCGCGGAGCTGGACGCGGCCATTCCGCGCCAGGCGCTGCATGCGGTGCGGCTGGCCTTCCGGCATCCGGTGACACATGCCGAGCTGGTGTTCGAGGCTCCGCTGCCGCCGGATATGGCGCTGCTGCAGGAGAAGCTCCGGCAGTCGGCGCGGTAAGTAAGCGCCGGATATGTTCTGGCCGCAGCTGCCATCTGCAGCAGCATGCAACATTTTACATGTACTTTATATTTTTATATAGAAGGAGAAGCCGATGAGTGACCTCAAGGTATATCAATATCCGAAATGCAGCACCTGCCGCAGCGCAGTGAAATGGCTGAAGGAAGCAGGGCATGAGCTGGAGCTGCAGCATATCGCAGAGCAGCCGCCAACCGTGGAGGAGCTGCGCGAACTGGTGAAGCACAGCGGGCTGCCGCTGAAGAAGTTTTTTAATACGAGTGGTGAGGTCTACCGGGAGCTTGGCCTGAAGGACAAGCTTGCAGACTTAAGCGAAGACGAGCAGCTCGCGCTGCTGTCCGCACATGGGATGCTGATTAAGCGTCCGGTAGTCACTGATGGCAAGAAGGTCACCGTAGGCTACAAGGAAGACCAGTACGCTGAAGCTTGGAGCAACGCCTAAATTAAGGAATACAAGGAGAGGTTACACATGAGCACAGCAACAGAAATGAAGGGCCGGGTCATGATCGTCGATGGAATGGCTCTGCTGTTCCGCGCTTTTTATGCTACCTCTTATGGTGGATATATCCGCAAGACCCGCGCCGGGCTGCCGACGAATGCGGTGTATGGATTTTTGCAGTATTTTTTCGACGCGGTGAGTACGTTTGAGCCTTCACATGTGGTCTGCTGCTGGGATATGGGCAAGGGCACGTTCCGCTCGGAGAAGTATGACGGGTACAAGGCGAACCGCATTGACGCGCCGCTGGAGCTGATCCCGCAGTTCGACCTCGTGAAGGAGGTTGTGGCGGAGCTGGGTGTGCCGAATATCGGCCTGGTGGGGTACGAGGCAGATGACTGCATCGGTACACTGGCTTCGTGCTACAGCGGGGAGTCGGAGGTCTATATTCTAACGGGGGACCACGACATGCTTCAGCTGGTGAATGACAGCGTCAAGGTCGTGATTATGAAAAAAGGCCGCTCCAACTATAAATTGTATGATCCGGCTGAGCTTTTGGCAGAACGGGGCCTTACTCCTGCGCAGGTGATCGACTTGAAGGGCTTCATGGGCGACACCAGCGATAATTATCCCGGCGTGAAGGGCATAGGCGAGAAGACCGCCACCAAGCTGCTGACGGAATACGGCACGGTGGAAGGGGTCATTGAGAACCTGCATCTGCTGCCTAAGGGCGTACGCGCCAAGATTGAAGCGGATCTCGACATGCTGCATCTCTCCAGGGAGCTGGCGGAGATCCGCTGCGATGTGCCCGTAGTCTGCGAGCTGGCCGAATGTCTCTGGGAGCTGCAGCGGGATACGGCGGCACGCAAGTTCCAGGAGCTGGAGTTCGGCAGCCTGATGCATCTGATCGGCGGAATCGCCGAGGTGCGGGATGACCGGGGGATCGTGCAGATTGAGCTGGGGGATCTGGGCTGAGGCCGGAATAGACAGCAAACCAAACAAGACAGTAGATACTCACCTATCGTGAGCGTGTACTGTCTTGTTTGCGTGTGAAGAGATAGATCGCATTATCCTCAGAGGGCGGCACAAGCAGGCGGGATAATTCCTCATTCAGCTCCATGCTGAAATGCTTAGCCTTATCATACGCGTCGAAGTCACCGGTGATCGCCGGGTCTCTTGTGCCGATTACAATATACAATTCTACAGATTCCGTATTAAAAACATGCTTCTCATACGGGTTGCCGGGCACCGGCCAGGAACAAAGCACAACCTTAGGAGCGTATTTGCTCAGAGCGGCTTTGGCATCGGCTTTTTCCACAAAATCCGGGTAGGTGATATAATGCGCCCAGCTATAATCATCGGTTGCCCGGCAGGCTGTGCCGTTATCGTTAAGGAATCTCGTCAAGGTACCGTCACCCGCACCAATCTCCAGGCACTCCTTATCCCCGATCAGAGCGGACAGGCGCTTGATTAACGAACGGGAATAGAAGCAATAGATCCCTTGTTTATTGACAAGCGGCATCAGCATCCGGGGGCGGATAATCAGCTTCCAGCATACCCGGAACAGAGGGAGCGATACGGGCTTGCGTACAAGCTTTTCCTTGAACAGGAGCTTCTGCAGAATATAACCGTCCCAGAGATTGAACCGGACAGGCCCGGAGGCTGATTCGGCTGACACCGCTAATTGCAGCTGTTCGATCAGATAAATGGCAAAGCGGGCTTTAATAATATTAGGAAGAAAAGCGTTAATGGTGGTTTGATTAAAGCCGCTTTTGACAATTTTGCTCTTCGCTATTTTGGCGCTGCTTGTATAGCTGGCGAGCAAATTATGGATCAGGTTGGCGCGCTTTTGGCTCGATAGGGCATTGATCTCAAGCAGCACTTCTTCCTTGTACTCCGGATATTCTGACAAAAGCGTGCGGGTATCGGTCTCATTCCTCAGAATTTGCTCGGCGGCCGTCTTGCTGAAGGTTAGCGCTCTCAGGTCCCGGCTCAAATGACAATACCCTCGCAGTGATCCACCTCATGCTGGATAACCTGCGCCGTAAATCCGGTAAAGCTATCCCGGTGCTTCTTGAAATTATAATCGAGGTACTCTACCTCAATATAGTCGTATCGTTTCGCCGGGCGTACGCCTTCGAGCGACAGGCAGCCTTCCTCAGTGTCATAAGGACGGGCACGCTTGACGATCACCGGATTGATCATCGAAAGGGTCAGCTGCTGCTCGACGCGGATGGCAATGATGCGTTTATTGATGCCAATCATGTCCGCAGCCATGCCGACGCACCGGTCGGAGTTGGCGTTCAGGGTCTCCACAAGATCCATTAACACGGGCAGATCCTTTTCCGTAGCCGGAGCAGACTTCTGGCTTAGAAGCGATATATCTTTACTGATAGGTCTAATCATCATACTCTCCAATTATGCTGTATTTGTGTGTCCATAATATCATTTTTGGCGGGGAAGTGAAATGCGGGAGTGCGGGAAGTTCTGCTTAAGATAAAGATTGACGAACCGGAGGAAGCTTGATTATAATGTTAATATAAGTGTTAAATGATTAACAAATATATTAATCTAAAGAGGAGCGTTAACTTCCCATGGCAGAACGCATTGTACTGAACACCGACATCCGCAAAGGTAAGATTGACCGCAACATCTACGGACATTTCGCTGAGCATCTTGGACGCTGTATCTATGAAGGCATCTGGGTTGGCGAAGATTCCCCAATTCCGAACACTAAGGGTATCCGCAACGACGTAGTGGAAGCGCTTAAGGAAATGAAGATTCCGGTACTTCGCTGGCCGGGCGGCTGCTTCGCCGATGAATACCACTGGAAGGACGGTATCGGCCCGAGCGAAGAGCGCAAGCGTATGATTAACACACACTGGGGCGGTGCGGTAGAGAATAACCATTTCGGTACGCATGAATTCATGCTCCTCTGCGCGATGCTGGAATGTGAGCCGTACATCAACGGTAACGTAGGTAGCGGAACTGTTCAAGAGATGTCCGAGTGGGTGGAATATCTGACCTTCAACGGAGTCTCGCCAATGGCTGAGCTGCGTCAGAAGAACGGCCAGGAAGATGCCTGGAGTGTCAAGTATTTCGGCGTGGGCAACGAGAACTGGGGCTGCGGCGGTAACATGCGTCCTGAATTCTATGCCGATCTGTACCGCCAATATCAGACGTATGTACGTAACTATGGAGACAACAAGATCCACCGGATCGCGTGCGGGGCGAATGCGGATGACTATAACTGGACGGAAGTGCTGATGCGCGAAGCTACCCGCTTCATGGATTCCCTTACCCTGCACTATTACACCCTGCCTAATTCGGACTGGAATCATAAGGGCGCGGCTACAGGCTTCGGAACAGACGAATACTTCACAACGTTGAAGAAGGCACTGTTCATGGATGAGCTGGTTACCCGCCATATCGCTATCATGGATAAATACGATCCTGAGAAAAGAGTCGGCCTAATCGTTGACGAATGGGGCACCTGGTATGATGTTGAGCCGGGTACGAACCCGGGCTTCCTCTACCAGCAGAACACGATCCGCGATGCGCTGGTGGCCGGCTTGACGCTGAATATTTTCCACAAGCACAGTGACCGTGTACGGATGGCGAACATTGCCCAGACCGTGAACGTGCTGCAGGCTGTTATTCTGACCGAAGGCGAGAAAATGCTCCTGACTCCAACCTACCATGTATTCAACATGTACAAGGTGCATCAGGATGCAGAATTGCTGGAGCTGACTGTGGACAGCCCGGTATACAGCTATGAAGGCGTAGAGATTCCTGAAGTCTCGGCTTCGGCTTCAGTCAATGCTGAGGGCATCATTCATGTCAGCCTGTGTAACCTGAATCACGCATCATCGGCAGTGTTACCGCTTGCCCTGCGCGGACTGGCTGGTCAAGCATCCGTAAGCGGAACAACGCTGGCCGGAGCTTCCATCGATGCCCACAATAGCTTTGAGCAGCCGGAAGCTGTAACTCCGCAGGCATTCAACGCCTTCAAGCTTGAAGGGGATACGCTGACTGTAGAGCTGCCGCCAATGTCGGTAACGGTACTGGCCATCACTCCACAAGCCTAAGGAGAGAACCGGATGACAACCACTTCAGCCTGCAAAGGATGCCGGGAGGAGTACAAGGTCACGGAAGCGCAGATTGCCCGCATTCTGGCGTCCTCCATGTTCAACCCCGGCAATACCGCTTCAGACGAGGTTTATGCCGAGCGGCTTGCGCTTTGCGGGGCTTGCCCCAAGCTGCAGGATGGCGTAACCTGTACCGCCTGCGGCTGTATCATTCCCGTTGTTGCCCGGCTGAAGGCCCGCAGCTGTCCGCTGCCGGGCGGCGGAAAGTGGCAGCCGGTGGCGGAATGACGGCCCACGCCTGACGGCATGGGGCCAGGCGAAATAGATAGGCTAGAAGCCGCTCTTGCCATAAGAGACGGATCGATCACCGATAGCCCCTCCAACCTGCATAATGCGGTGGTTGGAGGGGCTTTTTTTGCGTTGTGGAGGAGAGGGGGAGGAAGAGGAAATGAGAGGGATAAATCCCTCTGATGCGGCTGAAAGTGGGCTGGATGAGGAAAAGAGAGGGATAAATCCCATTGATGCCGCAGAAAGTGGGCTGGAGGAGGAAATGAGAGGGATAAATCCCACTGATACGGCGGGAAGTGGGCTGGATGAGGAAAAGAGAGGGATAAATCCCTCTAATGCGGCGGGAAATGGGCTGGGTGAGGAAAAGAGAGGGATAAATCCCTCTAATGCGGCAGAAAGTGGGCAGCTGAGCGGAAATGAGGAGTAGTGGCTCCCAAAGTAAATCAAAAACTAACCTAATTAGTCTAACTATCTAACCAATCAAACCAATCAAAACTAATTAGTCTATCAATCTTCCTATCCAACCTATCTAACAGACAGCCTGCTAGATAGCTACCAGACGAGCCTTTATAAAGAACCCGGAATATCTGCCACACCATCCGTATAAAACAGCTCAAACACAAGATCCTCGTTATAATTCCCGAAGCCCTTGCCGAACAGGGTGAGACCGCCGATGTGCTCGGCATCCTCCTCCACAGAGAGCCGGAAGGTCCATTGTTTGTTACGGATGCCTACCTGATCCAGGGTGACCTCGGACAGCTTCTGCCCATCCATGAAAGTGCCCGTCTGCGTAATCCGCAGCTGCTTGAGCAGGCCGTATTGATTGGTGAGTGCAGGCCACCAGGCTGGTGTGTATTTTCCCGGATTATCTCCGTAGTCACCGGGGCTGGTCCAGAAGCCGAGCGATTGTCCGTTCAGCGTGAAGGTAATATCCGACGGCCAGTTGTTGTTGACCGACGGGGCTTCGGAGGCAATCTCCATCGTGATGGCAAGCTCCTCCGGCTGCTGGCTCGACAGCAGGAAATTCGGGATTTTATACTCGACGAACCCCTTGCCGAACCAGAGAATCCCGGCGTTCACCCGCTCCTGATCCCAGAAGTAACGGGGATCGTCAAAGTGCCCGATGACCCTCTCTGTCGTAGACAGTCCGCAGGTAGGCTCGATCTGGAAGTCGGAATAATGCCCCACCGGAATGTCCTTGCGGTATCCTCTGCGCGGAGTCCGGGCCTGTCCCGGAAAAACAATCTCAGCCCCGTCGGCGGCCAGTGTACAGATCTTCTGCAGACCGCTTTTGCCGGGAGCCATATGGCTGCGGATCAGCCCGGCGGCTTCGAGCTTGCGCACATGCATGGTCATAATCGCACTGCTGAGCTTGAGGGCTGCGGCCAGCTCCTTCACGTTCATGGGGGTATCGGACAGCAGCCGCAGCATATGCAGGCGCACGGTACTGGACAGGGCCTCGTACACAGGCAGAGATTGTTCAGTTAGATCAAGTTTCATCGGATGCCTCCACGTTCAGGTTATATAGTTAATAATTATATTACTCAAATAAAATTTCTACAAGCCAAGATTGTCCGCAGGCCAGCTTTTCCAATTTATATCACAGACACGCTAAGCCGAGTCCGCTATGATGTGAGATGAATTAGCGGTGAAACAAGGTGCTCTTGTCGGAAGCGGCAAGGGATAACAGGGAATCGGGTGCAACTCCCGAGCGGTCCCGCCACTGTATGGAAGAGCTGCACTTCATAATGTCACTCGGGAAGCCCCGGGGAAGACGAAGCCTGCGGCGCCTGTATTCCAAGCCAGGAGACCTACCTTGTCGACGCACACCACGACTCTACGCGGATAGGAGCGGTGTACGGATAGGTTAATGAGAAGAGGCGTTCTGCCCTGATGGACCGGAGGAATCTTGAGTGTAGAGAGGCCCCCCGGTTTATAGCTGTTGGATACAAGGATACGGCCCCTAGTGATGGGACGATGAGAAGCACCTTGTTCCGCTTAGCCACGGGTTGCGCGCTCTATCGAACTTGCCTGCGTACATACACTCCCACCCTTTAGGGTGGGTTTTTTTGGCTTTAAAATCTTTAACGGGAAATGAACAAACATGGAGGGTGACAAATGAAAAAGCACAGATGGTGGAGCTTTGCGGCACTGGTTGCCGGATTTACGGTGTACTTTATGCTGAACGAACCGGGTACGGCCCGCGCGATGCACATTATGGAAGGATTCCTGCCGGTAGGCTGGGCGGTATTCTGGTGGGCGGCGTTTGTTCCGTTCTTTGTCCTGGGAATCTTCAAGCTGAGAGCCATGACCCGGGAGAACCCTGAGCTGAAGCTGCTGCTGGGTCTAGCTGGGGCGTTTACCTTCGTCCTGTCTGCGCTCAAAATGCCTTCCGTTACCGGAAGCAGCTCCCACCCGACCGGTACCGGTCTTGGTGCGGTAATGCTGGGGCCGCTCCCTATGAGCGTAATCGGCTCGATTGTCCTGCTCTTTCAGGCGCTGCTGCTGGCGCACGGCGGGATCACTACGCTTGGGGCCAATGCGTTCTCGATGGCGGTGGCGGGTCCTTTTGCCGGATATGCAGTGTATAAGCTGATGATGAAGCTGCCGGACCGCGAGAAGCTGGCCTTGTTCTGTGCGGCTGCGGTGGCTGATCTGAGTACGTATGTAGTGACTTCCTTTCAATTGGCGGTGGCTTTTCCGGCGGCGGATGGCGGCGTTCTGACTTCTTTTCTCAAATTCGGGGGCATCTTTGCCGTGACGCAAATCCCGCTGGCCATCAGTGAAGGGCTATTAACGGTACTGCTGTGGAATTGGCTGAAATCATATAGCCCGAATGAATTGTCGCTTCTGAAACGCAAGGTGAACGGAGGAAGAGCCTAATGAGCAATAAATGGAAAAATGGGTTGATGCTGCTGGTTGTTATTCTGCTTGTCATTCTGCCGCTGCTGCTGGTCAATGGGGAATTCGGCGGGGCCGATGATGCGGCTGAAGGTGTGATTACCGAGATTAATCCAGATTATAAGCCGTGGTTCAAGCCGCTGACCGAGCTGCCGGGTGAGACGGAGAGTATGCTGTTCGCATTGCAAGCAGCGATTGGTGCCGGTGTGATCGGTTATACCTTGGGGCTGCTCAAGGGTAAGCAGGGCGGGACGAAGCAGCCTAGCAGCAAGTGATCCGGCGGATTGACGTTCTCTCCTACAATAATGCTCTGCGCCAGTTGTCCCCGATGTGGAAAAGCTCGTTCGCAGCCCTGATGTTCCTGCTCTCTTACACCGTACATCCTGTACTACAGGCTGCAATCACCCTATGGATGATGTCCTGGTGTATATTGCAGGCCCGTATTCCCTTCCGTGCTTATGGCATGCTGTTCGGCACAGCGTTGCTGTTCTATGCGCTTAGCGTACCGGCACTGCTTGTGGAATTCGGGCATCCGGCTGCGGGAGAGGCAGGGATATTCCCGCTTCCGGGACTGAATCTGCCGGTATATGTCACAGCGGCCGGGCTTCAGCGGGCAGGGGAGCTGCTGGCCCGAATCTCTGCTTGCATGAGCTGTTTCTTCTTCCTGATGTTTACTACTCCATTCAGTGAGCTTTTGCAGGTGCTGCGCAGGCTGCGTATGCCGCAGATTGTCCTGGAGCTGATGCTGATTATGTACCGCTTCCTGTTCTTGCTGAGTGATGCAGCGCATGGTCTGCTGCTGGCCCGCCGGCTGCGCGGAGGCCGCCGGGGTTACAAGGCTATGCTGCGGGAGACTGCGGCCATGGCAGGAGCGCTGTTCGGCAACACGATGCACCGTTATTACGGATTATCGCAGGGGCTGCTGGCCCGCGGATTCACAGACGAGATTATTCTCCCGCCTTATACTGCGCGTCCTGTACCGCGGCGGTATACCGTTCAGGCTTATGCCGGTATTGCGCTACTGCTGCTGGCTGAGGCGTACTTTATCACTAACACATGAAAGGAGCCGGCCATGGTTCAGGAATCTAGCTTGGCTTGTGAGGGAGTGGTCTTTCACTATCCGGATACGAAGGAGCCTGCACTGCATGAACTGACGTTCTCCATCCCCGCAGGCAGCAAGACGGCAGTGCTCGGCCATAACGGTTCGGGTAAATCGACGTTGTTCCTGCATGCCGTCGGCATTTTGCGCCCGCAGCAGGGTACGGTTCTGCAAGGAGGGAAGGCGTTATCCTACTCGAAAAAAGAGCTGGCCGCTCTGCGGCGGAAAGTGGGCCTGGTTTTCCAGGACCCCGAGCAGCAGCTGATCCTCAGCACACCGCTGGAGGATGTGTCGTTCGGGCTGCGCGGCAGCGGCATGGCAGAACCGGTTATTGCTGCGCGCTGCCGGGAGGTCATGGAGCTGCTGAATCTGACCGATCTGGGCGATAAACCGATTCACCAGCTTAGTCTTGGCCAGAAAAAACGCACGGCACTCGCCGGTGTGCTGGCTATGGAGCCGGAGCTGATTCTGCTGGATGAGCCGACCTCGTATCTGGACCCGTTATCGGAAACGCAGATGCTGAAGGGGCTTGAAGCCATACATGATAAAGGGACAACCGTAGTTATGGCTACGCATGATATGGACCTGGCCTACCGCTGGGCGGACTGGATTATTGTACTGGAGCATGGAAGATGCCGGGCGGCGGGGACACCGGAGGAGATTTTTGCGGGACGGGAGGAGCTATTGTCCATTGGTCTGGGATTACCGCTGTTGGCTGACTTATGGTTCAGTCTGCCTGCCAGCCTGACCGCAGGTCAGAGCGCTCCCCGCACCGCCGACGAATTCAAAGTGAAGCTGCATAAGCTGCTGGAGCTCGACCACAGCTATTCATGAACGGGGGAAGAAGAATGAACAAACAAGGAAAACTGCTGATTATCGGCTTCGGCCCCGGAGCGCTGGAGCATATTACCGGCCGCGCACTGGCTGCGCTGGATGAGAGCGAGGCGGTCATTGGCTATACCACTTATGTAGATCTGATCAGGCCGCTGTTGCGGCATCAGGAGATTGTCGGCACGGGAATGACCGAGGAGGTCAGCCGGGCCCAGGAGGCCGTCCGCAGAGCAGAAGAAGGGCAGACGATTGCGGTAATCTCCAGCGGCGATGCCGGTGTCTACGGAATGGCCGGGCTGGTCTACGAGGTGCTGATTGAACGCGGCTGGAGCCGCTCAGATGGGGTACAGGTCGAGGTGATCCCGGGAATCTCGGCGATCCAGTCCTGCTCCTCACTGTTGGGGGCCCCGATAATGCATGATTCCTGCACGATCAGCCTGAGCGATCATCTCACTCCCTGGGAGAGCATTGCTGCGCGTGTGGAAGCGGCGGGGGCGGCGGATTTCGTCATTGCGTTCTATAATCCGCGCAGCGGCAGACGGACGCGCCAGATTGAAGAAGCGCGGGGCATTCTGCTGCGTTACCGTGATCCGGCTACACCGGTAGGCATTGTCAAAAGCGCCTACCGTGACCGCCAGCAGACCGTCGTAACCACGCTGCAGGATATGCTGGAGCATGAGATCGGCATGCTCTCGACAGTGGTGGTCGGCAACTCTGCTACCGTTGTCTATGAGGACCTTATGATTACGCCGCGCGGATATGAGCGCAAGTATAGTCTCGGGGCACAGACGCAGACACTGAAGCCGCACGAGCGGCTGCGCACGGCAGCTGAGCCTTGGTCACTGGCTGCGGCGGAGTCCGGGCAGGCAGAGGGGGCAGCTGGAGCCGGAGCGGCACAAGCTGTGGATGCGGGGAGAGCAGCAGAGTCTCCCTTCGAGCTGGAGATTGCTCCGGCAGCCGGCAGCCGCAGCTTCAGCGGCGATCAGATGAAGCTGCTGGCTGAGCTTGCGGGCAGCGAAGGGCAATTGGTCTATACGAAGGACGGGTATTTCCTGCTGCGCGGCAGCCGGAGTGAAGAAGCAGAGGCAGGAGCAAGGCTGCTGGAGGCCGGACTGAATGTAAGTACGCCTGGAGATTACGTGAAGGTGAAAACCTGCGGGTTCTGTGAGCTGCGCAGAAGCGGGGCGTTAAGTGCTGCTGTCCGGCTGAACACCCTGCTGCATGGACTCGCTGTGCCCAGAGAGCTGCACATCAGTGTAGCCGGCTGCGGGATGGCTTGCAGCTCCGCTGTGCTGGATGATATCGGACTGGTAATGTCGCGCGGCAGCTATGAGTTGTATCTCGGCGGCAAGAAGTCCGGGCGGGGTGCCCATGCCGGGATTGTGGTGCGTGAAGGGATGGACGAAGAGCAAGCGGTAGCCGCTGTAGCTGCCGCAGTTGAGGACTACAGGGCTCATGGCGGGGAGCAGGAGCGGTATCATGCGTTCCGGGAACGGATGGACAGCGCAACAGGGAGTGCAGCCCATACATCCGATAACGATAACAGCAAAGAAGGAGTGCAGACGATGAGAACGGTATTACTGGTGGGACACGGGAGCCGGGTTCAAGCGGGAAATGAGGAGTTGCTGGAATTCACCCGCCTGCTCGCGGCCCGTAAGCCGGAGCTGAAGGTCGAGACCTGCTTCATAGAGCTGGCCTCGCCTTCCATCGCTGGCGGAATTGCCAGATGCATTGAGGGCGGTGCGGCGGAGATATACGTAGTGCCGATTATTTTGTTCGCGGCGGGGCATTCCAAGCTCGATATTCCAATGGCCATTGACGAAGCCAAGCAGAGATATCCCGGGGTGAAGTTCATCTACGGGCGTCCGCTGGGGGTGCAGGACCGTGCCGTCGATATTCTGCTGGAGCGGATTCAGGAAGCAGAACGACTTCCACTCCTGCAGGTGAAGGCGGCTGGCGGAATGGACCTGGACCTGTGCGGGAACGGTGCATCCACGATTGAGGATAAGGACACCATCGTACTGCTGATGGGACGCGGGGGCAGTGACCCGGATGCTAACAGCGATCTGTATAAAATAAGCCGGCTGCTCTGGGAGAGAACAGGCTACCGCAGCGTGGAAAGCTGCTTCATTGCCATCGCCAAGCCTTCGCTGCCGGACGGGCTTGAACGCTGCCTTGCACTGGGTGCGCGCAAAATTATTGTTCTGCCGTACCTGCTGTTCACCGGAGTGCTAATGCAGCAGTTCGCTGAGAGAGTGGCGCAATTCGCAGCGGAGCATCCCGGGCTTGAAGTGCAGATCGGCGGCACGCTGGGCGCACATCCGCTGCTGGTGGATATGCTGACAGAGCGGATCGAGGAGACGCTGGAAGGCCGTGCCTTCAGCAACTGCGATAACTGCAAATACCGCGATGCAGCCTCATTGCATCATCACCATCATGGTGAGGAGGAGCACGGGGAGCATGGGCATGGACATCACGGGCATGGGCATCACAGTCATGAGGGACATGGACACGGGCGCCATGAGCATGGAGATGAAGAGCACGGACACGGACACGTACATCACTGCCATGAGAAACATGGGCATCACGAATGTGCGCATCACGGGCATGAGGAACATAGGCACGGGCACCACTGCCATGGGAAGCATGGGCATCACGAGTGTGCGCATCACAGGCATGATGAACATGGGCACACGCATCACGCGCATGAGCATCACTGCCATGGGCGGCATGATGTAACGGAGGCGGCGGCTCCGGCAGACGATCTGGCGCTTCGCCAGCCGCGATGATCTTCATGTTATGCGGCACCAGCGACGCCCGGGAGCTGGCACAGAGTCTTACGCGCCAAGGCCTGCCGCTGCAGGCCAGCGTGGTGACGCCCAGCGGGGCAGAACGCCTTATGGCCGCAGGCATCCGCACCCGCGTCGGCAGACTGGACCGCGCGGCGATGATTTCTTTGCTGCAAGCGGGCGGGTACCGTGCCGTGGTGGACGGCAGCCATCCTTTTGCGCTGGAGGCCCATGCCAATGCGATGGAAGCTGCTGCTGCGCTGGGATTGCCTTACTTCCGCTACGAGCGGCAGAGTCTTATCTATAACAGCCATCCCCGGCTGTTGCTTGTGCATTCCTATGAAGAGGCTGCGCGCAAGGCTAAGGAGCTGAAGGGCTCTGTGATGCTGACCACTGGCGGCAAAACGCTGGAGATTTTTGCGGAGGAGCTGCTGGGAGATCCGGATATCCGGCTGACCGTAAGGCTGCTTCCTTGTCTGGAGAATCTGGAGAAGTGCCAAGCCCTTGGGATCGAGCAGCGGAATATTATTGCGCTTCAGGGCCCTTTTAGCAGAGAGATGAATGAGGCCTTATACCGGCAGTATGGCACCCGGGTGATGATTACCAAGGAGAGCGGGGCCGAGGGCTCGGTGGATGAGAAGCTGCATGCCGCGCTGGATATGGGGTTATATGTGATTTTGATTATGCGGCCGGGGCTGTCCTTCGGGGATGGCGGAACGGTGTTTGATTCTTTTGACGAGATTACGGCTGCTGTGAAGCATGTGCTGCTAATGACAAGGGAAGAGGGATGAATGTGGATTTCGGGACAGAGTTCAAGCCGGTGACCGTACAGCCGCAGGAGATAGAGGGTCTAAGCTTTCAGATGATTACGGAGGAGCTGGGTGAACATTCGTTTAGTGCACTGGAGTACCCGATTGTACAGCGGATTATTCATGCTTCGGCTGATTTTGAGCTGGGACGCAGTCTGGTGTTTCATCCCGGGGCGATTGAGGCGGGGATTCACGCCATGCTGCAGGGCAAGCCGATTATAGCGGATGTGCGGATGGTGGAGGCGGGTATTGCTAAGGAACGGATTCAGCGGTACGGCGGCGAGGTCCGGGTACATATTGCAGATCCTGATGTGGTGGACGAGGCGAAGGCGCTGGGAACCACAAGGGCGATTATCGCAACGCGCAAGGCCTGCGCCCAGGCACCGGGGGGAATCTATGTCATCGGCAACGCGCCGACTGCCCTGCTGGAGCTCATCCGTCTGGTAAAAGCAGGCGCCGCCCAGCCAGGCCTCGTCATCGGCATGCCCGTTGGCTTTGTCTCGGCGGCGGAATCCAAGGATGAGCTGCGCAAGCTGGATATTCCCTTCATCACCAATATCGGCCGCAAAGGCGGCAGTACGATTGTGGTCGCCGCAGTGAACGCACTAAGTCTGCTGGCCGTCCGCCGGGCGGCGGGCGAGCTGGATTAGCTTGATCAGCTGATCACGGATCAGGCGGCTGGAGGGTTCTTACCAACTACCAGGTAAATGTGCTTACTGTGCGGATTGCGGTAGCGTGTGGGTTGAGTGATTGTATTTTGTGCAACAGAATTCGTAATTTTATAGTTGAAATCCGGTTCTGTTGTAGTTCATACACTTGATTTTTGGATAAGGGCTCCAAAACACCTCCCTCACCAAATTCTAATGTACAAAATGCAGCAGATTCACTTTTTTGGCGGATATGGGGTTTAACTAATGTACAAAGTGCAGTGGAGCCAGAAAGACTAGAAAAATTTGTATGTAAATCTCCTGATTTGCTTAGAAGCAGCAGTATAATCAGGTTATATAGAGAGTAAGACAAGTTATCTGCCCAGGGCTAACGCTTAGAGGATAGGCTTCAGTGATGTGCAGATTGTGAGGATTCATTCTTAAACCATCAGCAAAGAGGGATTGCCATGACCAAGGAAATACCGGATCAAGCCGTCAGGCAGAACCGGAGCCAAGGAAGCGGGGAGGCAGGGGCGGGGCAGGTAGAGCAGGCAGAGCAAGCGTATGTACTCGGATTCGATCATGCAGCTGAGCAAATAGAGCAAGCCAGCCGCCCCGAGTTCGATCAGGCAGCCCGGCAGGTGGAGCACGCAGCCGTCCACGAGATCAAGCAGATGGCCGGGCAGATACAGCAGGCTATCGAACCCGGATTGCCCGGATTTGCTCAGGCACTCGAAGTGTTCGCACAAGTGCGCGGCCCCGGATTGCCCGATCCCGAATCCGCAGAGACAACCCCCGCTCCCCCGCTCCGCAGGGGCTACACGACAGGGGCCTGTGCCGCAGCGGCAGCTGCAGGTGCGGCAACCCTGCTCATTACAGGGGAAAGGCTGCCTGCGGTAGAGATTGATCTGCCAGCCGGGTTCCTTCATACCTTTGAGCTGACTGGCTGGCAGCGTACAGGATCACACACGGCAAGCTGTGCCACCGTCAAAGATGCCGGAGACGACCCGGATGCGACACATCTGGCGTGGATCGAAGCGGCGGTGAGCTGGCGTGATCAGCCGGGCGTGGAGATTGACGGGGGCCGCGGTGTCGGCCGGGTGACCAAGCCGGGCCTGCCGGTTGGCGTGGGAGAGGCGGCGATTAATCCGGTGCCCCGGAGGATGATTCAGGAGGCGGTAACCGCCGTACTGGAGGAGCACGGTGCAGCGCGGGGTCTTAGGGTAGTCATCAGCGTGCCGGAGGGCGAGAGCATCGCCCTTAAGACGCTGAATCCCCGGCTGGGTATTCTGGGCGGCATTTCGATCCTGGGCACGCGGGGCGTGGTGACCCCATTCTCCACTGAGGCCTATAAGGCGAGTGTGGTTCAGGCCATCTCGGTGGCGGCTGCGGCGGGGAACCGGCAGGTTGTGCTGACTACAGGCGGCAGCAGCGAGAAATACGCCATCGCGATGTTCGCGGAGCTTCCGGAGGAAGCTTTTATCCAGATGGGGGAATATGTAGGCTTCTCGCTGGAGCATGCGAAGGCTTACGGGCTTCGCAAGGTTACCTTCGTCGGGATGGCAGGCAAATTCTCCAAGGTGGCGCAGGGGGCCATGCTGATTCACTCCAAGAACGCGCCCGTCGATTTCGGATTTCTGGCCTCCGTTGCGGCTGGTGCGGGAGCGTCCCTTGGGCAGGTGCAGGAGATTGCGGCCGCTAACACAGCCTCACAGGTCGTGGATATGATGACTGAGGCGGGGAATCACACTTTTTTCGAGCAGCTGTGCAGGCATGCCTGTGAACAGAGTCTGGCGCATATGAACGGAGGCATGATTGTGGAAATGGTGCTCATTACAATGAAGGGCCGGGTGCTGGGAAGGGCGGAGATTCATGGATAACCTGATTTATGTGATCGGGATCGGTGAGGATGGCGCCGGCGGCCTGACACCGGATAGCTTAAGCATAGTGAACAACAGCGAGGTGCTGCTGGGCGGCGAGCGGCAATTGAATTTTTTCAGCAGGTATAGAGGGGAGAAAATCGTGCTGCAAGGCGGGCTGAAGCCTTTTACAGACAAGCTGGAGGAGGTGTGGCGTGAGCGGCGGACGGTGGTGCTGGCCTCGGGGGACCCGTTCTTTTTTGGAATTGCCGGGTATCTCGTCCGCAGGTTCGGGCCGGAGCATGTGGAGGTGATCCCCCATTATAGCAGCGTGCAGCTTGCGTTTGCACGGCTGGGGGACAGCTGGCAGGATGCGGAGCTGATCAGTCTGCACGGTCGTCCCATTCAGGGACTGGCCCAGCGGATCGACGGCAAGCACAAAATCGCCCTGTTGACAGACGAGAACAACACTCCTGCGGTCATTGCCGCATATTTGCGGGAGTTCGGGATGATAGAATATGAGGCGTTTATCTGTGAGCGGCTTGGCGGGGCGGAGGAAGTCTGCCGGTTCTGGACGCTGGAGGAGATGTTGACCAGGGAGTTCTCAGCGCTTAATGTCGTGATCCTGCGCCATAAGCAGGAGGTCTCTGCTCCTGTGCGGCGCGGATTCGCTTATCCGGACGAGGCATTCCGGCAGCGTAAGCCGGAGAAAGGCCTGATTACGAAGCGCGAGGTCCGCGCGCTGGTGCTGTCGGAGCTGAACCTGTCCGAGGATGCAGTCGTGTGGGATATCGGCTCCGGCTCGGGTGCGGTGGCTGCGGAATGTGCGCGGATCGCCAGACTCGGGAAGGTTTACGCCCTGGAGAAAAGTGCTGAGAATCTGCCAAATATGGCAGCGAACCGCTTGAAATTCCGGGCGGATTTCGAAATCATCCAGGAGAAGGCACCGCAGGGATTAGCGGCTTTGCCTGACCCGGACGCGGTCTTCATCGGCGGCAGCGGCGGTGAGCTGGCGGCTATTATTGCGCAGAGTGCCGCGAGGCTGCGGCCTGGCGGCCGGATTGTGGTTGGGGCGATCACGGTGGAGACGCTGCATGGCAGCATGGAGGCGCTTAAGGCCGCCGGACTGGCCTGCGAGGTCACGATGCTTCAGGCGTCACGCGGCAAGCCGATTCTCGGCATGACCCGGTTCGACGGAATGAATCCCGTCTATGTGGTCAGCGGCCGGAAGCTTCATTAATCATCAGACAATAACGAAGGAGGAACCCGCAATGAAGACCGATGTAACTTCGCCGCGTGAGCAGGCTGCGGACGGACAGGAAATATCGTCAGGAGAAGCGGCCGGGACGCTGTGGACAGAAGCAGCGATACAGGCGGCCAGTGCGTTATTTGACCCGCTGGATGCAGAAGAGCTGGTGCTGGAGGAAAGACTGACTCCCCGGGCGCTCGGAACGTTATACGGCGTAGGCGTCGGCCCCGGCGACCCGGAGCTAATCACGCTTAAGGCTTGCCGACTGCTGCGGGAATGTCCGGTGATTGCCTACCCGGCCACTAAGAAGGGCGGCAAATCCTACGCCTATGAAATCATTGAGCTGCATGTAGACCCGCAGGACAAAATCATGCTCGGACTGGTCTTTCCGATGACGAAGGACCCGGAGCTGCTGGCAGGCGGCTGGACCCGAACGGTAGAGCTGTGCTGGAGAGAGCTGAAGCAGGGCCGGGATGTGGCTTTTGTGACGGAAGGCGATCCTAATCTCTTCAGCACCTTCATTCATCTGTCCCGGCTGATGCAGGAGCTGCATCCCGGTGTGCCGGTCGTCTCGGTTCCGGGAATTTCCTCGGTGCTGGGCGCGGCGGCCGCGCTGGAGCAGCCCCTGGCAGACGGCAATCAGCGTGTGGGGATCATCCCGGCTACGGACGACAGGGAGGCGCTTCGAGAAGCACTGCTGCATCATGATACGGTGGTGTTCCTTAAGGTGGCCAAGGTGCTGGATCTGGTGCTGGATGTGCTGGATGAGCTGGGCTTGTCCGGCCGCGCCTCGGTGGTAACCAAGGTAACCTCCCCCTATGAGACCGTCTGGCGCGATGCGCGGGACCTGCGGGGCAAGGAAGTGGAGTACCTGAGTCTGATGGTGGTGAGCAAATGACGAATAAGCTGTTGGAGCCAAAAGTATATATTGTCGGTGCCGGACCGGGCGACCCGGAGCTGATCACGGTCAAAGGCAGCCGGATTCTGCGCTCGGCAGATCTGGTGCTGTATGCGGATTCGCTGGTCAGCGAGGAGCTGATCCGCAGCGCTAAGCCCGGTGCGCAGGTGCTTCGGAGCTCGGGCATGGATCTGGAGCAGCAGGTGGAGCTGATGATGCTTGCTGTGCAGTCCGGTAAAAGCGTAGCCCGCGTCCACACCGGAGACCCCGCCATGTATGGAGCGATTCTGGAGCAGATGTCGCTGCTGAAGCTATGCGGCGTCGCTTACGAGATTGTGCCTGGCGTCAGCTCGGTTTTTGCCTCTGCGGCGGCGCTTGGCGCAGAGCTGACCGTGCCGGAGCTGACGCAGACGGTCATTCTGACCCGTGCGGAAGGGCGCACACCCGTGCCTGAGCGCGAGCAGCTGCGCAAGCTGGCAGAGCATCACTGCACGGTGGCGCTGTTTCTAAGTGCATCACTGGCTGGTCATGTGAGCAGTGAATTTCTGGCCGCAGGCTGGAGCCCGGAGACCCCGGTGGCGGTCGTGAAGCGGGCCACTTGGCCGGATCAGCAGATTCTGCGGACAACGGTCGAGAAGCTGGAGGCGGACCTGCGGGATGCCGGCATCACCATGCATGCCATGATCCTGGCCGGCTGGGCACTGGACCCCGGGCTGACGGACCGCGATCAGCACCGCTCCAAGCTGTATGACAAGACCTTCACCCACGGCTGCCGGGAAGGAATCGGCTCCGGTGAGTAAGCGGTATGCGGCTGTTGCCATTACACGCAGTGGGATAGAGCTGGCTGTGAGGCTCGGCGGGCGGCTTGGCGGGACTGAGGTCTTTGTCTATGCCAAATATAGCGGCGGGCTGGAGGCGCGGAGCGGGGAGATCACTGTTTTTGACGGACCGGTCAGAGGGTTGCTTCCCAAGCTGTTCGGGAGCTATGAGGCGGTCATTCTGTTCTTCTCGCTGGGGGCGGCTGTCCGGCTGACGGCTCCGCTGCTGCAGGATAAAAGAACCGATCCAGCCGTCATCGTCATCGATGAGCGCGGGGAGCATGTCATCAGCATGCTCTCCGGCCATCTCGGCGGAGCAAACAGGCTGACGCTGGAGATTGCGGAGCTGCTGGGCAGCCATCCGGTGATCACTACAGCTTCGGATGTGCAGGGCACCTTCGCTGTCGATCTGCTGGGCCAAGAGTATGGCTGGCGCGCGGACAGCTTCACCCCCATGAAGGGGGTTAGTGCTGCGCTGGTTAACGGGGAGCCGGTGGCTTTTGTGCAGGAGAGCGGGGAACGTGACTGGCTGCCGCTAGGTGCTGAGGTGCCGGAGCATGTCTTTATGTTCGCAAGCAGGGCTGAGCTTCGGCATAACGGACGCAGCTTCAGCGCAGCGATTGTGGTAAGCGACCGGGTGGCGGCGGAACCGGAGGAGGACGCACCGGCAGATACTGCTCTGGCCGAGTACACTGTAGTGTATCGCCCCCGCAGTCTGGTGCTTGGACTCGGCTGCAACCGCGGGACGTCTGCGGAAGAGCTGGAAGCCGTGGTCCTGCACACTCTGAATGAGCTTCATCTGTCGCTCCATAGTGTGCGGAATGTGGCGACGGCCGGGATCAAGGGGGATGAAGCAGGACTCTTGGCCTTGTGTGCTAAATACAACTGGGAGCTGGTTCTGTACACCCCGGAGCAGCTAAATACAGTAGAGCTGGACCATCCGTCTGAAGTGGTGTTCAGGGCAACGGGGGCTTACGGTGTCTGTGAACCTGCTGCGCTGTTGTCCTCAGGTGCGCATTCGCTCCTGCAGCCTAAGCTCAAGAGCGGCAATGTGACCATCGCCGTAGCCCGGATTGTCTATCCCGGAGAGAAGGAGGGGAGCAGCGGTGAATGATTCAAGGAATGTAGCTGGGTATGAAAAAGAGCCTGGATCAGCCCCACGGGAGCCGCAGGCGCGTCCCCGCCTGGTCATCGCAGGCACAGGCAGCGGCTCAGGCAAAACAACGGTCACGCTGGGGCTGATGCGTGCTTTTGCCCGGCGGGGCCTGAAGGTTCAGGGCTTCAAATGCGGCCCTGACTATATCGATCCCGCCTATCACAGTGCGGTCACAGATCGTCCCTCGCGCAACCTGGACTCTTGGATGACTTCAAGCGCCTATCTGCAGGAGTATTTCCTGCAGGCTTCGGCAGAGGCCGACTTGTCCGTCATTGAGGGCGTCATGGGGCTGTATGACGGCAAGGAGGATACGGCACTGACCGGATCAACGGCGGAGATCGCCATCCTGACCGCCAGTCCTGTGCTGCTGGTGGTCGATGTCCGCAGCATGGGCCGCAGTGCTGCGGCGATTGTGCTGGGCTTCCGGCAGCTGGAGCCGCAGGTGCGGATTGCCGCCGTTCTGGTGAACCGCTGCGGCAGCGAGGGTCACTACCGGTTAGTTAAGGCGGCCATTGAAGCAGCCTGCGGGATTCCCGTGATCGGCTGGCTCCCCCGCGACAGCGGACTGGACATCCCGGAGCGGCATCTGGGCTTGCTGCCCGCAGTGGAGCGCGGGGAGCTTGCGCCCTTGTTCGACCGTGCCGCCGACATGCTGGAGCAAGGCACGGATCTGGAGCGGCTGCTGGAGCTTGCAGCTGCCGCGCCTGCTGTGCGGGAGATGCTTGCGGCTGGGGATGACCAGGGTAATCCTGCCGGGCAGATAATACATAAGACACAGACAGGCCCGGTGGAGTCTGGCCCGGTCATTGCCGTCGCCCGGGACGCGGCGTTCAACTTCTACTACGCCGATAATCTGGAGCTGCTCGCACGTGAAGGTGCTAGGCTGGTTTACTTCAGCCCGCTCAGAGGTGAAGGCATTCCGCCGGAAGCCGATGGCATCTATATTGGCGGCGGCTTCCCGGAAGAATTCGCGGCGGTGATTGCCGCGAACCAGCTTTTCCTCGGCGGACTGAGGTCTGCCGCAGCTGCCGGAATGCCGCTGTATGCGGAGTGCGGCGGCTACATGGTGCTGGCCCGCAGCCTGACCGACCGCACCGGTGCGGCGCATGAGATGGCCGGAATCGTTCCGGCACATACCGTGATGCAGGAACGCCGGGCGGCACTCGGGTATCGTGAAGTTACGGCAATTCACGACTGTCTGCTGCTGAAGCAGGGCGAGCGTCTGCGCGGCCATGAATTTCATTACTCCGTCATGAGCTATCCTGAGGGGGCAGACCGGACCTATGCCTATGAGAGTAAGGGCAGAGGGGGGAGCCAGCCGGAAGGCTACATCAACGGCAGCATCATGGCTGCTTATGTGCATATCCATCTGGCCTCCCATCTCCCGGCAGCAGCCCGGCTTGTAGCAGCCTGCCGGGCCTATCGAGACCGCAAACAGACTATGCAGCAACACGATCCCGATTCTTGCAAACAACAAATGGAATAACGAATCTACCATATGTCAACCGCTTGTCATACGTATAAGAGCCACGTATAATAGGGCAAGAGAACGCTTTATTACCGCGCTCGGGCTGATCAGCCGGTTAGTTCTAGCGCAGGAAACTATCATTGTATTTATCGTATCTCAGGAATCTATCGAAATTATCAGTAGCAACAGCATATGGATGCATCAGGAGAAGGGGGAACACTGCAGTGAAATTGTTGGGAGCGATTGAAGCAGGGGGAACGAAGTTTGTATGCGGTATCGGGAATGAGGACGGGACGATTATCGACCGGGTGAGCTTTCCGACTGCCACTCCTCAAGAGACTATGAGCCAGGTAATGGATTATTTCAGCGGAAAATCCGTGGAGGCTATCGGCATCGGTTCATTCGGACCGATTGATCCCGTTATTGGCAGCCCCACCTATGGATATATTACAACCACACCGAAGCCCCATTGGGGCGGGTATAATCTGGTGGGAGCCGTGGAGGAGCAATTCCAGGTTCCGATCGGCTTCGATACAGATGTGAACGGCGCGGCGCTGGGCGAATACACCTGGGGGGCAGCGCAAGGTCTGGATAGCTGCCTCTATATCACGGTAGGTACCGGGATTGGTGCCGGTGCTGTGGTGGGCGGGAAGCTGGTTCACGGGCTGTCCCACCCGGAGATGGGCCATATTCTGGTCCGTCGTCATCCCGAGGACCACTACGAAGGCTTCTGCCCTTATCACGGCGATTGCCTGGAGGGTCTGGCAGCGGGTCCGGCCATCGGCAAGCGCTGGGGTAAGCCGGCGGGCGAGCTGTCTGCGGATCATCCGGCCTGGGCGATGGAGGCCCACTATCTGGCCCATGCGCTTATGAACTATGTGCTGATCCTCTCTCCGCAGAAGATCGTAATGGGCGGCGGTGTGATGAAGCAGAGCCAGCTTTTCCCGCTGATCCATGCCAAGCTGCAGGAGCTGCTCGGCGGATATGTGCAGCATCCGGCGCTCAATGAAGAGATTGGCAGCTATATTGTGTCTCCGCAGCTTGGAGATAACGCCGGTCTGTCGGGTGCACTGGGTCTGGCCAAGCTGGCTTTGGACCGCAAGTAGGATCTCCTGTCAAAAAGACATTGACTGTTTCGTAATATATGGTATTCTAGGTTTTAACAGTATAGCATTTAAGAGGAAGCACCTCTTTCACGAATTTCGTGGGAGAGGTGCTTTTTTTGCGTTCAAATATCATGCGTACTGTAAGACGACGAAAGTAGGGATTCATATGCAGATCGTATTTATGAACCGTTTGTGCAGAAGATCAGGAGTGGACGGGGAGGTTTTTGCCCAGCTGTGGATTGGAGAGGAAGAGGGGCAGTGGCGTCTTGGCTGGCGTGATTTCTCCGGCGAACAAGAGACGGGCGACAGCCTGTGGTATGAAGGCGGATCATGGAATGAGATGCTCTGTGTATACCGGCACGAGCTTGCCGTGAAGATGGGGGATGGCTACCGCCCGCTGATTGACGGGGTATTTCATGACGAGGATAACCTCAGCAGCCGCAGCCAGGAGCAGCTTAAGCTGCAGTATTACAGTGAGCAATACGGGAATGAAGCCATCTTCGAGGAGCTATGCTCCTGGCGCAGAGGGAAGGCCTCCAGCGAACGGAAGGCACCTTATATCCTGGCCAGCAACCGTCTGCTGCGCATGATCAGCGCGTTTCTTCCCCGCACGGAGGAGGAGCTGCTGCAGCTTCCGGGTGTCGGTGAAGGCAAAGCCTCACAATATGGAGCGGACTGGCTCAGCATCACCGCGGCGGCTGAGCGTGAGCATGATTTTCCGCTAAGCTGGGTGAATCATGCCATTGACGAAGAGAGCTTTGTATCCTGGCATTATAAGCAGAAGGAGCTTAAGTACAAGAAGCAGCTGGAGCGGCTGAGACTGCGGCGTGTTCTGTTACAAGGGATCGAAGAGGATCAAGGGATGGAGCAGCTTAGAGTGCTTAGCGGAGTTTCCCGCCGTGAAGTGCTTGAAGTGGTAGAGGAGCTGGAGAAGGACGGCTACTCGGCCGAGAAGCTCATTGCCCTGGAGCTGAGCGAAGTGAGCCCCGAAGAACAGAACAATATTTGGACCGCCTATGAACTGATCGGCGACAACTTCCTGAAGCCTGTCCTCTACAAAGCTTACGGCGACAACTTCGTTCCTGCTGACGGACTCGATCTGTATTACGAACGCCTGCGGCTGATCCGCATCCGTTTCCGGCGTGAGCATCCGGCGGTGGTAGGGATGGTCACGCCTCAATAATTATTGAGGGGTGACGGCCTGCATCAGCTTCAATCCGGCGGTCCTGATGACCTGAACTCCTGGGCAGCGCGCAGACGCATTACATAACGGTGACATATCAAAAAGACGAAGGCTCTCCGAGTCCCGGAATAGCCGGGTATACGGTGCCTTCGTCCTTCGTATTCGTCCGCTCTGCTTCATAGCCACTCCTTCTTACGGAAGATAATGAGCATTCCGCAGCCTAACGTCACCATGACGGCAATGACGCCATAGTAGCCGTACTCGGTGTGAATCTCCGGTATATTGTCAAAGTTCATGCCGTAGATCCCGGTAATCACGGTCAGCGGCATGAATATGGTAGTAATCGCTGTAAATACTCTCATGATTTCATTGGCGCGGTTAGCAATACTGGACTGATAAGCTTCACGTAAGTTGCCCATGAGATCGCGGTACGTTTCGAAGGTTTCAGAGATCTTTACCGCATTCTCGTAGATATCGCTGAAATACTTCTGCAGCTGATCGTCAATCAGGCGAAGATCCTTTTTGTTGAGCGTGTTGATAACTTCCTTCTGCGGGCCGAGCATCTTCTTCAGCCAGAGAATCTCACTGCGCAGACCGATGATCTCACTCAGATGCGATTTCTTGGTATGCATGAGGATGTCTTCCTCCAGCTTCTCAATCCGCGCTTCAATCCGGTCACCGACCGAGAAGAAGTTGTCGACAACGAGGTCGATCAGCAGATACAGGAAGCGGTCAGGCGTATTGACCTCCTGCTCCCACAGTACGGGCTTCAGGACACGCAGCTCATGGATCTTCTGCTTCGTAACGGTAATAATGAAATGTCTGCCAAGGAATACGTTGAGCGCACGGAGGAAAATTTCCTCATCATCGAACCGGATGCTGTTCACCACGATGAAATAATGACTCTCATAAATCTCCAGCTTCGGACGCTGATCCTCTTCACTTAGACAGTCTTCCACAGCCAGATCATGCAGGCCGTATATAGGCTGAAGCTCTACAAGGTCTTCCACATCCGCATCAATCCAGTAGAACCCCTCGGCAGGGGCGGTTAAAGTTTCTTCAATATTGTCAATAGGCGTAAAAACCCCTGCATTTACCAGCCGGATTTTCATCTGATTCACTCCTTATGTCCCTGGTCTTCTCCAGGGGTATGCTAATTTCAGCACACGGAAAAAAATCAGCTTGGCCGGTGGTACAATCATGGATGAAGGCCAAAAGACGGTCCGAGAGCATGAAGAAAAAGGGCTCCCGCCGCCGGCAAGCTGATGTTAATCCTGTGTGGTTGTTCATTCTGCACGCTTATTCGCGAGCCCGGGTCGCCTTCCATTTTCTCTCACCTCTTCTTTTCGCCGTTTTGGGTTTGAAACACTTGTCTAGTATAACGCCGGGATATGGCTCTTACAAGAGAAATTGTTTTCTGTCATAAGGCCCCTTCAGCATTGTATGGACTTGACGAAAAGGAGGTTCATGATTTAAAGTGAAATTTAAGAAAAAGCATCTTTCGGATGCTTCAAGGTTATTTAACTGAATACAGCTAAATCTTATCAAGAGCAGGTGGAGGGACTAGCCCGATGAAACCCGGCAACCGGCGTGTGAACGCACGGTGCTAATTCTTGCGGAAGCTTTGCAGGGCGTTATTCGTCCGGCGGAAGTTCTCTGGCAGATGAGAGAGGCGCATATGACTGCATGATATGACCTTTCTCGCCCGGGAAAGGTCTTTTTTCGCTACCCTGCCTCAGTATTAACCACCAAGTGGAACCCCATTTCAGTTAAGGAGTGAACAGCAATGCCTATCAAAATTCCCGACAGCCTGCCGGCCAAAGAAGTGTTATCCGGTGAGAATATTTTTGTAATGGATGAAAGCCAGGCCTTCCATCAGGATATTCGTCCCCTTCGAATCGCCATCCTGAATCTGATGCCAACCAAAGAAACTACGGAGACACAGCTGCTGCGCCTTATCGGGAATTCCCCGCTTCAGGTGGATGTTGTCCTGCTGCATCCCAGCTCCCATACGTCGAAGAATACTTCGGCTGAGCATTTGAAGAGCTTTTACAAAACCTTTGATGAGATCAGCCACCGCCGGTTCGACGGCTTGATTGTAACGGGCGCTCCCGTAGAACAACTGGAGTTCGAGGATGTCAACTACTGGGAAGAGCTGAAAGTGATTTTTGAGTGGAGCAAGCAGAATGTAACCTCGACGATGCACATCTGTTGGGCCGCGCAGGCAGGGCTGTATCATCACTTCGGCGTGCGCAAGGTGAGTCTGCCGGACAAATGCTTCGGAGTGTTTCCGCATACGATTAGCCATAATAATGTCAAGCTGCTGCGCGGCTTCGATGAAGTGTTCCATGTGCCGCATTCCCGCCATACCGACGTCTCCCGTGAAGATATTGAGCAGAACCCGGAGCTGCAGATTCTGGCAGAATCCGAGGAAGCCGGGGTGTACCTGGTGGCTACGCATGACGGGAAGCAGATTTTTGTCACCGGACATTCGGAGTATGATCCCTTCTCGCTGAAATGGGAGTATGACCGGGATATCGCCAAGGGGATGGAGGTTGCCCTGCCGAAGCACTATTATCCCAAGGATGATCCTACCCGTACACCGCCGGCAGTCTGGCGCGCCCATGCTAACTTATTATTCGCTAATTGGCTCAATTACTATGTATACCAGGAGACTCCTTACGATATCGGGGCATTTATCTAAGAGGTTGACTTATTATTATAGAAGCAATTAATCAGGTGCATACACATAGCCGGGTGCTTTGGAAGCGAGTTTAACCCGAAGAATGATCAGGTTGTGTACGCTTTACCAAACTTTTAGGAGGCAATGGAGATGGACGAGAAACTGAGAATTGAGAGCAGACTGGCACAGATGGGTTCGATGGAGGACCCCGCTACCGGGGCCATTAATTACCCGATTTATCATGCGACGGCCTTCCGTCACCCGAGACTTGGACAGAGCACAGGCTTTGACTACATCCGCACCAAAAATCCTACCCGTTCTGTACTCGAAGAAGCGGCAGCGGCCCTGGAATCCGGGGATGCCGGCTTCGCCTGCGCTTCCGGTATGGCTGCACTGACTACTGTGTTCACCTTGTTTGGACAAGGGGATCATCTTATTGTATCGCTCGACCTGTACGGCGGAACCTACCGGCTGCTGGAACGAATTCTCTCCAAATACGGCATCAGCGCCTCCTATGTAGATACGAATGATCTGGAGGGTCTCGAAGCGGCCCGCCAGCCGGGCACGAAAGCTGTATTCATTGAGACGCCGACCAATCCGCTGATGATGATTACGGATGTCGAAGCGGTATGTACCTGGGCCCGCCGTCACGGGCTGCTCACGATTGTGGACAATACGCTGTTGACTCCGTTCTTCCAGCGCCCGCTGGAGCTTGGGGCAGATATCGTGGTTCACAGTGCGACCAAGTATCTGGGCGGGCATAACGATGTGCTGGCGGGGCTGATTGTGACCAAGGGCGCAGAATTGTCGGCTGAAATGGCCATCCTGCATAACTCCCTGGGCGCGGTTCTCGCACCGAATGACAGCTACCAGCTGATGAAAGGCATGAAGACCCTCGCCCTGCGCATGGAGCGGCATGAGAGCAACGCCCTCGCCATTGCCCGTTATCTGCAGGAGCATCCGGCTATTGCCGAGGTCTTCCACCCGGGCCTGCCGGACCATCCGGGCTATGCCATTCAGAACCGCCAGTCCAGCGGCAACACGGGAATCTTCTCCTTCAAGGTAAAAGAGGTCAGCTATGTGGAGCCGCTGCTCCGCCACATTAAGCTGATCGCCTTCGCCGAGAGTCTGGGCGGTGTTGAATCGCTTATGACCTATCCGGCGATACAGACCCACGCCGATATTCCGGCTGAAATCCGCGATGCGGTCGGCGTGGATGATCGCCTACTGCGGTTCTCGGTCGGCATAGAGCATGTAGATGATCTGATCGCCGATCTAAGGCAGGCCCTGGAGGCCGCCCGGAGTGAGCTGGAATAAGGCAATGCGCCGGACCTGGCCCGGCATGTGAAGATTCGCAGAACGTACAAGCAGCAGTGCCTTCGGGCGCTGCTGTTTAATTTTGCCTGGGACAAGGGCAATTATCAGTCCTGCGCAGCGAAACATTTCTCAAGGACAGCTGATTGTGATACGATGGGAGAACGAGTATTTTACTTCAAATTAAATTTATCTATACTACTTCATAGATTAAGAGGAGGCCGTCAACGGTGAGTGCAATTGACCTTATTCTGGATAAGACACTTAAGGGTGAGCGTCTTCAACTGGAAGACACGATCACGTTGTTCGAGAGCAATGAAATTGAGAAGATGGGCGCTGCTGCAGATATTATTATGAAGCGCTGGCACCCGGAGCCTGTGACGACATTCGTCATCGGCCGCAACATTAACTACACTAATGTATGTGATGTATATTGCCGCTTCTGCGCCTTCTACCGCAGACCCGGTTCGGAGGAAGGCTATGTGCTTCCCGATGAGACAATCTATCAGAAGATTGCTGAGACCATGAGCGTAAACGGAACCGAAATTCTGATGCAGGGCGGTACGAATCCGAATCTGCCGTTCAGCTATTATACGGATATTCTGCGCGGCATCAAGCAGCGGTTCCCGGAGATTACGATGCATTCCTTCTCACCTGCTGAGATTATGAAAATGGTTGAGGTCTCCGGCCTGCCGCTGGAACAGGTCATGCGTGAGATTCATGCTGCGGGCCTCGATTCTCTGCCCGGCGGTGGCGCAGAGATTCTCGATGACCGTACCCGCCGCAAGATCAGCCGGCTTAAGGGCTCCTGGCGCGAGTGGATGGATGTCATGCAGACCGCACACCGGATCGGCATGAACACGACAGCCACGATGGTTATCGGGCTGGGCGAGAGCATGGAAGAGCGGGCGCTGCATCTGCTGCGTGTCCGTGAAGCGCAGGATGAATGTATTGCGAACAAATATGACTCCGAAGGGTTCCTGGCGTTCATCTCCTGGACCTTCCAGCCGGATAATACGAACCTGAAGCTTGACCGGCAGACACCGGAGGAGTATCTGAAGACTGTAGCCATCAGCCGTCTGGTGCTGGATAATATCAAGAACTTCCAGTCCTCCTGGGTAACGATGGGGCCTGAAGTAGGCAAGCTCTCCCTGCAATACGGCTGTAATGATTTCGGCAGCACGATGATCGAGGAGAACGTAGTCTCCTCCGCTGGCGCGACCTACAAGGTCAACATCGAGTCCATTACCCAGCTCATCCGCGAAGCAGGGAAGATCCCGGCGCAGCGCAACACGCGCTATGACATTCTGCGCACGTTCGAGGATGCGAATGCGAAGATTGATAATGATTTTGTGATGCAGAACTAGAATAAATAAAGAAAACAAAAATAACGGAGTTAAACTACAAATTGTAGTTTTTACTCCGTTATTTTTATGCTAAATTGCAATGCTTGTTTCATTTTTTATAAATAGGATAATAAATCGGATAGTTTTTTGATGTTTAGATACCTTGTGCTTGCTTGAGAATTCGTTCTTGATAGGACTAATACTGATTGTATACCCAGAGCTGATGCACCATCTAAGTTCTGTTCATAATCATCGACAAATACTGTTTCTGTTGCCGGCAAATGCATCGCATCAAGTGCATGGCTGAACATGCCGGGATTAGGTTTGTTTTCTCCAAGTTCAAAACTAAGTGTCATATTATCAAAATACTCATAAATACCAGCATTTTTAAGAACCCTTTTGATTGACGGGTCGGTATCTGAAATAACTCCAATCGTAACCTTTTCTTTCAGGCTTTCAAGGGTCTGTTTTGTATGATCAAAAAACACATAATTAGCATCGTTATACACTCTATCGTAGGCAATGATTTCAGCTTGTTCGTCGGTAAGGTGAATTTCAGGTAACCCTTCAGCCATTGTTTTATAGTAATTTGTATACCTTTCAAGCTCCTCATCTTCAGTTTTGTAAACTTCATTTTTGAGGTGCTCATTTGCTTTTGAAATTGCCGTATTCAATTGTTCTTGTGGTATTGACCCTAGTATTTGCGGATTTATGTATTCCAACGCTTTTAATGTTATCCTCCAATCACCTGTTGCAGGGCGGAAAATCGTCCAGCCAAGGTCGAGAAATATACCGCGTACAGGTTTTTGTATAGTCATTTCAACTCCCCCTATAAATCCTATGGTATTGTAAAAATCCATTTATAAAAGAGTAATTAATCTGTTTTTATTTCCTGTTTAACCTGTCCAACAGGATGGAGTCCAATTGAATTGGCTTTTTCCGCTTTCTTCACTTAATTGTTCGCTTAATTGTAAAATGATATCGTTATATTTTACAAAAAACCGGTTCGGCCCCCTAATTGTGGAGACATTCTGCTAAAAACTCGTGTTTTCGCAGTTTCTCGTTTACAGCGTTATTTCTATCGGTTTTAGCTTGCCCGCTTTCCATGCGGCTTGGTATTGCTTGGGGCTCAAACGCTGCAAACTGCCATGAAAACGGCGCTCGTTGTAAAATTCAATATAGGCTGCGACTGCTTCATAGGCTTCTTCAAACGTTTCAAAGTACCTTTTTGCATACAAATCTCTCTCCAAAATGCTATGAAATGACTCAATGTAGGCGTTCATATTCGGCGTTTTTGGAGGAATTCGTTCATGCTCCAGCGGACGCTGTGTTTCCGCACACAACTCGCCAAAGACGTCACTTAAGAATTGCGGGCCGTTATCCGAACGGATGACCGGAGAGGGGTCTCCAGGCTGCAAACGCCTGTCTAGAGCCTCTCTTAACGTGGCACAGACTTGCTTGGCTGTACAACTCGCTCCCACGTGGTAGCCAACAATGCAGCGGTCAAACACATCAATCATATCAAAGATAAAAAAGAAGCGGTCGTAGCCATGAACATATCCATATTTAATGTCAATCTGCCAGAGTTGGTTGGGGCCGGTGACCACTCGATTTCGTGCCAGGTGCCGAGGGTATTTTACGTTCTTTACCGGCTTTTTCTGAAGCAGCCCGAGTTTCTTGCACAGCCGATATGCCTTCTTGTGGTTGAGAATTAAGCCCTGCTGGACCCACAGGGCGTAGGCGAGGTTCCGGTAGCCATAGCCGTTCTCCTCTCCCTCCACCAGCTCACTCAGCCATTCCTCGATCTGTAGGTCACTCACCCGCAGACCACCAGTGGTGAGGGAATAGGAGGGGATCGGACGGCCCGACGTCGTTATTGCAGCAGGGCCGCCTAGAAGCCCCGAGAGACGTTTTTTATGGGCATAGTAGGTGGAGGGTTGAACCTCTATAATCCGTAGCACCAATGTCACCGTATACCCCCGCTTTATCGTTTCGTTGGCCAGTTCGAGTCTGTCTTGTAAGCGGGGTTGGCTTTTTTTAGGAGTTCACGCAGCAGTTCGATCTCCAAATCCTTTTCGCCCAGTAGCTTAATGGCCGTCTCCATCTTCGTCTCCAGGTCTTGGACACGCTCCGCATCTTCAATCCGTTCCTGAACGGACGGGGTAGCCTCTTCTCCAAACCGTTCCTTGTAGAACTTCACCCAATTGGAAATCGTGCTGGGTGAGACGGAGTACTTTCGGGCGAGGAAGGAAATCTTGGTTCCATGGATCGCTTCTTGGGCTACTTTGATCCGCTGTTCGTCGTACAACTTGTTGCTTCTCATCGGCTCCACTCCCTCTTCTTAGTGTACCTCTTACATGTCAAGGTCTCCACTTTGATTAGGGGGCTTAAGAGAAACGATCAATTAATGTGAGATTTTACACAACAATTTATAAGAGTTAATGCAATTTGATAGATTCATAGGCAGGGCTATGATACAATTTTTCGGACAGTGGTAGAATAATATAGCAATCACAGGGAGGAAATTAGATTTATGGGAGAGAGAAGATGGAACAAGCCGATAGCTTCTTTATTGGCTACCACAGTTCTGGCAGCACAGATGCTGGGCGGAGTATTCAATGTTCCTGTGCTGGCGGCAGGAAAGGCTGAGGCTTCTCCGGTGATTAATCCGGGAACCATTAATTTACGTTTGATGAGCACTACTGATGTTCATACGAACGTATATGGATGGGACTATTTTAAGGGTGCCGCCTCCGCGACTGTAGGTCTGGACCGTACTTCAACCTTAGTAAAGGCTGCACGCAATGATCCAGACGGCAAGTACAACCTTTTGCTGGATAATGGCGATTTAATTCAAGGAACACCACTGGGAACGTACATGGCCCAAGTGTCTGACTTCAAGACTAGCGAGGACCAGATTCATCCGATCATCGCAGCTATGAACCTCATGGGTTATGATGCAGCAACCTTCGGCAATCATGAATTCAATTATGGATTGGATTATCTGGACCGGACAGTTAAGGGCAATGTGAGCAGTGCAACCTATAAAGAGTCTACGGGTGCGAAATTCCCTTATGTGAATGCAAATATTTATAATAAGTCAGACGGTAAAAATACGTTTGAACCTTATCAAATCATCGATAAAGTAGTAAAGGACAGCAACGGCAATACCGTTACCATTAGAGTCGGCCTCCTGGGTCTGGTTACTCCGCAGATTATGGAGTGGGACAAGGTGAACCTGGAGAAAAACGTTGTTGCCGAAGACATTGTGGAAACAGCGAAGAAGTTTGTTCCTGAAATGCAGAACGATGGTGCGGACGTTATCGTCGCCATGACTCATTCCGGGTTCGACGCTGCGGCCGCTGAAGGAACGGGAGCAGAGAATGTCATTAACCTGCTGAGCAAGGTTCCAGGCATCGATGCCATTACCTTCTCGCATACCCACAAGGTATTCCCGACGAACGGGGATGACAGCAAGCTGGATGCTTCCTTCAAAGATCCGTCCACCAAGCTTCCTTACAATAATGATGTAGCCAAGGTAGATAACGTTAACGGCCATATCAATGGCACTCCGGCAGTACAAGCGGGCTATGGCGGAGGTTACCTGGGCCTTATCGATCTGAAGATCGCCCAGAACAGTAGCGGCGAGTGGACAGTAGACAAAGCAGGCTCCAAGGCTTCTACACGCTCTATTGCTGGCGCAGCCGTTGACTCTGCCATTGATGATCTTGCCGGAGCGGCACATCAAGCTACGATTGATTACGTGAATCAACCGCTTGGTGTAACAACTGCGCCGATGAACAGCTACTTTGCTATGGTGCAGGATGATCCGACAGTACAGATCGTAACCTATGCCCAGCAGCAGTATGTATCTAACTTGATTCATACTAACGAGAACTTGGCTGATTATAGAAACCTGCCGATCTTGAGCGTCGGTGCACCATTTAAGGCCGGACGCAACGGCCCTGAGGAATATACGGACATCAAGAAAGGCAACCTTACGATTGCCAGTGCTAGCGATCTGTATCTCTATGACAACACGCTGAAGGCGATTGTAGTTAAGGGTTCGACCGTCAAAGAATGGGTGGAGATGAGTGCAGGAGCGTTCAACCGCATTAAGCCTTCCATCTCCACGCCTCAGCCGCTTTTAAATTCAGCATTTGCTGTGTTCAATTTCGATGTGATTGACGGCATCAAATATACACTTGATGTCACCCGCAATGCGAAGTATAAGCCCGATGGCAGCATCAACGATAAGTCCTCCAGCCGGGTAACTTCCATCACTTATGACTACCAGCCACTGGATCTGGATCAGGACTTCGTGGTCGTTACCAACAACTACCGTGCAAGCGGCGGCGGGAACTTCCCGGGTGTCAAAGGCGCTAACATGATTATTGATTCCCAGATGGAGAACCGTCAGGTGCTGATGGATTATATCAGTGCTGCGGGAACGGTTGATCCAACAGCAGACAACAACTGGTCGATTGATCCTATTGAAGGCAACGTCACTGTAACGTTCCCGTCTTCACCTAAAGCAGAAGCAGTCGCTCCTGCTAACATTAAAGCTACAGAAATTAAAGATGTAAATAATTTCAAAATCTACACTCTGGACCTCAAAAAAACTGTTCCAACCCCAACAGGAGATGTTGAAGTCCATCTGCTGGGCATTAATGACTTCCACGGTCAACTGGACACTACCTCCGTGGTGAACGGTGAAGCTGTAGGAACAGCGGCTACACTTGCGGCTTATTTGAAGGAAGCCCGCGCCAAATATGAGCATTCGCTGTTGTTCCATAACGGCGACTCTGTGGGCGCATCCGCTCCGGTATCTTCACTGGAACGCGACAAGCCTACGATGGAATGGATGAATCTCATGAAGTTCGACATCGGCACCCTGGGGAACCATGAATTTGACCAAGGTGTTGAGGCTATGAAGGCTCAAATCTACGGCGGTAAAGACCCTAAGAATGAGAAAGTCGTCCATAATGGAGCAGATTTCGATTATATCAATGCCAACGCAGTGGACAGCACCACCGGCAAACCTATTATCACGCCTTATGTTGTAAAAGAAGTTGGCGGCGTGAAGATCGGCTTCATCGGAGTTGTGACCAAAGCAACGCCAAGCAAAGTATCGCCAGCCGGTACAGCCGGTGTGAAATTCCTGAGTGCCGAGGAAGAAGTCGCGGCGATTGAGAAATATGCGGCCGAGCTGAATGCTCAAGGCGTCAAGACGATCGTGGTGCTTGCCCATGATCCGGCAACAACGAAGACTGATCCGGTTACCAAAAAGAATGTATCCACCGGCGAAGCTGTAGATTTGGCTAATGCGCTTCCTGCCAATTCCCCGGTTGATGTTATCGTAGCAGGGGACAATCATGGCTATGCCAATGATATGGTGAACGGTAAGCTGATCGTTCAGGCTTACTCTTACGGAACGGCTTTTGAAGACATCAAGCTGGTGATTGACGGAGCTACAGGTACAGTGAAGAGTAAAACAGCTACTGTAACGAACACGGTTCAGAGTAAAATCACACCGGATGCCGAAACCAAGGCGTTGGTGGACTACTATCTGAATCTGCACCCTGAGCTGACTCAGCCTGTAGGAACTACTGACGGTACAGTAACCCGTACAGATGCTTACACTAAGGAATCAGCATTGGGTAATCTGATTGCAGATGCGATGCGTCATGCTATCTTCAAAGAGGGCGAGAAAGATCCTGCTGATTTCGCCTTCATGAATCCGGGCGGTATCCGTGCGGATCTTCCGAAGGGCAATGTAGCGTTCGGGGATCTGGCGAAGATCCAGCCGTTCGGCAACACGCTGGTGAAGCTGACCCTGACTGGTCAACAGATCAAGACCCTGCTGCAGCAGCAATGGGCAGTTAAGCCTGACGGCACCGTAGACACGAAGACACTGCAAATCTCAGGTCTGAAATATACAGCTAACATGTATCTGCCGGTTGCAGAGCGTGTGGCTAACCTGACTAAGGCTGACGGAACACCTATTGAAATGTCGAAGAGCTACACGGCTGTAGTTAATAACTTCATGGCTGCGGGCGGCGACAATTATAAGGTATTAACTGAGGCAAGCTCCTCGCTGGCCGGACCGATTGACCTGGATGTATTCTATGAATATATCGTCAAAACATTCAACGGCGGCGCGATCACGGCTGCTCTTGAAGGCCGGATCACTAATGTGGAAAAAGACCCTGGAACGGTTAATCCGAACCCTGGTAATAACCCTGGACCGGTGACAACTGCAACACCGAAGCCAACGGCTTCGCCTTCGGCCACTCCAAGTCCGGCAGCAACACCAGCGGCAACGGCAGCTCCAACGCCAAGCCCGGCGGTACCTGTTGTAGCCTTCAAGGATCTGGGCAAGGTAGCTTGGGCCGCAGATGCCATTAATTCATTGGCAGCTAAAGGCATTATCAAAGGGATGGACGGCACGAACTTTGCGCCAATGAAGAGTGTAACCCGCGCAGAATTCGTAACCATGCTGGTTCGTTCACTTGAACTTGGCAATTCGGCTTCACCTGCGAAATTCAGCGATGTGAAGCAGGGTGTCTGGTACTCTGATACGATTGCTGCGGCTGTGAATGCAGGTCTTGTAAAAGGCTCCGGCAACGGTAAATTCGAACCGGGCCGTGAGATTACCCGTGAGGAAATGGCGATTATGATTGCGAATGCCCTTAAGGGCCAACTGCAGCCGGTTGACGCTGCAACGTTGAACAAATTCACGGATAAGGCCAAGATTGCTCCTTACGCCCAACAGGCGGTGGCACAGCTGACTCAGATTGGTATCGTCAACGGTGTGGATGCTAAGCAGTTCGCACCGAAGAGCATGGCTAACCGTGCCCAGGCTGCGGTGATCATCTTCCGTATGCTGGAGAACAAAGCTTCATAAGTCAGATAGAAGGCCCGTGCTGAAATAGCACGGGCCCTTTTCTGGCCTGAGGACGGACAGCCGGTTTGCGCTTGACGGAAGATAAGCTGAGATTTATAATTGCCTTAATTCATGTTATCAGCGTTGACAAAGATATGAACCACTTGCTTTGGACCGTTTCAGAGAGAGGAAGCCTCAGGCTGCAACTTCCTCCGGTACCGGCTGTTGGTTTACCCCTTTGTAGCTGCGGTTATGAACTCCTGACGGCTTCCGTACTCCGGAACCTTAACGGATAATAAGAACCGCCGGTTCATGGCCGTTATCCCCATGCTAACGAAGGATTATATTCTGCAGTGAAGCTGAAGCATAAGCGGCAGCTGCAAGGATAGATCGAATTTGGGTGGAATCACGGGTGCAATCACTCGTCCCTTTGCGGGACGGGTGTTTTTTGTGTGAAGAGTTCAGCGAAGTATAGCCCAACAAACTTTAGGAGGAAGTAATCATGTCAGTAAATATTAAGCTTCCGGACGGATCGGTCCGGGAATACGCAGACGGCAGCAGCATTGATGATGTAGCCGCCTCTATCAGCAGCGGACTGCGGAAGAACGCCGCAGCAGGCAAGCTCAACGGGATTGTCGTAGACCTGTCAACACCGCTGCAGGAAGGCGATCTGGTAGAGATCGTAACTCTTGATTCGCCGGAAGGTCTCGAAGTGATGCGCCACAGTACAGCTCACCTGATGGCGCAGGCGGTAAGACGCCTGTTCGGCACCAAGGAAGTGAAGCTTGGAGTAGGTCCTGTGATCGAAGACGGCTTCTATTATGATATGGACCTGGAGCATCCGCTCAATCCCGAGGATCTGCTGAAGATCGAGAAGGAAATGGACCGCATCGTCTCGGAGAATCTGCCGATTGTCCGCCATGAGGTCAGCCGGGGGGAAGCACTGGAGCGCTTCGGCGAGCTGGGTGATCCTTACAAGCTGGAGCTGATTGAAGCTCTGCCGGAAGACAGTGTCATCACCATCTATGAGCAGGGCGAATTCTTCGACCTCTGCCGTGGCCCGCATTTGCCGTCTACGGCCAAGATCAAGGTATTCAAGCTGATGAATGTGGCCGGGGCTTACTGGCGCGGGGACAGCAAGAATAAGATGCTGCAGCGTGTCTACGGCACAGCCTGGATCAAGAAGGCACAGCTGGATGAGCATCTGCGCCTGCTGGAGGAAGCGAAGAAGCGCGACCACCGGAAGCTGGGCAAGGAGCTGGAGATTTTCACCTTCAACCAGTTAGTTGGACAAGGCCTGCCGATCTGGCTGCCTAAGGGCGCGAAGCTGCGCAGTATTCTGGAGCGTTATATTGTGGATCTGGAAGCAAGCCTCGGATATCAGCATGTCTACACTCCGGTACTGGGGAACGTAGAGCTGTACAAGACTTCCGGACACTGGGAGCACTATCAGGAAGATATGTTCCCTAAGATGACTATCGATAACGAAGAGTTCGTGCTGCGCCCGATGAACTGCCCGCATCATATGATGATCTACAAGAGTTCGATGCACAGCTACCGCGATCTGCCGATCCGTATTGCCGAGCTTGGGATTCAGCACCGTTATGAAATGTCGGGAGCCTTGACAGGTCTGCACCGCGTGCGTTCCATGACGCTGAATGACTCGCATATCTTCTGCCGTCTGGACCAGATCAAGAGCGAGTTCATCCGCGTGCTGGAATTGATTAAGCAAGTATACAGCGACTTCGGGATTGAAGATTACCGGTTCCGCCTCTCCTACCGTGATCCTAAGGATACTGAGAAATATTATGCCAACGACGAGATGTGGGAGACTGCACAGCGTATGCTGCGTGAGGTAGTCGAAGAAGCAGGTCTGCCGTTCTACGAAGCCGAAGGCGAAGCGGCCTTCTATGGTCCGAAGCTCGATGTGCAGATTAAGACTGTACTCGGCAAAGAAGAGACACTCTCGACCGTACAGATTGACTTCCTGCTGCCGGAGCGCTTTGAGCTGGAATATGTCGGCGACGACGGCCAGAAGCACCGTCCGGTTGTCCTGCACCGCGGGATTCTGGGAACTATGGAACGGTTTGTAGCCTTCCTGCTGGAGAACTTTGCCGGTTCACTGCCGCTCTGGCTGTCCCCGCAGCAGGTGAAGATTATCCCGGTATCGTCGGCCTTCGACGAATATGCGAAGGAAGTGGAAGCGAAGCTGCTGCGTAGCGGCATCCGGGCGGAAGTGGACTTACGCAATGAGAAGATGGGCTACAAGATCCGTGAAGCTCAGCTCGAGAAGCTGCCGTACATGTTCGTAGTCGGCGAGAATGAAATGAACGCCGGCAGCGTGTCAATCCGCAAACGCGGTGAAGGGGATATCGGTGCCCAGCCGCTGCAGGAAGCTATTGATTCGCTTGCACAGGAAGTTGCCGGACGCGTTATCTAGAGTATTACACTAAGCCTCTGTTATAAGCCGCATGAGACCGCCGGAACGCGGTTTCATGTATATAATTTTGTGAAACGGGAAACCTTCGTAGTATGGGGAGGGTTTAACTAATGAACAAAATGGGCTTATACCAGAGGTTTTGGTGTCTTTTCGTCACGATCGTCCTTATGCTGACCGCTGCCGGGATCTTCCCGGATTACGCGCGCAAGTCGGTTCAGGCGAGAGGGATGGAAGACACTGCAGGACAACTTGGCAGCAGTATACAGAAGCAGTCACCGGTTGGGAGTCAGCAGGCAGGCTCAGCATCTCGTCTTGGAGGCTCTTCAAGAGTCGTACGGCCGGATGCCGCAGTTAAGGCTCCTAAGCAAGAGGGACAGGCAGCTAAGCCTAAGAATGCTGTCAAGGCCCCTGGTTCAATACCGGTAGCTGCGCCGGCTCCAGAGCAGATCATCACTTCGCTGAAAGTAACAGCGACCGGCTATACCGCCGGATACGAATCCACCGGCAAGACCGCGAAGCATCCGGAGTACGGGATTACGTATTCTGGAGTCAAGGTACGGCGGGACAAGAATGCGGTATCCACGATTGCTGCGGACCCGAAGGTGCTGCCGCTGGGAAGTATTTTATATATACCGGGTTATGGATATGGAATTGTGGCTGACACCGGATCAGCGATCAAAGGGCGGAAGATCGATCTTTACTTCAGCACCACCAAGCAGGTCTACAAGGAATGGGGCAAGAAGTCGGTCGTGGTTCAATTGATTAAGCGCGGCGACGGCAAATGCACGGAAAGTATGCTGAAGAGTCTGGGTCACGCTATCCAGACCTATAAAGCGGTTCCGCAATATTTGCTGGAAGAAGCTATTTAAGGGATGCTTACGCCATACAATCCGGGAGTTTGAATTTATTTTCACGTGAGTATGCATAATACAGGGGGCTGCTTCCCATAATATCGACTGGGGCAAATACTTGCTTCTTCCGATACTATAGGGAGGTGATTCTCGTGGCTAATTCCAAGAAACCGAAGGTACAGGAAAATTTCAAAACACCAAATGAAAAATACAATGCAGAGTTCGCTGTTGAAAATGACGGCGCTACTAAGCAAAGCAGCACTTCTATGACCAAGCCGGCTCAGAAACCGCAGCAGTAATGCTGGGTTCCCGGTAAGCTCCTGAAGCAACAAGCTGTCCTGCCATGTCCGGATTACGGGCTGGGGGGCAGCTTTTTTATGTAGCTATAATATTACTTATTATTCCAGCTATCTCAGTCTGTAGACTGAGATACGGTTCCTTCTTACGCCGCTGTTCTCCGCCGCATTCTTCCTGTAGACTAAGGCTATAAGTGTTTACTAAGGAAGAGTTGTATTTACGACAAGGGGGATGACATTATGAAACGAAGGTTCACCAGTCAGGTGCTCGGGGGCCTGCTCCTCATCGCTCTGGGGGGAATGTTCCTGCTTCGGCAGATGGGCTACACGGATTTCAGTCTGGGTTCACTGATCTCCACCTATTGGCCGGTTATTCTGATCGTGATGGGAATCAAACGGTTTTTGGCTCCGGATGAGCAGCATTCAAGATTCTCGGCAACACTGGGAGGGTTCTTATTTCTGGCCCTTGGGGTGTTTTTCCTGGGACGGAATTTAGACTGGTTCTACTACTCGGCAGGCGATTTCTTCAAAATGCTGATTCCGGTCATGCTGATCGGCGGCGGATTATCCGTCATCTTCAAGCCGCGGCCGGGCACTCCGCCTATACCTCCGGCACCGCCTTCACCACCGGGATACTATCCGCCTGGACCCGGTAAGAGTCCGCTGGATACAGCGCCGCCCGCTCCGCTGGAATCTACGCTCGATCAGCAGTTCGAGCAGAAATTCGGCAAGACGGCTGGCAGCGAGGATCGGAACTGGAATGATTATCTGCATAAGAATGAGGAAGACGCAGACGGTAACCCGCTTCATGCCTCGGCGGATACCCGCTGGCAGGAGAAGCAGGAGCGCCAGGAACGAAGACGCCACGAGCGTCAGGAACGGCAAGCCCGCCGTCACGGCGAATGGCATGAGGAGTTTCAGGATTCCGGACATGATAAGGACGCGACGAACCGCTCGGCTTTTATCGGCGATGTGCATATGGGCAAGGAGCATTTTCAATTGAAGAGGACCAACATTTCGCAGTTCATCGGGGATACGGTGCTGGACCTGACCAATGCGCAGATTCCTTACGGCGAGACGAAGATTAATATTTCTGCTTTTGTCGGCGACATTAAGGTGTACATTCCAGATGATATGGATCTGGGTGTGGCTGTGACCGGCAGCTCGTTCATCGGTGATATGCAGGTGCTTGAGCAGTCGCGCAGCGGGTTCATGAGCAATGTGCAGTGCAAGACGCCATATTACAAGGAATCGGGCAAGAAGGTCCGTATCAACGTTAGCTGCTTCATCGGTGACGTTAAAGTTAAAACGGTGGGTTAAATGGGGATCTTCAGTAATACCAAGTGGATGCTGCTGGTGTATTTCCTGCTTAGCGGCGGGGTGAGCGCGGGGCTGATGTATGCCGGGACATGCCTGGGCTATATTCAGGTGGTGGATACCCGGATGTGGATCTACCTGTGTCTGGGCATTGTACTGTTCACGGTCATCATCGGCTACATCGCCGGTCAGCGGATTCAGCGGCGGATCGATCATCTGGATCTGAATATGCTACAAGTGGCCAAGGGGAATATGTCGGTGCGGATGCCGGAGAGCGAGGACCAGTCTTTTGCACGCGTCTATCATGAGTTCAACATTATGATGGATACGGTCGAGAAGAAGATGAAGCGGCTCCAGCAGCTCGGGGAACAGGAAGTCATTGAGAAGGAACAGGCAGCGGAGAGCGCGGTACTGGAAGAGCGCAGGCGTATGGCCCGGGATTTGCATGATACGGTGAGCCAGCAGCTGTTCGCTATTCATATGTCCGCCTCCTCGCTGCCTAAAGTGCTTGAACGCAGCGCCGAGCACGGGCAGACGGTGATGGATCAGCTGATCAGCATGTCCCAGATGGCGCAGAAGCAGATGAGGGCGCTGATTGCACAGCTGCGTCCGGTGGAGCTGGAGGGGCGCAATCTGTTCGAGGCACTGGAGAAGTGGTTCCCGGATTACTGCCGCCAGAACGGGCTCAAAGGGGTGAAGGAGCTCGAACTGCAGGGTGAGCTGTCCGAAGCGATTGAGCATCAGCTATTCCTGATCATTCAGGAATCGATGGCTAATATCGTTAAGCACGCCGGTGCGCGCGTAGTCAGTCTGTCGCTGCGCGAGGTGACGCGGCAGGTCGTGCTGAGCATCAGCGATGACGGTCAGGGCTTCGAGCATGTGCAGCATAAGCAAGGCTCCTACGGACTCACGACCATGCGTGAGCGTGCCGAGAAGCTCGGCGGCCAGGTCGAGATTATCAGCCGCAGGGGAGCGGGAACGACGATCCGCGTACATATTCCAAAGTTTGTCCAAGGCCGCGCGGAGACCACTGCTAACGGGACTGACGCCGATTCTGAAGAGGCTTGATGGGCTCAGCGGGGAAGAAGCTGGGGCAGTATCATGCTATACAATTGTTAGGAGGAGTGCAGAATGAGTCTCGTAAAAGTACTGCTTGTAGATGATCACGATATGGTGAGGATGGGCCTCAAAACTTATCTGATGCTGGACCCGATGTTTGAAGTGATCGGGGAAGCAGCCAATGGACATGAAGCGCTGGCGATGCTGCGTGAGCTGGGGCAGGAGGCGCTGCCGGATCTGGTGCTGATGGATCTGATGATGCCGGTGATGAACGGAGCTGAGACCACACGGGCGGTCCTGGCCGAATTCCCCGGCCTCAAGATTGTCATCCTTACCAGCTTCCTGGAGGACGATCTGGTGGTTGATGCGATTGAAGCCGGGGCTGTCAGCTATGTGCTCAAGACCGTCTCGGCAGAAGAGCTGATCTATGCGCTGCAAGGCGCCTATCGCGGCATGCCGGTGATGACCGGTGATGTGTCGCAGGCACTGACCCGCGGCATCCGCCAGCGCACGGTCCAGGGCGACTCCTCCGGCTTGACCGAACGGGAGAAGGAAGTGCTGCTGCTGATCGCCGAGGGCAAGACGAATAAGGATATCGGCGAGGAGCTGCATATCAGCATCAAGACCGTGAAGACCCATGTCAGCAACCTGCTGATGAAATGCGAGCTGGATGACCGCACCCAGCTGGCGATCTACGCGCACCGCAAGGGCTGGGCGCAAGGGTAGCAGTTGCAGACTTTTTGACTTAATCTAATGATCTATCGAACCGATAAGGAGGCTATCCGAATAGCAAACGCCAATCTGATGAAGGAAATGAATCTGAATAATGTGCGCCAGGTGATGAAACGTATGGAGACGGCCACAAAACCCCAGCTAGCTGCATTGACCAAGCTGAGCGTAGTAACTGTGAACTCATTAGTTAAGGAACTGTCCGAGTTAGGGGAACTGTTCGAAGACTTGGTGGTGCCCTCCAACGGGGGCAGACCCGCACAGACCTATCGCTATAATTATAATTTCAGCCTCGCGTTGGTGATGTACGTGACAGAAAAAGCGGGAAAGGTCCTGGTCTCCGCCACAGTTATCAATTTGAAGGACGATATTCTGATGAAGGATGAGCATATCATCCCGGTTTTCGAACGAGATTTCTTCTATACAATCATTGAACATGCACTGAGCCAGTATCCTTCCATCAAGGTGATTGGCATAGGTATTCCGGGACAGGCGGTAAACGGGGAAATTAAGGTCAGCAGTCTCCGGGAGCTGACGGGCTCACGTTTGATAGAAGAGATCGAGACCCGGTTTGGGCTGCCTATTCTGGTGGAGAATGATGTGAATGCAGCGATCAGCGGATATTGCATGAAGCATAGCGAAGGCGAAGAGCAATATTTACTGGGTCTCTACTTTCCGAACGGATACCCGCCGGGTATGGGGATATATCTGAACGGCAGTATTCTAAAAGGAAATCAGGGGATGTCAGGCGAGGTTAAGTTCCTTCCCGATATGCCTGAGTGGAGCCTGGAGATACCCCGGGATACATTCATAGCTGCAACCTGCAGGATCTTACAGACGGTGAATGCAGTGCTGGCCCCGGATAGAATTGTCATTTATCAGGACAGAGTAGAGGATGAAGTCTGGACATCGGCCTGGGCAGCCTATCAGCTTCAGCATCCCATGCCGGTGTATCCGGAGGTCGTGTTACAGCACACCTTTCAGGAAGATTTCGAGCACGGTCTGCGCAGGCTGACCCTGAAGGAGTTAGAGCCGGAGCCTACATAGACCAAACGTACTAACAACCCTTGTTAACTACAGGGGTTTTTTGTTGTTTTATTGAATAGATTAATCCGCTTCTTGACAAAAAATAAGAGAGAGCACATACTTAATTTATATACTTTATAAAGATTATTTATTAAGTGATTTTAGGGGGAGAATTTTTGTCTACGTATTTTTTGATTATAATTTATCTGGCTTTTATCAGTCTGGGACTTCCCGATTCTTTACTTGGCTCTGCGTGGCCTGTGATCTGGCCAGAGATGGGGTCTTCGCTTGGGTCGGCGGGAATCATCTCGATGATTATTGCCGGAGGGACCATCGTGTCCAGTCTGTTTAGCAATACAATGGTGAAACGCCTGGGGACAGGACGAATTACCTTTGTCAGTTGCCTCTTAACCGCCGCTTCATTGTTCGGATTCTCCGTGTCGCCATCCGTGTTGTGGTTCATTGTAATGGCCGTTCCGCTAGGTCTTGGAGCAGGAGCAGTGGACGCGGCGCTGAATCATTATGTGGCCGAACATTACAAGGCTCATCATATGAGCTGGCTGCACTGCTTTTGGGGCGTAGGCGCGACCCTGGGACCCATGATTATGGCGGTCAATCTCGTACACGCCCAGTCCTGGAGAGGAGGATATGCGGTTGTTGCCATCATTCAGTTCGGATTCGCGATGATTTTGTTAGTGACACTTCCGCTATGGAAAAAGGTTGCTGCCACGCGGGAGCCGCAGCTTCCCGCAGCACTTAGCGGCAATCTTCCAGATGATGCGGCAGTGAACCTTAAGCCGCAGGCGAACACCATCCGCTTGCGGGGCGTGAAGCCTACTCTTTTGACGTTCCTGTTGTACTGCGGAATAGAAGCGATGGTTGGACTGTGGGGCGCCAGTTATCTGGTAGGTGCAAGGGGAGTTGCGCCAGATACGGCAGCGGCCTGGATCTCCGTATACTATGCGGGCATTACAGTTGGCAGGCTGATTACCGGCTTCATCACGTTAAAAGTCCGTAACCGCCTTCTTATCCGTTACGGTCAATTGGTGACCATTGCAGGCGGAGCCGTTCTTGTAATCCCGTTCCATCCGGCCCTCTCACTTGCAGGGCTGATATTGATTGGTCTGGGCCTCGCACCGATTTATCCGGGTCTCCTGCATGAGACGCCGGCCCGGTTCGGCAAGGAGAATTCAGCCCGCCTAATCGGGTATCAGATGGCGGTAGCCTATACGGGGACAACGTTAATTCCGCCGTTATTTGGACTTTTATCCGTGCGCACCAGCATTTCCGTATTCCCTTTTGCTGTACTTACGCTCCTGATCTTCATGTTCTGCAGTGCAGAGCGGGTGAACCGGCTGCTGGGCCCATCCACTTTAGGGAGGGAATAAACGTGGCTTATATTCTTATATGCGCAATCATCTGGCTGGCCGCCTACTTTCATATGGCAGCATTCAAAGAACCTATGGAGGTGAAGCCTATCCGTACCATAGAAGATCTGTTTGATTAATCAACGATCCATCATCGTCTTGGTATCTTTTATCTCCGCTTAAATTGTTTTTAATGTGACCTTAAGGTTTACAGTACAAAATAAGGACATCAAAACAAATAACACTTTGCCTGACACGGCAAGGCGCGGGAGGAAAGTAAACATGGACGATAACAAAAACAACAACTTTAATCGTGATCATGAACCGGGACCAGATCGTGAATGGGACAATAATCATACTGATACTGATAAAAGCACTAATTCATCCGCAGAAGGCGGCTCGTACTATTATTCTTACGGACCTTTCAAATCGCTGAACAATGATGAGATGAACGGCAATGACCCGCAGCACTATAACCGCCGCGAACCTGAGCGGGTTGAGGTTACACCGCCACAGCCGGTGAAGTCCTTACCTTATAACACATCGCTCCGCACTACCGGCAATGACGGGAACGGCGGGCGCGGCGGAAATCCTCCTGAGGGAGGAAACGGCTGGCAGTACAACCGTAAGCCGAAGAAGCCGGTGAAGGCGGTATTGGTATCTTTTCTCGCTGGAATGGTGGTCTTATCAGGCTCCATGTTCATGGCAGACCGGGGGAATTGGTTCACAGGAGGCCAGGAGGCAACCACGGTTGCATTGAATCCGGCGGGGAAGACGGCTAGCGGCAATGCCAACATTACACCTTCCACTTCCGCAGCTGCGCTGGTCACCGGCTCGGGAGATGTATCCGGCGTAGTTGATGGGGTAGGGCCGGCAGTGGTCAAGATTGAGACGCTGGTGAAATCGAATAACTCGCGGAATAGAAGCAGCAGCCCGAATATGAGCGATCCGTTCTCACAGTTCTTCTTCGGGGATCAATTCGGCGGCGGCTCCGGTTCGAATAACTCGGAATCCCAGCCGGGCTCGAATAATTCTTCTCCGCAGCTTACACCTTACGGTATTGGCACAGGCTTCATCTATAATTCGAACGGTTATATCCTGACCAACCAGCACGTGGTAGATGGCGCCGATGTCATCCAGGTTACCGTAGACGGCACCTCCAAGACTTATGAAGCGAAGCTGCTGGGCTCCAGTAAGGATCTGGATCTCGCCGTACTGAAAATTGAAGGCTCGGACTTCCCGTCTGTGGCTCTGGGCGATTCCGACAGCATCAAGGTAGGCTCTGAGGTGGTGGCGATCGGTAACCCGCAGGGCTTCGACCATACGGTGACAACCGGGGTGCTTAGCGCCAGAGGCCGCAGTATTGATATCAACGAAGAAGACGGCAGCGGCGTCAAAACCTATAAAAACCTGCTCCAGACCGATGCCTCCATCAATCCGGGGAACTCGGGCGGCCCGCTGCTTAATATGAACGGCCAGGTCATTGGTATGAACGTTGCAGTTAGCAGAGACGCTCAGGGTATCGGCTTTGCCATTCCGGTAAATACCATTAAAGGCGTAGTAGATAAGCTTGAAGCCAATCAGGAAATTCCGAAGGAACCGGTACCATTCATTGGAGCCACCCTGATGACGATTACCGATGAAGTTGCCAAGCAAATGGGGACAACGATTAAAGAAGGCTCTGTAGTGGCCGAAATTGTCTTCAAATCTCCAGCCTATACAGCAGATCTGCGCCCTTACGATATCATCACAGGAATTGACGGAAAGAGCTACGCTACCAGCCAGGATCTGATCACTTACATCCAGACGCTTAAGGTAGGCGATAAGGCGACTCTGAATGTGGTCCGTGACGGCAAGAAGCTGGATCTGCCCGTAACGATCGGCAACAAGAATGATTTCGAGAATGCACAGACTCAGAAGCAATAAGCACACCGGACGGTGAGCGGCAGAGCGGAAGGGGCAACCCTTCCGCTCTGTGCTGTTCGTGTACGGATGCGGAGAGACTGGTGCATCTGATACAATAGAGATATATGAATGAGACAATGGGGGCTGCCGGATGCGACCGAATATACTAATAATTGATGATGATGAGAAAATAACCTCCATGCTCCGCCGCGGGCTGGCCTTTGAGGGCTATGATGTCAAGACTGCGTCGAACGGGGCGGATGGGCTGCGCGCTGTTCTGAACAGTGATCCCGATGTGGTCATTCTGGATGTCATGATGCCACAGGTCGACGGGTTCGAGGTATGCCGTCGTCTGCGTGAGGGCGGCAGCAGTGTTCCTGTGCTGATGCTGACCGCTAAGGATGAAATTGAACACCGGGTGAAGGGGCTTGACCTGGGTGCAGATGACTATCTGGTGAAGCCGTTTGCTCTGGAGGAGCTGCTGGCCAGAGTCCGGGCACTGCTCCGGCGCAAAAGCGAGCAGGGAGGAAGCCCGGATCAAGCGGTCTCTTATGAGGATATTACGCTGGATGTGGATTCCCGGGAAGTAACCCGCGCCGGCCGTCGCCTGGAGCTGACGGCGAAGGAATTCGAGCTATTGCATCTGTTCATGCAGAACCCGAAGCGGGTGCTCTCCCGCGATCTCATCATGGATAAGATCTGGGGCTATGATTACAGCGGGGAATCGAATGTGCTGGAGGTATATATTGCAATGCTGCGCCAGAAGACGGAGGAGCATGGCGGCAAACGACTGATTCAGACGATCCGGGGAGCCGGTTACATCCTAAGAGGTGACTAATATGTCCATACGTTTGCGGCTCACTGCCTGGTATTCTGGGATTCTTGCCGTTATGCTGCTGGTCTTGTCGGCGGTTATCTACGGCTTTGTCTATATTAATACGTATGGCGATTTGAAGGACCGGCTCCAGAATCTGTCGCAACAGGTAGAATTGAAGGCTGGCCTGACTCAGGACGGAACCCTTCAGCCGATGCTTGGGGGACCGGCGGGTCAGAGCCTGTTTGCCCAAATGTACATCTATGATCTGGACCGGCTGATTCCAAGCCCGAATATGACCGAAATTAAACTGAAATTCCAGGTTCCTGCCAAGGAGGACCTGCATAGCCAGGAGGGATTCCTGCAAGCCAGGTATGGCGGCAACCCCTTCCTGATCTATCAGCGGGCGGTTGATGTAACGCTCAACAACAGTCTGCCTGCGCCTGCTGTCCTTCAGGTCGCCGTCTATACGGGGGAACAGGTCACGCTGCTTAACCGGCTAAAGAATATTTTGCTGGCCGGTTCCTTCGCTACTCTGGTCGCGGCCTTCACCTTCGGCCTGTTCCTGGCCCGCAAGGCGATGAGCCCGATCGGCATGGTCATTGAGGCGGCGAACGGGATACAGACGGGAACCGACCTCAGCTCACGGATCGAATACGACGGGCCGGAGGATGAGATCGGGCGGCTGATCGCGACGGTCAACAGTATGCTTGGGCGGATGGAGGGCTTCTATACGGGGCTGGAGGAGGCCTATGCCACGCAGCGCCGCTTCGTCTCGGATGCTTCGCATGAGCTGCGGACACCGCTTACAACCATCCGCGGGAACATTGATCTATTGCAAAAGGTCTGGGAGATGGACCCGCAGGACAGCCGGATGACCGAGGCGGAGATCCGTCAGCTCTCGATCGAATCCGTGAAGGATATTGCTGATGAGTCTAAGCGCATGAGCCGTCTGGTCGCGGATATGCTCTCCCTGGCCCGGGCGGATACCGGCCGGACCTTCGAGATCGAGCCGGTAGCACTGGAGCCGATGATGACTGAAGTGGCCCGCCGGGCGTCGTTCCTGACGCGTGAAGCGGAGTGGTCTGTCGGTGAGATGGGCCATCTGAACGGTAAGTATATCCTGGGGAATAAGGATTATCTGCAGCAGATGATGTTTATTTTCATTGACAATGCGTTCAAATATACCCCGGCCGGTGAGGTTACGCTGGATGCATTGCTGTATCAGAATCAGGTAGGAATCCGCATTGCCGATACGGGAATCGGGATGGACAAAGATGAGGTGCCGCATATCTTCGACCGCTTCTACCGCGCAGATGAATCCAGAGGAATCACGGAAGGCATCGGGCTTGGATTGTCCATTGCCAAATGGATTATTGAAGAGCATGGAGGCTCTGTTGAGGTGGTCACCCGTCAGGGGGAAGGGACTACCTTTGTCATCTGGCTGCCGCTTCTCTTTGCCCCGCCGCTGGAATAGGTTATAATTGAGGGGCTCCTATTACAGCAGTCATTGACAGCAGAAAGCGGTGAATTCATGGAAGTCATCAAAATCTCTCCCCGGGGGTATTGCTATGGCGTCGTCGATGCTATGGTAATGGCACGGCAGGCTGCGCAGAATCTTGATTTGCCCCGGCCGATTTATATACTGGGCATGATTGTGCACAACAGCCATGTCACGAACTCCTTCGAGGATGACGGAATCATTACGCTGGACGGGCATAACCGTCTGGATATTCTAGATAAAGTAGATAAGGGAACAGTCATCTTCACAGCGCACGGCGTATCGCCCGAGGTCCGTAAGATGGCACGCGCCAAAGGGCTGACTACGGTAGATGCTACCTGCCCTGATGTGACGAAGACGCATGACCTCATTAAGGAGAAGGTTGATGAGGGCTGCGAAATTATCTATATCGGCAAGAAAGGCCATCCGGAGCCGGAAGGTGCGGTGGGAATTGCGCCGGAGCATGTCCATCTGATCGAAAAGGAAGAGGATATTGCCGGGCTCTCTATCCCTTCCTCACGGATTGTCATTACAAACCAGACTACAATGAGCCAGTGGGATATCAAGCATATTATGCGCAAGCTGCTGGAGACCTTCCCCGGCGCCGAGGTTCATAATGAGATTTGTATGGCTACGCAGGTGCGGCAGGAGGCTGTCGCTGAGCAGGCGGGCCAGTGCGAGCTGGTTATTGTGGTGGGTGATCCGCGCAGCAATAACTCTAACCGCTTGGCACAAGTATCAGAGGAGATCGCCGGAGTTACCGCTTACCGGATCGCTGACGTCTCCGAGCTGAATACGGAGTGGCTGAAGGGAATTACCAAGGTAGGTGTGACTTCCGGCGCTTCTACGCCGACACCGATCACCAAGGAAGTCATTAATTATCTGGAGCAGTATGACGAAGCGAAGCCGGAGACTTGGGAGATCACGCGCACGGTTAATATGGCGAAGCTCCTGCCGCCGGTGAAGAAAAAGACAGCGAGCACCAACTGACAGTTCGGAATAACAAGGAATTCATACGATTCAATCGGCAGTGCGGCCTGAGAGGGCTGTGCTGCTTTTTTTCGAAATATAAGAATGTATATGTTGCACAAGATACTTATCCTTCTATTTCTCGCTGAAACGGTACCGTCCTTTAAAAGGACGGCAAAGCCGTTTCTACTTGTTTTGCCACCTGGAATTCACGCGAAGCGGGGGAATAGTGGTTGACTGAAAGGGAAATATGCGGTAAAATCACTTTAGTGCTTAAAAGCGTACACGCGTCGTAGCGAGATAGTGAATTAGAGAATCAGTAGTGTGTCGGACTATCTAACAACACCAATACAGGTCCAAAAGGGGAGCTATAATATGATCGTTATTACATCCAACCAAACACCTCAGGAACAGGTGAATGAGATTATTGCCGTGATTGAGAAGGAAGGCTTGCAGGTCCACCTCTCAGTAGGGGCTGACCATACCGTAATCGGACTGGTCGGGGGCGTCACTCCGAAGCTTGCCGAGCATCTGCGCCAGATGAAGGGCGTGGAGAACGTGGTGAAGATTACCAAATCCTACAAGCTCGCAAGCCGCGACTTCCATCCGGAGGATACGGTTATCGATATCCGCGGAGTGAAGATCGGCGGGGAGAACATGGTTATTATGGGCGGCCCTTGTGCTGTGGAATCTCCGGAGCAGATCGATGAGATTGCCCGGCTGGTCAAGGCTTCCGGCGGCCAGGTGCTGCGCGGAGGTGCCTTCAAGCCGCGTACCGGACCTTACAGCTTCCAGGGAGTTGGCGTGGAAGGGCTGACGATGATGGCGGAAGCCGGCAAACGTCACGGCCTGCTGACCATTACTGAGGTCATGACGCCGGAATATGTGGATATCTGTGCCGAGCACGCGGATATTCTGCAGGTAGGTACACGCAACATGCAGAACTTTGATCTGCTGCGCAAGCTGGGGACCTGCGGCCGTCCTGTGCTACTGAAGCGCGGGTTCAGTGCGACCTATGATGAGCTGCTGAATGCGGCAGAATACATTCTCGCCGGGGGCAACCGGGATGTCATGCTATGCGAGCGCGGCATCCGTACCTTCGAGACTTACACGCGCAACACACTGGATCTGTCGGCCATTCCTGTGCTGCAGAATCTCAGCCACCTGCCTGTAATCTCTGACCCGAGCCACGGCACCGGACGCCGTGAACTGGTAGCCCCTATGGCCAAGGCCTCAGTTGCTGCCGGCGCCAACGGTCTGATTATCGAGATGCATACCGACCCTGATAACTCCATGACCGGCGACGGCGTGCAGTCCCTGTTCCCTGAACAGTTTGACAGCCTGCTGCGCGATCTGGAGAAGCTGGCACCGCTGGTAGGCCGCAAGTTCTCTCCTTCTCTGGAGGCTGCGCCTGTAGTGTGATTTTCAACGTATAATGACTAATGAACAGCTCTCTTCTCCCCGTTCCAGGGCGGAGGATGGGGGCTGTTTTTGCTGCACCTGGGACAAAGGTGACATGGAATCCGTATGAATTTGCTATTTTCACCAAAGCGTCAGAATATCTTACATTGTCGCAAGAAATACCTGACATAAGCATTGACGATGTTAGGTATGCGTTTTATAATGACGACAGCAAAAAAATAAAAACAAGAACATTTGATACGATGAGCGGCCTAATGTTCGGAATCTGGGGAGGAATTAAGCATGTCGGTTGAAAAAGTATTGCAGACGATCAAGGAAAACAATATCGAGTGGGTGGATTTCCGGTTTGTAGATTTGGGTGGACGTGCTCACCACATCTCTTTGCCCGCATCCGCAGTTGAAGAAGAAACCTTTGTAAATGGAGTAGCATTCGATGGTTCTTCCATTACAGGCTTCCGGGGGATTGAAGAGTCGGATATGGTAATGATGCCTGATCCAAGCACCACTTACATTGACCCGTTCACTGCTCACCCGACGCTGAACATTATGTGCGACATCTTCACGCCGGATGGCGAACGTTATGAGCGCGACCCGCGCGGTATCGCAGTGAAGGCTGAAGAATTCCTGCAATCCAGCGGTGTAGGTACAGCAGCATTCTTCGCACCTGAATCCGAGTTCTTCATCTTCGACGATGTACGTTACGAGAGCGGAATGAATACTTCCTCCTTCTACGTAGATTCCGAGGAAGCAGCATGGAACACTGGCCGCAAGGAAGAAGGCGGCAACATGGCATTCAAGGTTGGCGTGAAGGGCGGATACGTGCCTGTAGCTCCAGTGGATTCCCAGCAGGATATCCGCAGTGAAATGTGCCGTCTGCTTGGTGAAGCTGGCCTCGAAATCGAGCGTCACCACCACGAAGTAGCAACAGCAGGCCAAGCGGAGATCAACTTCCGTTTTGACACCTTGAAGAAAACAGCTGATAACCTCCTCACATACAAATACATTGTGCAGAACACTGCACGCCAATACGGCAAGGTAGCGACCTTCATGCCAAAACCGCTGTTCGGCGATAACGGTAGCGGAATGCACGTTCACCAATCGATTTTCAACGGCGATGCTCCATTGTTCTACGAAAAAGGCGCATATGCCAACCTGAGTGAAATGGCGCTGCATTACATCGGCGGTATCCTGTATCATGCTCCTGCATTGATCGCGCTGACGAACCCAAGCACCAACTCCTTCAAACGTCTGGTTCCTGGCTATGAAGCACCGGTCAACCTGGTCTATTCCAAGGGTAACCGTTCCGCTGCTGTCCGTATCCCGGTTGCTGCTGTGACACCTAAGGGCTGTCGCATCGAATTCCGTACACCGGACTCCACGGCTAACCCATATCTGGCCTTCTCCGCTATGTTGATGGCAGGTCTGGACGGAATTAAGAAGAAGATCAACCCTGAAGAAATGGGCTACGGTCCGCTGGACAAGAACATCTACGAATTGTCTGATGCAGACAAAGAGAAGATCCGCAGCGTTCCAGCTTCCCTGGACGAAGCTCTGGATGCACTGGAGGCTGACTTCGAGTTCCTGACAGAGGGCGGCGTATTCACCAAGGACTTCATCGATAACTATATCGCCCTGAAGCGTTCCGAAGCTCAAGCCGTTGCCATCCGCGTTCATCCGCATGAATACTCCCTGTACTTCGACGTATAAGATAAGCTGGTCTAGTGTGAATATAGCTGGATAGAGAGGCCCCTGGAATCATTGATTCCGGGGGCTTTTTGCGTGTTTGCGTGTAAAGAGCATTAGTCCTCCTGAATTCGGCGAATGTGTGCTAGTTGAGCAAATGTGGAACCCCGTTCTCATGGGTTACAAATAGCTTAATATTGTGTTTTCGTAAAGTTTCGTTATTTAAATAGTATTAATGTAATAAAGTTACAATTTAATGTGGCGTTCTGAGTTTTTGAGTATTAACTTTGCACATCAATCTCTGCTCATAAGTCACAAATAACGCTTTACAAAGGGAAATAACGGTGTGATAATGGAACCGAAACCGATTTCGGAAAGCGGATTCGGGTTATGCAATTATGTGCTCGTGTGGTCATGTTATCAACGCAAACAAGAAGAGATCTGCTGTTAGGGAACAGGGAGGATGAATGGATTGAAAGAACAAACCAATGGATCAAAAGCAGGCTGGAGCTTCACCGGGAATAACGGGGACTTTCGGCTGGAGCAGCCGGACCGGAGCAGTTTTTTATATTTTCCGCTAGTTAATGAAGGGGGCATGATGTCCTCAGTCAGTCCTAAGCTGCATGGTCAAGCCGCTTCAGGCCATAATACCTTTCTGACACCGCCCATCTCGGTGGAGGATCTGCATAATTCCCGCGCCTCGCGCAATTTCTGGGTGTACATTGAAGGTAAGGGAGCCTGGTCGGCTGCGGGCAATTCCGCACGGCAGAATGCGGCGTTCTATGACGAAGCAGCAGATGAATCCTTGCTGGAAGCAGGACTTCTGTGGCATCGGGTGACGCGGGAGAGTAGTGACCTGGGGCTAAGGGCGCAGATCACAAGCTTCGTACCCTGCGGCAACGACAAGGTTGAGCTAATGAAGGTGGTACTTACAAACAGTGGTACAGAGGCGCTTACGCTGACACCTACTGCGGCTATTCCGCTGTATGCACGTTCTGCGGATGATCTGCGCGATCACCGGCATGTCACCTCGCTGCTGAACCGGATCTATACTTCGGATTATGGTGTAGAGGTACAGCCTGCCCTGTCCTTCGACGAACGCGGCCACCGGGTGAATCATACTTCGTACGGGGTATTCGGGGCTGGCGAGGGCGGTACGCTGCCAACAGGATTATTCCCGGTGCAGGAGGAATTCATCGGCGAGGGTGGAAGCTTGGACTGGCCGGAAGCCGTTGTGAACAATCTGGCTCCGCCGATTGGGAAAGGCGGCGAAGCAGCTAAGGAAGGATACGAGGCACTGGGAGGCCTGCGGTTCGCCGCGATCACTCTGGAACCAGGTCAGAGTCATTCTTATGTCATAGCGATGGCTATTGACAATGATAGAATCGATGTGCAGGCGCTGATGGCCAAATATGGCTCGGTTGCGGCTTTTGATACATTGCTTGAAGAGAATAAGCATTTCTGGGCGGATAAAGTCAATACGGTAGAATTCCATACAGGAGATCATGCCGCCGACGAATGGATGAAATGGGTCACGCTGCAGCCGGTTCTGCGCAGATTATACGGTAACTCGTTCCTGCCTTACCACGATTACGGCAGAGGGGGACGCGGCTGGCGCGATCTCTGGCAGGATTGTCTGGCTCTATTGATTATGGAGCCTGCGGATGTACGCAGCCTGCTCCTGAACAACTACGCCGGAGTCCGAATAGACGGCAGCAATGCGACGATCATCGGTCAGCAGCCGGGCGAATTCATTGCGGACCGCAACAATATTCCACGGGTCTGGATGGACCATGGTGCGTGGCCGTTCCTGACTACCATGCTCTATCTGGATCAGAGCGGGGATCTGGACTTCCTGCTGCAGGAGCAGACCTACTTCCGCGATAGCTTCATGAACCGCTGTAAGGACCGCGATGCCTCCTGGGAACCGGGTACTGGAAGCAGTCTGCGGACAACTGCGGGCGAAGTCTATTCAGGTACTATTCTAGAGCATATCCTGCTGCAGAATCTGGTTCCCTTCTTCAATGTGGGTGAGCATAACAACATCCTGCTGGAAGGAGCGGACTGGAATGACGGCCTCGATATGGCTGCACAGCGGGGCGAAAGTGTCACCTTCACTGCCTTCTATGCCAGCAATCTGCTCGATCTGTCCAAGCTGCTGATTACCCTGAAGGACCGGACTGGCGGAGATACGCTGGAGCTGGCTGAAGAGATGGTGCTGCTGCTCGATTCACTGGGGCAAGCGGTCAACTATGAATCTATCTCTGCCAAGCATGAGCAGCTCAGCCGCTACTATGCTGCTGCACCGAACAAGGTGAGCGGGGAGAAAACCGTCCTGAAGCTTGACGAGGTTGCAGCAGATCTCGCCCGTAAAGCAGAATGGATCTTCGATCACCTGCGCCGCAATGAATGGGTAGAGAGCGGACACGGTGACGGCTGGTTCAACGGCTATTATAATAATGACGGGGAACGGGTAGAGGGTGAAGGTGCCTCAGGCACACGGATGACGCTTACCGGACAGGTCTTCCCGCTCCTGGGCCACGCGGCTGCTCCAGAGCAGATTCCTGCGATCATCTCTGCCGTAGAGCGCAATCTGTACGATGAGAAGATCGGCTACCGGCTGAACAGTAACTTTGGCGGTATTCAGCAGAATCTGGGCCGTGCTTTCGGGTTCGCCTTCGGACACAAGGAGAACGGGGCCATGTTCAGCCACATGACCGTTATGTACGGAAATGCGCTGTATAAGCGCGGATATGTCAAAGAAGGCCGCAAGGTGCTGGACTCACTGTATCGCCTGAGTGCGAACTTCGAGGTCAGCCGGATGTATCCCGGTATCCCGGAATATATCAACGAGCAGGGCAGAGGAATGTATACGTATCTGACAGGCTCGGCAAGCTGGCTGCTGCTGACCATGGTCACTGAAGTATTTGGCGTCAAAGGCAAGCTCGGCGACCTGCTGCTGCAGCCGAAGCTGGTAAATGAACAGTTTGACGGCGATAAGAGCGCCGCTATCAAGACTATCTTTGCCGGACGCGAGCTGAAAGTCGTCTATACGGCCTCAGGAAGCACGGAGTATGGAGAGTATCAAATACACGCAGCCCGCTTGAACGGAGCTGAGGTAACGCTTCAGCGCGTCTCAGAGGGCGTTGTGATTCCACGCAGCCTGCTGACAGGCCTGCCTGAAGGAGAAATTCATCTGCTGGAGGTAGAACTGGCCTAAGCCGGAGCTGCTGAATACTATCGCCTGCTCTGCCGGTCTGTGCAGAGCAGGCGTTTCAATATCCAAATATACCGTATAGAATGGGCCTGGTAATGCTATGATAGGATGTGCTGCGTCCATTTAAGGACAGAAAGGAAAGAGATTAATGACACGTATACTATCTAATGGAGTACTGACAGTAGAGATTGCTGAGGTGGGAGCCTACGGGGGCACCCGTTTTGACTGGACCGGATTTATTACAGGAGTGACGCTGGAGCAGGGCGGGCATACCTTTTGCGTTCCGGAAAGTCTGGTGCCAGGACAGGGTACGGGAGGGATAGGCCTCTGCAATGAGTTTGGCATTTCCCGGGCAATTGGCTATGAGGATGCTGCCGCCGGGGAATGGTTTCCCAAATTCGGTATCGGGCTGCTGCAGAAGCAAAGTGATGAGCCTTATTCATTCGTAGGGAAGTATCCGCTAAAACCGTTTCCGGTCACTGAAGAGTGGAGCGGACAATCGGTTACATACACTGTGCAGCCGCTGGAATGCCGGGGCTACAGCATGCGGCTGGTCAAGACGTTGAAGCTGGAAGGGAACCGGCTGGACATTTCTTACATGGTAGAGAATACAGGGACCGAAGCGCTGCGGATTGAAGAGTATATTCATAATTTTGTCGGCATTGATGGGGCGCTTGTAGGGACGGATTATGAGCTTAGGCTGCCGGGAACGCCGCAGATCGTAGCCCCGGAATCCGCTTATACGGAGAATTTGCTCAGCGTAGACGGGAATAGCCTGACATGGGCAGGGGAAGCGGACCGCCAATTCTATTGCAGACTCGAAGGCTGGGAGCAGGAAGAGGCGGATTATTACTGGGAGCTGATCCATAAGCCGAGCGGAGCCTGTATCAGAGAGAGCGGAGATTTTGCCGCCGAGCGGATCGCACTGTGGGGAGACAAGCATGTGATTTCGCCCGAAGTTTTTGCCGACATCACTATTTTACCGCGTCACAGCAAGGGGTGGAGCCGCAGCTACCTGTTTTCGGTCTCCTGAATGCGGTCTAGATTCCCTCATATGTGAATAATTATACTTGCTGGTGTTTATCGTTATCTGCTATCATAGCGATATCCATATTCATAGGAGAGAAAGGGTGGGAGTTATTTTGAGCAAGAGAGCCTACAATTTTAATGCCGGTCCGGCCGCATTGCCGCTGGCAGTATTGGAACGTGCACAGGCGGAGTTCGTTGAATTCCGGGAGAGCGGAATGTCCATTATGGAGATGTCGCACCGTGGGGCGATATACGAATCCGTGCATAATGAAGCTCAGGAACGCCTGCTTTCGCTCCTCGGCAATCCGCAGGGCTACAAGGTATTGTTCATCCAGGGCGGGGCAAGCACACAGTTCGCTATGGTTCCAATGAATTTTATCTCAGAAGGCCAGGTCGGCAGCTATGTTATGACAGGAAGCTGGGCAGACAAAGCCCTGAAGGAAGCCAAGCTGACAGGCGGCGGGCATGTAGCTGCTTCCTCGGCAGACAAGAAATTCCTGGCCATTCCTGAGCTTAGCAGCATCAAGGCTGCGGACAATGCAGCTTATCTGCATGTCACCTCAAATGAAACGATTGAAGGTACGCAGTATGCACAGTATCCTGATGCCGGTAACATTCCGCTGATTGCCGATATGTCCAGTGATATTCTGAGCCGCGATTTCGATGTGAACCAATTCGGCCTGATTTATGCTGGTGCGCAGAAGAATCTCGGACCCTCAGGCGTCACCGTAGTGATTGCCAAGGAAGAGCTGATCGCAAGTTCTCCGGCGAATATTCCGACGATTCTGCGGTATGATACTCATTACAAGAATAACTCTCTCTACAATACGCCGCCATCCTTCTCTGTATATATGGTTAATGAAGTGTTAAAATGGATTGAGGAACAGGGCGGGCTTGCCGGCACTGAAGCCAAGAACCGTGACAAAGCAGGTCTCCTATATGATTATATCGACGGCAGCGACGGCTTCTACCGCGGAGTTGCGGAAGAAGGCAGCCGTTCCATCATGAATGTAACGTTCCGGATGCCATCGGAGGAGCTGGAGAAGCAGTTCATCAAAGCTTCCGAAGCAGAAGGCTTTGTCGGCCTCAAGGGACACCGCAGCGTAGGCGGCTTACGGGCTTCGATCTACAACGCGGTTCCACATGAGAGCGTTAAGGCACTGGCTGATTTCATGAAGCATTTCCGGCAAACTCAAGGGTAATGAAAGAACGTTCCTGACCTTCCGCCTGGCAGCGGAAGGTTTCTTCTTGCCCGCAGCATCAAGAATACATCACAGGGCCAAGGAAGGAACTGCGGGTACTTACTCCGCCGCAGTCTTTAAGACCCTACAGAGAGGAAGCGTCCATATTATGGCATTACACATTGTGCTGGTGGAACCGGAAATTCCGGCGAATACCGGCAATATCGCCCGCACCTGCGCGGCAACAGGAACCCATCTCCATCTCGTACACCCGCTGGGCTTCCGCACAGACGATGCTACGCTGAAGCGTGCCGGACTCGATTATTGGCATGCGGTGAATATTGAATACCACAATTCCTTCAGTGAAGTGCTTGAGAAGTATCAGGAAGGCCGTTTCTTCTATGCAACCACCAAGGCCAAGAAACGTTATAGCGATTTCAGTTTCCGCGATGGAGACTTCTTCGTGTTCGGTAAAGAAACCAAAGGATTACCGGCAGAGATTCTGGAGGTTGGACAAGAAACGGCGATGCGGATGCCGATGAGCGAGGCGGTAAGATCGCTGAATTTATCCAATTCGGCAGCGATTGTGGTCTACGAAGCGCTCCGGCAGCTCGATTTCCCACAACTTTTCTAAAAGTTGACATCATTTTTTATTTTTTTCAGCAGGATTCGACATTTTAGTAACGAAATAGTTGAATAGTGCCGAAGAAAGTAATAGGGTACGTGAACTTAGATGTCTGAAATGGCACTACTAATCATAAGTTGAACAGGAGAGTGTAAGTTAGATATGAAACCTGCTGGCGTTGTACGTAAAGTAGATCAGCTGGGTAGAATTGTTCTGCCTAAGTCTCTGCGTAAAAGGTATCAAATGAATGAAGGTGACCCTGTTGAGATTCTGGTTCAGGGCGACCACATTATTCTGGAGCGTTACCGTCCGAAGTGTGTCTTCTGTGGATCTGTCGAAGGCGTAAGCGAATATAAAGACCGTTATATTTGTTCAAGCTGTCTTTCCGAAATGACCCAATTGCCAAGACACGCGTAAAAGCGTAGACCGCATCAATTATCTACATAGGGTAAAACGCCACAGCGGCGTCCTATAACATGGATGCTGGTTGGACTCGGCTTCGGTGAATAGTGAACAATACAAAAAGAGCGCCGCACATCAGTGCGGTGCTCCTTTTTGTGGTATGCATCCGGCGGTTCATTCGCGGGGGGCGGGTTACAGGCCCTTAGTCTTGTCGTCGTTGTAGGAAGAAGTAAGAATACCAGCCATAAAAAGTACGAATACCAGGGTCACGATCCAAAAAGTCAGGGAGAACGACATGCAAGGCACCTCCATTATTGACGATCTTCGTTATCCTGAGTATACCTTGTTAATCTGTAAAAATAAATGAAAATGTGATATTTAGCATTGACGGTTATACTCGGAATTACTTGAAGAACAGAAAGTTCGTCGGGACGCGGCGCAGATTGCCGTCGGAAGGCTTGTTAATGACCTTGCCGCGGAAAATCATGGACGATGAGCCGCCACCGTCCAGGTTATAAGCATCAATGACGCCGAGGTTGTACAGCTTGTCTTGAAGCTCGGCCAGTGTAGCACCGGAGTTGCCGTTCTCGTTATATCCGTCAGCGACCAGAATCAGCAGCTGATTATCCTTGTAGTTGCCGATAATGGTCCGCGGTGCCCGCTTCGGGGCCAGCTGCCATTTCAGCGGGATGGCTGTCTTGCTCTGATTCTTCAGCAGAACGGGGACGAAGGTTGCCCCGAATACCGGCTCCAGCTGATCCAGCTGGGTGCGGCTGGTGAACTTGCCGCCGATCAGCTGGCCGGACTTGTTCAGGCCGACGAAGCTGAGGTCCTTGTAGCTGGGTTCGAAGCCGTACAGATACTCTCCGCCGACGACGGTGGTTGAGAGCGGATAACGCTTGCCGTTCTGATCGGCGAATCCTCCGGCATTAATACCGGCTGAGGCGCCGTAGCGGTTCACGGCCTGCATGGTGGTCTCGGAAGCGCCTGTGCCGTCACCGGCCAGGCTCATCTTCATGGCTGACGAATCCTTCAGCTTAATCTTCATGGCGTATGCTGTATAGTTGCCGGGGTTCAGCCGGTATAATTCAATGGTAATCCGGTCACTGCTGATCACATCGGCGGGAATGCCGAGCCGGGAGCTAATCCGGCGGTTGTAGATCCGCTCGGGCCGGGAGGTCTGTGCTGCTGCTGTGCTGACCAGTGCGTTCATAGCGTTCGTAGTCTGCTTGTAGAGCTGTGCGCTGGTGCCGATGGAGTCTATGGTGTAAGAGGCATAGCTTTTGGCTACAGCCAGATCCTGCTTCAATTGGGCGGTTTCATTCACGGGTCCGGGAACAGCTGCGAAGGGTGCAGTATTCAGCTTAAGCTCAAGCGGCGGCTGATACAGCCACAGACAGAGCAGCAGTCCGAATAACGGAGCGGTCAGAAGCATGAAGAACCGGTTCACTCTTTTGACAGGTGTCATCATTTGAGCAGATCCATCTCTTTCTTGAGCGTATCGAGCTGTTTCTTGACTTCGCTTAATTGCGTGTACAGCTTGTTGCTATTGTCAGTCTTGTTGCTGGCATTATCCTTGGTGAAGGTCAGCAGCTCATTGAATGTCTGCACGGTGCTCTGAAGCTCCTTCACTTGTTCTGACAGGACGGCAATCTTGGACTCGTAATCGGTCTTCAAAACGGTAAGCTGCTGCTGGCTTTGAGATCCAAGCTCGCTTAGCACCTGATCTTTCAGATGATTGCTGTAGCTGTACACGGCATAAACGCCGATTGCGATCATCAGAATCCAGAACAGTAGAAACCATTTTACGGACGAGCCGCTTCTCTCTGCGCTCCGGCGAGAGTGTACCCGGGTCGATTCCGCTAGCGGTTGCATTTCATCACCTCAAGCCATATTTTTTCAAGTCCTCATTCTATCAGACTTTCAGCTTTTTCGCAAAAATGAAAGAGCCGCGCAGAAACGACAAAAAGTAATTGCATCCTGTTAAACTACTGCGATACAATTTCTATAGATTGGAATATCTGATGGACGTATTCAAGGTAAAAGTAGGAAGATTAGACTTAGACAGCATAGATCCTTGCTTGCGTGTTGACAGGAAACGCTTACAGCGCTTTCCATTCTGGAAAATTATATAGATAGCAGGAGGTCTGGGCATTAATGACGAAGGTCTGGCAGGTGGTCATCGTGGGGTGTCATCCCACAAGTATGCTGGGAACAAAATTAATTCTGGAAGATGAGGAGGGACTGACGGTAGACGGCATGTTCGCTACCTGGGAAGAATGTCTCGCGGGCATGGAGGAATTAAGGCCTGATCTGGTGCTGAGTGATTATCAGATGCATGATGGAACCGTAGAGCAGGTGCTGCCGGAAATGAAAAAAAGCTCACCGTGTTCTCACATTATTATCATGACGGAAGAGAACGATAAGGAAATATTCCTGCCCCTGATTGAACTGGGAGCGAGCGGGGTATTGTCGAAGGGAGCCACTCCGGGTCAGCTTCTGCAGATGATCCGCGGTATCCGCGAAGGGTTCCTCTCCATTCCGCTGGAGTGGATCGAAAAGGGCTTCCGTCCAGTAGCCTCCTCCAGAGGACTGGAAGGTGTCTTGCAGCTAACACAGACGGAGATGTTCATCATGGAACGCATTGTGCAAGGAATTACATACGACAAAATCGCACTTGAAATTGAAGTCAGCCGCCGTTCAATCGATAACTACCTGCGCAAGATTTATGTGAAGCTGGAAGTATCGACAAGAGCGCAGGCGATTGAGAAGTTCGCGCTTTTCTCAAGACAGAACAAGCAAATCTACGCATAATCCCTGTATTACGACATAATGGCGTCAGGACTGGAATATTCTTAAACCAGATAAAGGGGGGAAGCGTATGAAGTATGAGTTTTCTTCGCGCGCACATACATTGTTATCTTCACCGCTGCTGAGTATCCGTAAGGAGACACGCCGGGGTACGCTAATCTCGCTGGCAGAGGAGCTCCCGGCAGAAGAATTATTTCCGCTGTCATTGCTGTCTGAGGCGGCATCTACCGTTATCTCCACAGATGCAAGTGCGCTGCAATACGGGGAGCCTGAGGGGTATGGCCCGCTCCGCGAATGGCTGACCGGAGATTGGCTCCGCAGCAAAGGCGTGGCGGTAGCCGAAGGCGGAGTGCTGCTGACAACGGGCAGTCAACAGGCCATCGATCTGCTGTCCAGGGTGTATATTGATCCCGGGGATCATGTGCTGGTTGAGAATCCGACGTCTCCCGGTATTCTGCAGGCGCTGAGGATGCAGGGAGCCGTTATTATTCCGGTGCAGGGTGATAAGGATGGCCTGCTGCCGGATCATCTGCGCAGCATGATCCGGCAGTACAGGCCCAAGATGCTGTTCGCCGCGCCGAGCTTCACCAATCCCAGCGGAGTGCTCTGGAGCCTGGCGCGGCGTCATGAGATTCTGGAGCTGTGTATCTCCCATAATGTGCTGATTGTGGAGGATGATTCTTATGGCGATCTGCACTTCCAGCGGAGTGAAGGACATCCTTCCAGGCGGTATCCAACCCTCTACGCGCTGGAGAATGTCAGCGAGGGCGGGCATGTGCTATATATCGGCTCCTTCAGCAAGACTGTCGCGCCCGCGCTGCGGACGGGCTGGGCGGCGGGAAGCCGGGAGCTGATCGGTATGATGGCTGCCGCCAAGCAGATGGCTGACTGGCAGTCCAGCTCGCTGAATCAGCGGCTGCTGCATCATCTGCTGAGTGTATCGGCTTTTGATCTGCGCGAGCATATCGCCCTGCTGAACCGCGAATACAATACCCGCCTGAAGCTGATGGCGGAGCTGCTGAAGCGTCCGGCCTGGAAGAGCAGCGTGTACGATATGCCGGTGGGTGGCATGTTCCTCTGGGTATCGCTGCCCGAAGGCTTGGATGCGATGGCTCTGCTGCGCGCCGCTCTGGCGAAGGGTGTCGCCTTCCTGCCCGGGCCGCTGTGCAGTGTAAGCGGAGGCACTGACCGCATCCGCCTGAACTTCAGCCATCCCGGCCGGGATGAGCTGTTGCTCGGAATGAACCTGATGAGTGAAGCTGTCACTGAGTTCACGGCCCGTAGTTAAGGGTCCGGGTGCGAGCGAACGAACCCCTAAATAGAAGCAGGATGACCGCTGGGCCTGGATGGCTGGCGGTCATCCTTTTTTGTGCAGTCCTCCGCAGGGATTACGATGTGTAATACGTCTAAGATAACAAGTGAATATATTCACATGTACTAAGCAGGAAATACATATCTAAGGAGTTGCAGGAGATGGAGAATGTACTGGAGTGCAGCAATGTAACCAAAAGGTATGGAAGGAAGACAGCGCTGGACGGTCTTAATCTGACCATTCCCGCCGGGAGAATCGTAGGGCTGCTTGGACCGAACGGGGCGGGGAAGACGACGCTGATGAAGCTGATTGTCTCTTTGCTCAGGGATTATAAGGGGACTCTTACGGTCAGCGGGATGCGGCCCGGCCTGGACACCAAAAAAATCGTCTCTTACCTGCCCGACCGCGAGTTCCTGTACCCGTGGATGACGATTGAAGAGAGCATTGCTTTTTTTGACCACTCGTTTACCGATTTTCAGCGGGAGAAGGCGTACAGCATGATTGAAGCCTTGGGACTGAATCTGCAGGACAAGGTGAAATCCTTATCCAAAGGGATGCAGGAGAGGGTTAGCCTCTCGCTGGTGTTTGCGCGCAAAGCCCGGCTATTCGTTCTGGACGAGCCGCTGGCGGCGGTGGACCCTTCCACGAGGGATAAGATCATAGGCATCATCCTGGATAATTTCGATCCGGACAGCTCCATCCTGATCAGTACGCATCTGATTCACGATGTCGAGAGTCTGTTTACGGATGTGGTGTTTGTGAACGATGGCAAAGTGCTGCTGCAGGGAAGGGTGGAGGAGCTGCGGCGGGAACACGGTATGCCGATTGAGGATTTATTCAAACGTCTGATTTGAGCTACTTTACAAAAGGGGAGAACATCATGGTTTATTTACATCAATTCAAGCTTGAATGCCGGAAGCATTTTGCCATCTTTGCCATCTTCACTGTCTTAAGCGGTCTGGCTAACCTGTATTTTCTGTTTAATCACGGACAGGATATCGCCTTCGTCTTCCTGCTGGTAAATATGGTAATAGGCATACTGCTGCCGGTCTATATCTATATGGATTATTACAGGGAATTCTTCACAGGGACGATGCCGATTAACCATATGCTGCCGCTCCGAACCTCCGCTCTGTTCGGTGTGAAGTCCGCTGTATTTATGCTGGGGCTTACGGCGGTCTGGTCCACCACACTGCTGGATGTGTTCCTGAATCCCGAGGGGCTGTACCATCAGCGGATCGCACATTCCACAAGTCCCGCGCTGGGCGTTACCTACTTCATACTCTCCAAGCTGTGCAGCCTTCCGGCAGGCCTGGCGCTGATCGGTCTGGCCCTTGCGGCTGCCAAAAGATTCCGTAAGCCGGCGCTAAGCCACCTCTGCATTGCTGCCCTCATCGTCCTCATAACCGGTATCCAGTTTGCTTTGGTGATCCGGGGAAGCGAGCATTTCAGCTTCGGCTCCTCTGCGGCGGACAGCTTCAAGCAATATGCGAATCTGCTTACCGTGAACCCGGCGGGGCAGGAGCAGCCGTCCAACATTAACGAGACCATTAACTGGCTGTCCGTTGGCATGAACCTGCTGGTGGCGCTGCTTGCCGGAGCGATGGGCAGTGCGCTGCTGAACGGGCGCAAATATGAGCTGCACGGGAAGTGAGTGGGGAGTGTGTAGGGAGTGAGCGGGGAGTGTGGTTGGGGGTGAGCGGGCTTTTGGAGTTGTCGCGCCGCAGCTTTGCAGCGATACTGTGTGCGGAACAACCTGCGCCGGATCATCCGTGGGCCGTCTGCAGGAGCTTACAGTTGTAGCTTTTTTGGGGCGCGGGTGGATGGGGAATAGTCCAGGTCGGGCCATCCTGGTGACCGTTCCCAACCTAACGTAATAGCAGTTGGAAAAAGGATACTTAATTATGCTGAAATCCTGAAATTCAGGAGTTTAGTTGGAAAAAGTACATCTACTCGCCCGGGATACGCTAATGGGGCTCAGAATCACAGAAAATAAATGCTATTTATCAGACTGTTGAAAAAGTCTTTATTTCACACGACACCGCGTTAATCTGGTATAATATAGGTAACTTTATTTGGAAAGCGCGGTGTCTTATGTTAAACGAAAAGGATCATGGAGATAGAGGGAAATATCAAATGGAGCTTGTTTGTTTAGACCAATTGGTCCCTCCCGATCACCTCCTTCGCTTGATCGAAAAACATGTGGATTTTTCGTTCATCACCGAAAAGGTACGCCCCCTTTACAGCGAATTCCAAGGGCGACCCTCGATTCCTCCCATCCGTTTATTCAAAATGATGCTGATTGGCTACCTCTTTAACATCGGCTCTGAACGGATTCTGGAGAAAGACATTGGTGTGAACCTGGCCTACCGCTGGTTTTTGGGCCTGGGTCTCAGCGACCGCGTTCCGGACCACTCCACGATTAGTTCCAATCGCAATGGACGATTCAAGGGAACGACCGTCTTTCAGGATATTTTCGACGAAGTGGTACGGCTTGCGATCTCTCACCACATGATTGCGGGACGGCTTCTTATCACCGATTCGACGCATATCCAGGCCAATGCCAATAACAATCGTTACACGCAACAAATCACAAGCGCGTCGCCTCAGGCCTATCTGCAGGAATTGGACCAGGCCGTTCAAGAAAGCCGGGAGGCTCATGGAAAAAAGCCCCTGGCTCCTCTACGTAAAAGAGCGGCAGAGGAGCAACCGAAAAAGGAAAAGGTGAGTCTGACCGATCCCGAGAGCGGCTACATGAGCAGGAATAACAAACCGGAAGGGTTCTTTTACCTGGACCACCGGACGGTGGACCACAAATACAATATGATTACCGATGTGTATGTGACGCCAGGCAATGTCAATGATTCCACGGTATATATGGAACGTTTGAACCGGCAACTGGAGACCTTTGATTTTGGCGACACGCTGGAGGCCATCGCCTTGGATTCAGGCTACATGGTCCCCCATATTTGCAAGCAAACGATCTCATGGATGACGGTCATTGCCGAGCGTAAACCCCCTAGCAAGCCTGGCTTTTATACGAAAGAAGACTTCACATATGATGCGCAAAAAGATGTATATGTCTGTCCCTTAGGGCAAGAACTCACGTACCGAACGACAAACCGTAATGGTTATGATGAGTATATCTCGCCCAAGAAGCACTGCAGGAGCTGCCCAACATTGACACAATGTACTGAAAACCAAAAGCACGAGCGTTTGATTCAGCGGCATGTATGGGAGGACTTTAAAGAAAAAGTGCGGCAAAACAAGAAAAGTCAGGAAGGCGAAAAGATCTACAAGTACCGCGCTCAAACCATTGAGCGTAGCTTTGCTGATGCCAAAAACCTCCATGGGTACCGTCGATGCCGGATGCGAGGCAAAGCCAAGGCACAGGAGCAGGCGTTGATGACGGCTATTACGCAGAATCTGAAGAAAATAGCCCGGCATTTAGCCAAAAAGGAGGCCTACGTTTTGCATTTGGATCTGACAAACGATAGATCTTCTGATTTTACCTATTATTTAGGAATTCCCAGGAAGGTAGCAGCTTGAAAATCGGCTTTTTCAACAGTCTGTATTTATCCAACTAATCTTTTTGGACCGGATAAACCAGTGAATTTAAGTGCCTAAATTCCACCTGCTGTTGGGCAGGTGGAACGGGTACGCGATTCGCCTGTAGGGATATGGCGCTGGAAGTGAGCGTGGCTGGGCGTATTATAGGCGCATCCGCCAGAAGCAGCACTGGTAAGCTAGGCAGCACGCCTGGTACGCAGCCAGTTTGGCACCCCAGGCGGGGGTTGTAGCTAGCTCAAGCGTTGCTGCCCGGGCCCAGCGGAAGGCGTCGCTTAGATGGATAGACGGCGCAGTTGGCGCCGGGCGAATCCCGGAGCGGCTTTCCCGGTTGGGGCCGGGCGAATCCCGTGAGAGCGGTTCCTCCGGGAGTGGCTGAAAAGGATAGGACGGCGGCGCGGTTAGCGCCGGGCGAATCCCGTCAGGCGCTCCCCCGGGCGCGCCGCCTACAGCTTGGCGGCGCTGATCTCCGCGACCCGGGCATACTCGATCAGCGCTGCCCTTCCGGCGGCCGTGAGCGTGTAGCGGCCGCGACCCACCCGGAAGAACCACGAATAGTAGTTCTTCTGCAGGATCGCGGCGGCGCCGGGCACGCCGCTCCGCTTACGCAGCGCGGCGGGCGTTATGCCGCGCGGTGCCTCCGCCCGGCTGAGCGCAGCCGCCGGGCCCGCACCCGCAGCGGCATCCCCCGCCGCTGCTACCGTCCCCGCGGCCGCCGTCTCCCCGGCGGCCAGGGCAGTGCCCGGCGCGCCGCTTAGCGCCGCGCGCCCCCTGCCGAGGCCGGCCGCATCAGCGGCTTCGGCCTCCAGGGCCTGCAGCGCGAGGGCGACGCGCAGCGCCTTCTCGCGGTAGGCGGTCACGAGCTTCACGCGCGTGCTGCCGCCGGTGTTGTAGTCCCCGCTGCGCTCGCGGAACTCGTAGAGCAGACGCTCGCGGCGGCGCACGGCGCTGCGGGCCTGCGGCGGCGCCTCGCCCGGCTCCACGAGCACCTCGACGAGCGGGGCCTTCGTCTTGTAGAAGACGACGGTGATCAGCCCGAGGCCCAGGCGGCGGCACAGCCCGCTGAGCTCGCCCCAGCGCTGGTTGACCGCGCCTTTCTTCTCCCTGACGCGTTCTACCGCGAGGTAGACGTTAGGGCTGAGCCGCAGCCGTTCAATCCCCTGCAGCAGCAGGGCGAGATTGAACGATTTTTTCATCTCCACAATGAGCGGCTGGGCCTCGTCCTCCCGGATACCGACCAGATCGCAGGTACGCACCTCGCCCTTGATCTCATAGCCCTGCCGTTCAAAAAATCCCTTCAAAGGAGCATACAGCTCCGTTTCCTGCTTGATCGCCATTGGTTGTCACTCCTGCCCTGGATTGCAGCGTAATTATAATAGAGAATTCATGATTCTCTATTATAGCACAGCAAAAAAGAGGTCAACTATTCCGGGCTCGCCGCATAGGTATGTAATACACTTTCTAAGCTTGGTGGAGCAAGTAGGAGCGCAAGAGGAGGCAGCGAGCCATGGATATTTTTGAGCGTATAGCTTCGTATCGGGCTGAGAACGACCGTTTGGCGTGGAGCGGCACTTTCAAGGACTATATAGAACTGCTGAGACTAGACCCCTCTCCCGCAAAAACGGCTCATTCCCGCGTATACGACATGATCAAGTCACACGGCGTCGAGGACATCAACGGACGTAAACGGTATAAGTTTTTTGAACAGGAGATCTTTGGACTGGATCGTGCGGTGGAGAAGCTGGTGGAAGAATACTTCCATTCCGCAGCCCGAAGGCTGGATGTGCGCAAACGGATCTTGCTCCTGATGGGTCCGGTCAGTGGAGGGAAGTCAACGCTGGTAACGCTGCTGAAGCGCGGCCTGGAGCAATATTCGCGTACGGATGCGGGTGCGGTGTATGCGATTGAGGGCTGCCCGATGCATGAGGACCCGCTGCATTTGATTCCGCTGGAGCTGCGTCCGGAGATTGAGCGGGAACTTGGCGTACGGGTTGAAGGCAATCTATGCCCGTCCTGCCAGATGCGGCTGAAGAATGAGTACCACGGGGACATTGAACAGGTTGGCGTGGTCCGGGTGCTGTTGTCGGAAGAGGAGCGGGTGGGGATTGGTACATTCAGCCCTTCCGACCCGAAGTCGCAGGATATCGCTGACCTGACGGGGAGCATCGACTTCTCAACCATTACCGAATTCGGCTCGGAGTCCGATCCGCGCGCTTACCGCTTCGACGGGGAGCTGAACAAGGCCAACCGCGGCCTGATGGAATTCCAGGAAATGCTGAAATGCGATGAGAAGTTCCTGTGGAACCTGCTGTCCTTGACCCAAGAGGGCAACTTCAAGGCCGGGCGGTTCGCGCTAATCAGTGCTGATGAACTCATCGTGGCCCATACGAATGAGACAGAATATAAGTCCTTCATCTCCAATAAAAAGAACGAAGCGCTCCAGTCCCGCATGATCGTCATGCCGGTTCCCTATAATCTGCGGGTCTCGGAAGAGGAGAAAATCTACGCCAAGCTCATCGGCCAGAGTGATATGAAGCATGTGCATATTGCCCCTCATGCGCTGCGCGCGGCAGCGATCTTCTCGATCCTGACCCGGCTCAAGGAGAGCAAGAAGCAGGGCATGGATCTGATCAAGAAGCTGCGCATGTACGACGGCGAAGAGGTTGAGGGCTATAAGGAAGCGGACCTGAAGGAAATGCAGACCGAATACCTGGATGAAGGTATGTCCGGCATCGACCCGCGTTATGTCATCAACCGGATCTCCAGCGCCCTGATCAAAGGCGATCTGCAGTGCATGAACGCGCTGGATGTGCTGCGGGCGATCAAGGACGGTCTGGATCAGCATCCTTCGATTACGAAGGAGGAACGCGAGCGTTATCTGAATTTTATTTCCATTGCCCGCAAGGAATACGATATTCTCGCCAAAAGCGAAGTGCAAAAGGCCTTCGTCTACTCTTTTGAAGAATCCGCCAAAACGCTGTTCGAGAATTATCTCGACAATATTGAAGCCTTCTGCAACTGGTCCAAAATCCGCGACCCGCTTACCGATGAAGAGATGGAGCCGGATGAGCGGCTGATGCGCTCCATTGAAGAGCAGATCGGTATTTCGGAGAATGCGAAGAAGGCCTTCCGCGAGGAGATACTGATCCGCATTTCGTCCTATTCCCGCAAGGGCAAGAAGTTCGAGTACAACAATCACGACCGGCTGCGGGAAGCCATCGAGAAGAAGCTGTTCACGGATCTCAAGGATATTGTCAAAATCACCACTTCCTCCAAGACACCGGATGAAAGCCAGCTCAAACGGATCAACGAAGTCAGCCGCCGCCTGATTGATGAGCATAACTACTGCCCGATCTGCGCCAATGAGCTGCTGAAATATGTCGGAAGCCTGCTGAACCGCTGACACAGCTCCACTTAGACATACGGGTTCTGCAAAAAAGGGAATATCCCAGGCCATCATGATGGCTTAAGGATATTCCCTTTATGTTGTCTAGGGATCAGATGATTCCTTATTCGCTTGGAAGCCTCTAATCCTCCTGAGAATCCTTAGGCTCCTGCTGCTTGCCGCCAATCTTGAAGCTTAACTCGCCGTTATATTTGCCGAGCTGTCCGCCCACGCCGATGCCTGCGCCTTCGCCGCCACCGAGCTGGGCCTTGGCTTCAGCCCCGATGCCCTTGTTGCCGCCTAGCTGAACATGGGAGTCAAAACCGGCACCTTGACTAAGGCCCAGATGAGCACCCGCATCTGCATTAAGCCCGTGTTCGCCCCCGGCCTGCGCGCCCATCTGGGCAACTGCGCCTTGCCCGCCGCCGAGCTGGGCCTTGCCTTGTGCGGCCACCCCGTATTTGCCGAAGGCCTGGGCTTCAGCGTTCACGCCGAGGCCTTGCCCGTTGCCCACATGGGAATCGCCTTGTGCTTCAATACCATAGGAGCTGCTGCCGATATGGCCGCCTGCCTGCATACTTGCGCCGCTGTATGCCAGCTTTCCGCCGGCATTCAAGCCGATGCCGTGTTTACCCCCTAACTCGCCTCCCGCATCGACATGAATTCCCTTTCCGCCGACCTCACTTGTCCCGGGATGGCCTTCCACCGGCTTGTTCGCGGCAGCCGGATGTCCGTCTTCCAGGACCGTCTGCGGCTTGCTGGCATTCTGAATCTGCTGCCAGCCGTCCATTTTGTCCTCCGGATGGTCATGCTCAAGCTTATTTGGAGCGGCCGGAGGTTCGGAGGCCCGGACAGTCTGCGTATTCCCGGCAGTTGCAGACTTCTGAGCCATCCTCGGAGCGGTTTCCTCAGCGGACTCCGAACGTACCAGGTAGTGATAATGCGAATAAGGGTAGGGCTGCGGCAGATGCCGATAGCCTGACGGGTGAACTGGACTGTTCGAATCTTCGTTCCTGTAATTCATGCGGGAACCCTCCATTCTTGAATTCATTACAATAGCCTATTCACCAAAATTGGAAGTGATACGTGTCAGCTGAATATAAAAGTACATTGTAATGCCTGTAAGGCTATGTTACATTGAATGAATGAATTTAATAATATTCACTCAAGGCTGGGGGCTGGCAGATGGAAGATAAGAAGGCAGAGATTTTCAGACGCGGTACAGAGCTGTTCAACTCCAAAGGCTTCAAGGACACCAATGTGTCCGACATCACCAAGCTGTGCGGATATGCCGTAGGCACGTTCTATAATTATTATGCTTCCAAAGAGAAGCTGTTCATAGAGATCTATCTGCGGGAGAATGAGGAACTGAAGCGGAGCATGATGGCGAAGGTCAATGTGGACGATGAGCCAGCCAAGGTGCTTAAGCAGATGATGGAGCATAATTACAGCGGGATGAATGAGCACCCCATTCTGAAGGAATGGTACAATAAAGCACTCTTCAGCAAGCTGGAGAAGGAATTCTATGCGCATGGCGGGATTGAAGGTATTCATGAGATGATGAATAGCGGCATACTGGAGTTAATCCGGAACTGGAAGTCCAAGGGGAAAATCAGAACGGATCTGGAAGACGGGATGATTCTCGCCTTGTTTAACTCTATACCGTATATCGACATTCATAAGGAAGAGATCGGGGCAAGCCATTTTCCGCAGCTTCTGGATTATATAGTGGAATTCATTATGAAAGGCTTGACGGATATACAGCGCTGACCGGGCCGCAGGCATCCTGCTTGGGTCTGGAGTAATCCTGAGGATACAGCAAGGCTGGATCAGTCCCGCAGGCCGGCGTCTGCTATAATGGATTCACCTATGTATACTGAAAGGCCGGTGGAGTCACTGAATTACAGCAGGGAAATCGGGCAGACGATTGATTATATTGAGGAGCATCTTATGGACCCGCTGACAGCGGAACAGATTGCGGCGTATGCGGGGTATTCGCTGTACCATTTTTGCCGGATGTTCAGCCAGTCTCAGGACATGCCGGTCATGGAATATGTGCGCACCCGAAGATTGTCACGGGCTGCCGTAGAGTTGTTCAACGGACGGAAGATTACGGAGATTGCGCTGGAATATGGCTTCGAGACACCCGGAGGCTTCGCCAAAGCCTTCCGCAAGACCTACGGCTACAGCCCCTCCCAGTATGCGGCGCGGATGAGCGGATATCTCCGGGACAGGTTGGAGTATGAGATCAGGGCCTATATGGCAGAGCCGGTGAGGGTGGAGCGGCCTGCTTTTAACGTAGCGGGTTACGGGATTGAGACGAATGTGGAGGCGGGGAATGCTACGCAGGATGTCGCTTCCTTCTGGTATTACTATGAGGGCGACAATCTGGAGGATCAGATGTACGCGAAGCTGAATCCGCCGAAGCACGGGGAGGTCGGATTATGTATACCGTCAGATGCTGGCGGTAATGCTGTGTATCTGCTGGGGGTTATAGTGGAGGACTTCAGTAAGGTCACTCCTGACATGCTTACGGCTGTTGTACCGGCGGCGCAGTACGTGGTATTCACGACACCTCCGGTGGACGCTACCGATGAGGCGAGACCGGAGACTTTTGCTGAGGTGGTCAAGAGTACCTGGAGGTATATCTTCGAGGACTGGTTCCCGGGCAGCGGCTATATGCACGACGAGGACAAGCTGAACTTTGAATTCTACGATGAGCGCTGTCACGCCCGCGTGGATTCCGTGATGGAGATTTATGTTCCAGTGCGGGGGCGCGGGTTTCATGAAATTGTCAAATAAGTTATAGTAATATGTGGAAAAATAGAGATGGAGGAGCTAACCATGGTCAAACAACGCAAGATTTTACTAACTGTAACTGTAGTCTATACCATTATTGTGCTTTATTTTATGTTCTTCGCTTTCGGCAGAGGAGAGGCTTCGGATCATACCATCTACACCTTTATCTTCATGCCCGATAACTTCCTTAAGCTGCCGTCTCCATCTGATCTTATGCCTCCAACCCTGATGGATTTGGTGGGGTTCGGGAACACGATTGCGTTTATTCCTTTCGGTATATTGATTCCATGGCTGTACCGGGTCGGCTTCGTCCGGTTCATCACCTTGTTCTTCATCGCGATTCTTGTGCTGGAAACGCTCCAGGCTCTTACCTTCCTGGGCAGCTTCGATATCAACGACGCTCTTCAGAATTCGATTGGCGCAGCTCTCGGTTTTGGGGCGTACAAGCTTGGTTTCCGTTACCGGAGCCTCGGGCGCAATCTGGTGGCAACGGCTTTATCGGGGTTGGTCCTTTTTATAGCTTTATGGGGACTAGGCGCGGCGGTAGACAAAATAATAACAAAAGTAGAGGGTCCGTTTACGGCGATCACTGAATGGAAGGACACCTCGGGCAATTCATCCACAGGAGACAAACCGGGCAGTATTCAAATCAACGGACAGAAGGTGACGCCCGGTTCAAACCTGTATGGAGTGGAAGGCGAGGATTCCAGAACGTTCACGTACAAGTCTGAAGGCCGGACCATTTTCTGCTTCACTTTCGGAAACCCTGAACCAACGGATTATTCCGGTGAGATCAGTATTACCCGGGATGGCCAGGAGATCTTTAATTATACTGGAGATTATCAGCGTACTAATCCTGAACAGTACCCTGTGGTATACGAGATGCCGGTTGAGCCGGGGGAAGAGCTGAAGATCACGATTAAAGGCGGCTTGAAAATATGGGATGTCGGGTATAAAAAGATGCAGTATATCTGGAACTAAACATAAAAAGGCAAGCCCCTGCTGCGGGGCTTGCCTTTCTTGCGATTGTTACTGCCCGGCTGCGGCATCCAATTGAACCGCCACGTAGCTTCCCAGTTCAACCATGCCTGCACTATCCAGCTTAGTGGCATCGTGTTGCTTGATGACCTCGGCGGTTTTCTGCATCAGCTCCGAGCTGTCGGTACTACCCAGAACGCGCAGGACTACCAGCGTCTCGCCTTTCTTCAGCTGTTCGGCCAGCTTGGTCTTGTAGGCTTCCAGGGAATCTACTTCCAGTCCTTGCGTCACGTAATAATCGTTAGCATTGCTGGTGGCCTTGAACAGAGGCAGCTCATGGTCCAGCCAGTAGGCCTTGTCCATCACATACTCTACATCGGAGGCTGTAGTGTCATTGGAGTTATAGAGCAAATAAGGAAGTCCGGTATTGGTGGCGTTATTGGTCGGGTCAACGTTGACCCATTCGTCGCCGATCTTCACCTTGTTCCAGGCGTGATTCACGCCGCTCATGGTTCCTGTGACGACCATCGAAGGGACCTGGACGAGATCAGAGAGCAGCTGGAAGGTATGGGCATAGCTCATGCATACGCCGACTTTTTTAACCAGAATGCCATAGGTATTGAAGGAATCGTTATACTTCGCATCTACTGTCTTGAACTCCTGCTCCTTGGCATTCTCCAGTGCAGCATCGTCATAGGCGGTGTTATCATTCAGATAATCATAGATCGCCATCTGCTTCTCATCTGCGTTCATGCCTTCCTTGATCACAGCAGCGATTACTTTATCTGCCTCGGTAAGAATCTCCTTCTGCTTGGAGCGGATGGTCTCGGCAGAATCATCGTACTTCACATTCAGCGTCAGCTTCTCATAATCGTAGCCATAGCCGCGGAAGCCAAGAATGAGCGGGTTCTGGTAGACTACCTTCTCAATTACATCCACCAGGGTACGGGCATTCTGCGCCTCCGGGAAGGCTTGCAGCGAGATTTCGGTGTCGCCGTTAATCAGGGTCAACGCGAGATACTCCTCCAGCGCAGAGTCTGCATGAATCAGGTCTGCCCGTATCGTGGTGCCCGGAACCGCCTGTTTGTTGCCTTCCTCTACCTTGCTCTTGGTATTTTCTTTTTGCTGGTCGATAACATTATCTCCAGGTTCACTGGCGTTCCCGGTATCGTTGTTGTCAATGATGGTCGGTACATCCGGTGCAGGCACATAATCCGTGTCATTCTGCGGCTCCACATATCCCGGATTCGCCTTGTTGCTCTGGGCAGCTGCAAGACTCTTAAGGTCTGCTTCCGTCAGCTGTGAGACCTGGACATATCCCTTGAGCGCGGTGCCCTGAATCTTATACGGGACATCGGTTGGACCGGAAGACTTAAGGCTGATAGCTGCGGTGTCGTACATAACAGTTACTGAGGCTTTGGAGCCGTCAATGAACTGAACCGGTATGGTTTTGGGCAGCTCTTTGGCATTCTTGAATGATTTCAGGTTGATATTATCCTCAGGAGCCACGGTGCGCGGCAGCCGTTTGGATAATGCCACGGTGTCTACCGAGCGGCTGAACCTGGACTCTTTGTTTCCCTGAACGGCAGTAACATAATATTCACCTTGCACATTGTTGTTCTGAAGGCTGATGATGGTCTCATCCACAATGCCGAGCGCACCGCGGCCGTCCTTCATGAAATCGTTGTACGAAGTGCCCTTCACTGTTGCAATCAGCAACGGGCGCTGATCCGCATAGCCCTGCTCCGCACCGCTGAGCGGCTCATTCGTGTTCTCCATCGTGATATGCGAAGCGCTGTATATATTGTAGCTCTCAGCGCCCGGCACCTCATTCCACACCAGAGTCAGTCTGCCGTCAGGGCTGATGTCGGCATCCAGAGTCGGTGTAGGCAGATCCGATTTCACCGTAAACGGAATTATAATCGGCTGCTTCAGCGGAGTAGGCGATTTGGCATCCAGATCATAGTTAAGCCGGATGTAGTACACGGGGGCATTCCCCCAGGAGCTGCCTCCGGCTTCGCGCAGGGAATCGGAAGGGAGTACGCCGAAGCCGAGCGGCTTGATGGAGTATACGCTTTTGCCGCCTACAAGCTGTGAGTCTTCAAGGGTTCCTACCTTGCTCTCCGGCAGTGCCTTGATATCGGTATGTACAGATAACGTCTTGCCAATGGCTTCTGAGCCAAGATCGGTATTGAATCTGAAGATGAATTCCATATCCTGCTCCACATTATACATAGGCATGATGCCTGGGCTGTGAGCTGCTTCGTCCGAATCATACTTCTGCTTCAGATCGTACACGGTCTGTGAAGCCTCCGGCGGAGGGTTCCCCGAATTGTTCTTCGTTTCGGCAGTTGCCGTGGCGGCCGGGCTGGATGAAGGCGCTGGACTTCCTTCTTTGCTGCCCCCCATGCAGCCTGTCAGAATCACACACATAATGAGCAACAGTATTGCCATTTGTTTCACTTTCACTAACGTCCTCTCCCGTCTGGTTTCTGTATGAGGGTAATTATAGACCATCCAGAATTACCCATTATAAATCACAGGAGATATTTAACCCATACGGATACTATTAAAACAAAATTGGGATAATTTATATTTAAGTATTTTTTGTAGCAGGGGATCGGGGGGAGAGGGGCGCTGAGTATTGGCGGTGATTCATGTTATAATTCACTTACACGTAATCCGCTAGGAAGCGAAGGAGGCAGATCCAAGTGTCGAATCCGGATGAGCAGAAGCAGCATTCGTATCAGGATTGGTTGTCATGGGATGGGGTATGGGAATTAATTAACGGCAAAGCCTATAATATGTCTCCAGCGCCTACAGCCCTGTACCAGTATGTTGTAGGAGAGCTATATTTTGCATTGCGTACGCACCTGGAAAATAAGAGCTGTCATGTGTTTGTCGCTCCGTTCGATGTGTTCTTCAGCGAGGATGATTCTGCTGCAATGCCCGATCATGTCGTCCAGCCCGATCTGTCGGTGGTCTGCTCTAAGGATCAGATTACGAAGAATGGCTGTCACGGCGCGCCCACAATGATTATCGAAGTGTTATCTCCGTCAACGGCTCTTAAGGATTTCAATGAGAAGTTCAATCTGTATCAGAGATATGAGGTTCAGGAATATTGGATCGTCGATCCCGGCAATCGGACGGTTCATGTGTATGCGCTGCAGGATGGCGTATATCAGGTGAGGGACTTATATTCGGAGCAGGATACCGTGCGGTCAAATGTGTTTAAGGATTTCCAGCTGCCGCTGGGCAAACTGTTTGACATGGAAATCTGATACGACAAGTAGAAACGGCTTCGTCGTCCTCTTAAAGGACGGTACCGTTTCATAAATTCTATATTTTCAAACAAGCCGCAGCGTAATTGCACATAGCAACTACACTGCGGCTTATTGTGCGAACCCATACTTTCCTTTACATAAACTTCCGCTGCACCTTCTTACCGTCATAGGTAAAGAGGGCTTTTTTGTCTTCGACAACAGTCTGGAGATGCACGGTACGGCCCCAGAGGGCGTAGATATGCGGGAGGGTACGCTCCAGATATTTCAGATCCAGCTCGATACTCTCATAACGGTGGGCGATCAAGAGTTCGCCGTTCCGCTCATAATCGGCATCCTGGATGACGAGGTAAGGGGAACCCCCGTTGACCCGGGCCAGCACCAGCTGGTCGCGCACATTCTCCCACGCTTTATCGGTAATTTTCCACTCCGGGCCTTTTTTCTCGAATACATAGAGGTCCAGGTCGTTCACCAGCTCCTTCGACAGATAGCTGCGGATGAAGGAGAGGTCGGAATCCAGCTCGCGCACCTCGAACATTTTGTCCCGGTCCCAGCGCTTCTCAATGTCCTCGAAGATCTTCAGCCCCAGGTAATACGGGTTCAGGCTCTGGCGGGAAGGCTGCACCACGGACGAATTCAGCTTTGCGTACTCGACCGTCTCCTCAGACGTCAGGTCCAGCTCGCGCATGATCCGCTGATGCCAGTAGGAGGCCCAGCCTTCGTATTGATAAGGTGCTTGCTGATTTGAGGTTTTTCGGTGTAAAAAAAGGAAAAAAGTCCTAATATGTCGAATGGTTACCTGTGAAATCTAAAAAAGGTGGGCAAATAGATGCAATATTACGGTGCAAAATGGTGGAAATTTGACTTTCACACGCATACTCCAATTTCAATTGACTATGGGAAGGGGCCTGAGCAGATATTATTGAAAGCTCGAACTCCTCGGGAATGGTTAATGGACCATATGACAAAGGAAATTGATTGTGTTGCTGTAACTGACCATAATTCAGGTGAATGGGTTGATACACTGAAGCATGAATTAATTTGTATGAGAGAAGAACAAGTAATAGGGTTTAGAGAAATTGTTATTTTTCCTGGTGTAGAAATAACAGTTCATGGAAATATTCATCTTTTAGCAATATTCGATCCTTCTGAGTCTTCGACGCACATTAGTAATTTGTTAAGCAGATCTGGATATAATGGAACCTTAGGCGATTCGGATGATTGCACGGAGAAGTCCTTTAATGAAGTAGTTGACATTATACACAATATGAAAGGTCTTGCAATTCCAGCTCATGTTGATATTGTTCGTGGATTATTTCACGAGCAAGAAGGAAACTCGTTGAAGAAATGCCTATCCGTAGATGGGTTACTTGCTATCCAAGTATGTGATTTGAATTATCAAAAACCCCAGATTTACATTGACACAAAAATAAATCTTTCAGAAATAGCAGGTTCAGATAGTCACTGCCCTGCACATGTTGGATCAAGCTTTACCTGGGTTAAAATGGAGTATCCAAATTTAGAGGCGTTACGTCTAGCATTGCATGACGGAGAAGATGGTGTAATTCATAGTCAAAAAGGCATAGTTAATCCTAATGATCTCCAACAGAGATTTTTTATTCAGTCAATTGAAGTAATTCACGGTTCTAAAGCAGGGAGATCACAACCTTTAAAAGTTAATTTTAGCCCATGGCTCAACACTGTAATAGGTGGGCGTGGTTCTGGGAAATCAAGTATTATAGAATACATGAGGCTTCCACTTAATAAAATTACAGGTTTGCCAAATAAAGTTAATGAGGAGTTCAAAGAGTTTAATCAAGTTCCTAAGGAACGTGGCAAAACAGGAATGCTAACTGCAAATACAAGAATAAGAATTGAAATGCAAAAAGATGGTCGTAGTATAGCCTTAACTTGGCATAACAATAATATCATAGAGGAACATAGGGATGATTCTGGAGAATGGGTACAAAAATACGAAAGTAGTAATATTGATGCACGGTTTCCGATACGAATCTTTAGTCAAAAGCATCTTTATTCTTTAACTGAAGACCCTAATCATATTCTAAGTATCGTCGACCAGCAGTTTAATAAGTCTGCATGGCTTGAAAAGAAAGAAGAATTAACTCAACAGTTTCTACAGGCTAGAAATAAACAAAGAGAATTAACATCAAAAATTAGTACAAAGGGAAATTTGAAGTCGGAGTTAGATGATGTTCTTGCGAAAATGAAAATCTTTGAGGATTCAGGTCATAAGCAACTACTTGAAGAATATCAACAAACACAATCTCTGAACGAAAAAATTAAATTGGAATTAACTAAAGTAGATAAATCCATAAAGGCTATTGAAGTTGCTCTGAATGACATTTCTGAAGAAATATTTATTTCTGAAGACTTTCAAGCACTGGGAAACGATTTAAGTCCTCTTTTAATAAAAGCAAATGATTATAAAAAATTAGTGTCACAGATCAAAATCGATTTAGCTAACTTAAAAGAATTAAAAATTACATTGACTCAAACATCGGAAACTATTCCTTGGCAAGCTAGCCGAATTGAACAAGAAGAAAAATATAATCAGTTTGTAAAGCGATTAGAGGAAAGTGGGGAAAAGAACCCTAATGCTTACAGGCTACTTGTGTTAAGACAAGGAGAACTTAAGGAAAAGATTGATGAGATAGCAAAAATTGAAGAACAACTAGGTTTACAAAATGAAGAAATAAAAGCTATATATAATAATATTGAGTTACATGAAAAAAACCTAAGGGCTGATAGAGAGCTAGCAATTAAAAAATGGCAAGGAGCGAATCAGAATATTCGAATTCACTTGAGTATTATGGGGAATTCTAATAACGCTGAACAACAGTTTAGAAGTATTATAAGGAAGTCAGGAACTGAGTTTACAAAAGATATTTTAGAAAGAGATGATGAAGGTAATTCAATAGGTGGACTAGTGTATGAGCTTCATAAAAGTGATAAACCTTGGGAAAAACGTCGTCAAATCATCACGAATGTAGTTAGCGTATCAGATCAAGATAATAAGGGCTTTGGGAAACCCTTCGTGAAACATTTGCTTGGTCAGATTAGTACTACTCCAGAAGATACTGACAGAATGTTTTTATGGTATCCTGAAGATAAAATAATCTTAAAATTAGTGGATAATCGAAAAGAAGAGGATATTGAAACGGGATCTGCTGGGCAAAGAACCGCAGCAATGTTGTCATTAATGTTACTTCTTGATGATTCTCCAATAGTAATTGATCAGCCTGAGGAAGATCTTGATACAAAACGCATTACTGATCTTGTTGTAACTAGTTTACGACAATTCAAGAAGAAACAACAAGTTATCGTTATAACTCATAATCCTAATATTCCTGTAAACGGGGCAGCTGAAAATATAATTCAAATGAATTTTGCAGGTGGTCAAATTCAAAAGCAAATAAGTGGTGCTTTGCAGAAAAATGATATACGGGAAGCGGTTTGTGAGGTAATGGAGGGTGGTAAAGATGCATTGGATAAAAGATATTATAGAATTTCTAGAGCTCTAAAAAGGTAATACATAATTAACTGCCGATAAGCTTATCGGCAGTTAATTTAATTTGAATACAATAACTGGTGTGGAATAGGCAGATTTTAGAATTGAAGTGTTTTTTTCATGATATGCATAATAGGTCCCTATTTTATCAGAGTAAAATTGATTTGCTTTACCATGATTTTCCCATCGAGAGATTTGTTGAATAAGCTTTTTTTCAAGTAGTTCTTTAATTTCGTTTTCTAATAAATCTATATACATAAATACTCACTCCTTGTGAAATATTTTTTATTCATTTGAATTCTGATCTCTAATATGGAATTGATTTTAATTTTATTAAATGAGTTTAGTAATACATTATTTACCCATTTTTTATACATATGCTATTAAATTATCAATCAGCACCAATTCTATATCGCCCCCCCCCCAATACCGTTACCTTCGAAACCAACGTCCATAGCAGTACCTTAGCCTCCTCAACAGTTAGCACATTTATCGCATCAAGTACCGTCTTTATTTTGCTCTCAAGCATTTCCTTCAGCTCTTCCACGTGTATTTTCTCTACCTGTTCATTCGAACTCTGATTCTCCTGAATAATCCTCTCCATCCGCTGCTTCTCCTCGTTTAAATCCTACAACTCGATCAATCCAGCAGTATAAGCTTCGACCTTTCGCTAATAACGGTTTTTAGCAGCGGTGAATTGTTGATCTCTACGGCTGCTCTGGTTGCTGCGGGCTTTCTCAACAAGATGAGGAACCAGGTCAAGGCTAAGTGAATCAGACAAACCTGCTAACCCCTGCAAAAACCAGGACTCCACTTCGTCAGCCTTGTACTGCTTGCTCGTGTATGTTCCTTTGTTCTTATTCGTAGAACAGCGGTAGACGCGATAACGTCGATCTCGTTAACCTGACCAGCCAATGCTCAACCCCGATCCGCATTTTGAGCATTTCAGTATGCCTCCGAGAAATGGGAGCTGGTCGGGGCGCGGGGGCAATGCTCGGTCTGTTCATTTTGTTCTGCACTCTTTCCCAAGTGTTTTTGTCGATAATTACGGGTAAGCAATCATCAATGACAATCCAATCTTTATTGTCCTTTATGGTTCTTTTCTTCATGCTTGAATCCACACGATTCCATACAAAAGTACCTTTATAGACAGGGTTGGTAAGCAGTAGTTTAACGGAACGAATCGACCATTCTTTATTGTGCCTGGAAGGGATAGCCTCTTCGTTCAGTTGTCTGGCAATAGCGAAGAATCCCATTCCTTGATTGAGGTATAGATCATACATTTGCCGCACAGTTTTTGCCTCAGGCTCATGGATGACAAGTGTTTTCTCTTCAAGACGATATCCATATGGACTCTGGGTCAGCCATTTGCCCTGGTTGGCAGCATGGAACATATTATCCAGTACACGCTCTCGAATGCGTTCATGTTCAAATTCCGCGACAGCACCAAGCACCTGAAGTGTTAAACGGCCTGATGGCGTGTTTGTATCGAACGATTCACTGATCGAAATGAACGCGACTTGTTGCTGCTGGAACATATCGATCAACGTAAGCAAATCGAGCAGTCGGCAGCTCATCCGATCCAGTTTGGTGACCATAACTTTTGAGATTTCGCTATTCTTATGTCATCAACTGCTTGAGCTGAGGGCAGTATTTGCTTTTTGTGGAGTAGCCATAGTCAATCAGTAATAGGATTTCGCTGTAGATCACTCATAAAAATAGAGTCTAGCCTCTGTGAGGCATAGACTCTCTAAGAAATATTTTATTATCACTAACTCAACTTTCGCAGAGTCAAAATTGAGTTGACCCCAAGCCGGTGTTAAGGTGAAGCTGGTTTAAGTAGCGATCTTGCCAACATAGAAAAACACCGCTTCCTTTGGTAAAGTGAGATTGTCGAGATCCACTAAACCACAGAAGAGGTGTCCCTTCCATGATAAAACAAAAGTCGTCCCTAGATCAACTCCCACCTGAAATGAGACCTGCTTTTCAGGAACTCGGTGTCTTGAAGCACTTGAGAAAAGCAGGATTCAAAAAGACGTTTGGTTATACCTGTTCCCATCTATTTATGCTCGTTTTTGTCTTGCTTTTTCATCAGAAGAACTGGTTTCGTCTGCTCGAAAGTTCCAAAGGTGAAGCGTTTCCTGGCAAAGATGCCGTCTACCGGTTTCTGAATCACAGCCAATTTGCTTGGCGGCGTTTCTTGACTTCACTCAGCAGCGACACCGTTCAGCGAGTCGAAACCTTGACCTCCGTCACGCGAACTTCCGTGTTCATCGTCGACGATTCCATGTTTGAACGAAATCGCAGCAAAGCCGTAGAACTTCTGGCTCGGTTCAAGGATCACGCCACCGGTGCTTATTATAAGGGATTTCGTATGCTGACTTTAGGCTGGTCGGACGGCCATACGTTTCTCCCTTTGGACTTCGCCTTGCTCAGTTCCGTGAAGGCTGGACTAACCGGTATTCATCCGGAAATCGATAAGCGATCCTCTGGGTACAAACGCCGAAAAGAAGCTCTTCTTTCGGCCCCACATCTGGTTTCTGAACTGCTGGATCGGGCCATCGCCTCGGGTGTTTCTGCGACTTACGTACTCATGGATAGCTGGTTCACTCATGCGCCCTTAATCGGGCGAGTGGTGGAACGAGGTCTTCATGTCATTGGCATGGTGAAAAACGACAACAAGCGATATCTCGTTCATGGCAAGCGGGTCGATCTCAAAGGTCTTTACCGATCCGCTACACAAGTGCAAGGGAAGCAGCGGAATATTTTGCGTCAGATTCATACGGAACTGGTTCCTGGTATTCCGGTCGTTGTGGTCTTTGTTCGCCATCGCTCCAAGAAAAACGAGTGGCTCGCGATTCTATCGACGGATCTCACACTGACGGCACCGGAAATCATTCAAATCTACGCTTTACGCTGGGATATCGAAGTCTTTTTTAAATGCACGAAATCCTTGCTACGCCTGCAAAAAGAGTTCCAAGGTCGTTCGTACGATCTGCTCATTAGCCATACCACCATTGTCTTTTCCCGTTATATACTGCTGGCTTGGCAGCATCGGCAAAGTACCGATCAACGGACGCTCGGTGGACTGTTTTATTTGCTTTGCGATGAAGTGGGTACCTTGGATTGGGCAGTAGCTTTACAACAACTGGTGGAATTGATGAACGAGATCGCCAATCAAGTCGGCAAAAAGCTATCCGCTATGATTAAAAGTCAACTCCAGCACTGGATCGCCGCTCTGCCCAATTACATCAAGGCGTACTTGCCGATTTCAGGCTGCGAAAGTTGAGTCACTAAAAACTACCCTTTACATAAACTTCCGCTGCACCTTCTTGCCGTCATAGGTAAAGAGGGCTTTTTTGTCTTCTACGACAGTTTGCAGATGTACGGTACGGCCCCAGAGGGCGTAGATATGCGGGAGCGTCCGCTCCAGATATTTCAGATCCAGCTCGATGCTCTCATATCGGTGGGCAATCAAAAGTTCGCCGTTCCGCTCATAATCGGCATCCTGGATGACGAGGTACGGGGAGCCGCCGTTCACCCGGGCCAGCACCAGCTGGTCGCGCACATTCTCCCACGCTTTATCGGTAATTTTCCATTCCGGGCCCTTTTTCTCGAATACATAGAGGTCCAGGTCGTTCACCAGTTCCTTCGACAGATAGCTGCGGATGAAGGAGAGGTCGGAATCCAGCTCGCGCACCTCGAACATTTTGTCCCGGTCCCAGCGCTTCTCAATATCCTCGAAGATCTTCAGCCCCAGGTAATACGGGTTCAGGCTCTGGCGGGAAGGCTGCACCACGGACGAATTCAGCTTTGCGTACTCGACCGTCTCCTCAGACGTCAGGTCCAGCTCGCGCATGATCCGCTGATGCCAGTAGGAGGCCCAGCCCTCATTCATGATCTTGGTCTCCATCTGCGGCCAGAAATAGAGCATTTCATCATGCAGCATAGTCATAATATCGCGCTGCCAGTCCTCCAGGGCGGTGGAATACTGCTGGATGAACCAGACGATATCCTTTTCCGGCTCCGGGGGGAAGGTGCGTTTGCCGGCGGTTTCCGGCACTGGCGGGACGTCAGTACTCTTCTCCAGATCCCACAGCTCACTGTAAGCATTAGCCGGTCCAGGCCCGCCGGGAGGGGAGTCCTTACGCTCCTTCATCTTGGCTTCGAGCAGATGGGTCTTGCCCAGCTTGCGCGGCTGAATCAGGCTGGGATCGATATGCTCCTGGATGGCGAGCACCGAATCTATGAAGCCCTCGACCGTATCAGTGCCGTAGGTGACTGAATAATCATTGATCCGGTCGGCAGTGGCTGCCATGCTCTCGACCATATCCCGGTTGGACATGGAGAAGCGCATATTGTTCTTGAAGAAATCGCAGTGCGCCAGCACATGTGCAACAATCAGCTTGTTCTGCACCAGGGAGTTGCCGTCGAGCAGGAAGGCGTAGCACGGATTAGAGTTGATCACCAGCTCATAAATTTTGCTCAGGCCGAAATCGTATTGTGACTTCATCTTGTGAAACGTCTTGCCGAAGCTCCAGTGTCCGAACCGGGTAGGCATCCCGTAGGCACCGAAGGTATAAATAATATCCGCAGGACATATCTCATAACGCATCGGATAAAAATCGAGGCCGAACCCGGTAGCGATCTCCGTAATCTCGGCAATCGCCCGTTCCAGCGCCTTTATCTCATCATCACCGGGCATGCATCCATCTCTCCTTCCAGCTTGTGAACCGTTCTTCCTATGTATATGGGCGGAGGGGAGGGAGTATGATGGGGGATGCGTGGAGCGTGAGAGGCAGAAGAGTTATTGTACAAAAAATAGCCTAACCCACAGCGAATACGCTAAGAAGTTAGGCTATTTATTCGTTCTGGATATTGTTCAGTAACTGGGCGAACTCCTCTTCGCTGTCACTGTAAGTGGAAATTCCATCTCTGCGATCCTTTTGAGCTTGTTGAAGTTGAGAGAGAACACCTTCATCTTTGAAGATAACCGAAGTTAGCTTCTTTTGTTCATCTGTAAGTATTCTGGTCATTCGAGCCACTCTTAGTCTACTAAAATCACGAATCTCAACCTTCAATTCTTCACTTCCGGTATGTGACACAATCACGCCGTCCTTAGATTGTAGCAGCTCCTTAGTCGCTTCTTGGGGGTCTTGAATAGCACGGATCAGTGCGACTTCATCAACAAATTTAGTGTTACCTTCGGTATGTGATGCAAGGATTTGCAGCTTGACGTATTGATCGGGATAAATCTTACGAACCTCTTCCCATTGCATGGCTGGCACCTCCAATTTGGTTTGTCCTTATATTGTATCAGAATATTATCCATACAAAGCTCTCCAAAACGATGTACATCGTTCATGGAGAGCCTTTTTGCGTAAGCCCCTTGGGAGATTCGAAGCCATAAGAAGCACTAAAGAAAAAAACAAAAAGCAAAAGAAGCGGAGGGGAAATTTGGAACTGTAGGAGCGGTAGCGACCGCCTTTGTCACCGGATTTCACCCGCGAACAGCGGCTTAAATCAAGAAATCTGGGGGCAACAGCGGCCGGAAGTCCAAATGTTCACCGCAGTGACGATGAAGCTTCAAGTTCAAGTCTTAAGTGCGTCTTATAGCCTAAATCTTCATTATTCCGCTTCAGTGTAGAATATTTTAAGCAGCATATTCTGCGGATAATTTCCAAAGTGCTCCCCGAAAATAGTAAGTCCACCTTTGTTCTTAGAGTGATCATCAATACCAATCTTCAACCGGATGAAGGGGGAATCTTCGATCTTTAGTTGGGCAAGGGTAACCGATGATATTTTTTGACCGTCTATTCCCGTATCTTTCTTGGTGACTCTTAAATGCTTCAAAAGGCCATACTGGCTTAGTTCGTTATCCCACCAGTTTGGTGTTAATTTCCCGCGCACATCTGAGAAATTCCCCGGAGCCGTCCAGGTGCCTAAAAAAACGTCGTTGATATAAAAAGCGATATCACTGGGCCAATTATTGTTGGAACCAGGAAACTCGGAAGAGAGCTCTAAGGATAACTCTAATAATTCTGCTGTGAAATTTCGGTTGAAATCATTCGGAATCATATATTCAACGAAGCCCTCCGCAAACCAAAGTAAAGAAGCATCAATCCGGTCATTGGAGACGAAGGTTCGTTGATCATCTAACTTTCCGATGACTTTCGCCTGGCTGGCTAATCCACAAGTAGGGGTGACTGAAAAATTAGAATAGTATCCCAGCTTGATTTCATTAGTAATTACATTAAAAGGAAGATGGAGCTTCTTCGGTAAGTTGAGGGCAATATGATCCACAGCAAGAATGAAATTCTTCTTTCGGCTATCTGTAACCTCTAAATTGTCCTGGAGCTTGATGATCTTGGCGTCCTCCAGTAACCGGATATGGCGTGATACGATGGCTTTGCTTAAATTTAGCTTTTTGGCGAGCTCACTGACCGTAAGCGGTGTATGTAACAATAGTTTGAGAATGGAAGCTCTGGTGTCAGAGGCCAGTGCTTTCAAAACAGAAATACCATTCTCATCGAGTTCTAAGAACATAAATACCTCCTCATCGGGATCAATCTAGCTTCTAGCGGCTGCCTAACATTATAACATATTGTTAACTTTTTTGTTAACAATAATAGGTCCAGTTGAGCGCTGATTTATTATTGTATACCACAAAGTTGAAAATCACGAATAACGTTGATTCAGGCTTGAAAGAACGCTTTCATCATGATAGTATTTGCTTGCTTGTAAAGATGGTTTACTGTAAAAAACGCAAAAAAGTTAACTATTATTGTTGCAGACTAATAGGGTAGGAGATGAAGCTGGATGACACACAGGATGGAATATCCGCGTCCACAGTTAGTTAGAGACGCATGGCTTAACTTAAATGGAGCATGGCAATTTGAATTTGATGATAAGAATGTTGGAGCTGCACAGCGCTGGTTTGATCCAAGTGAGAATTTCAGTCAGACCATTCAAGTTCCCTTTGCTTTTCAGACCCCTGCAAGCGGGATACACGATACCACTTTTCATGACTATGTCTGGTATAAGCGCAATTTCACACTCGATCCGGACTGGTATCAGAAGCGTGTGATATTACATTTTGGAGCGGTAGATTATAGAGCCTGGGTGTATGTAAATGGTCATTATATCGGCATGCATGAGGGAGGACATACTTCATTTTCTTTTGATATTACGCATGCCTTAACCGGACAGGAGGAGCAGGTAACGGTTCATGTGGAAGACCCTTCAACGGATGAGACTATCCCCCGGGGCAAACAGTTCTGGGTAGAGAAGCCGGACAGCATCTGGTATACCCGCACGACAGGGATTTGGCAGACCGTGTGGCTGGAGGCGGTGAACCCTGTTTATATTCATCGGGTGAAGTTTGAGCCCGATGTAGATCGGGGGGGCATTGGAATAGAAGTTAAATCTGAGGGATATGGATCAGAGGAATTAGATGTGGATATTCGTATTTCTTTTCGGGGAGTCCCTGTTATTCAGGATCGAGTACGATTGCTGCAGCCCATAACACGTAGAACGGTAGATCTGTTTGGCTTGAAAATCTTCCGGACAAACTTTCATAACGCCGGCTGGACCTGGACTCCGGAAACTCCCAATTTGTTCGATGTTGAAATGAAGCTGTACGATCATGCGGTTGAGGTGGATTGTATACGATCGTATTTTGGCATGCGGAAGGTTCATACAGAGAACGGTATGGTCTATCTGAATAACAAACCTTATTATCAAAAGCTTGTACTCGACCAAGGGTATTGGCAGGAAGGATTGCTTACTGCGCCCACGGATGAACACCTGAAGCAAGATATTGAATTAGCCAAAGAATTAGGGTTCAACGGTTGCCGTAAGCATCAAAAGGTAGAGGACCCGCGGTTTTTATACTGGGCAGATCGTATAGGGTTCCTTGTATGGGGAGAATGTGCTGCCAGCCCCTCCTACAATAGTGATGCTGTAGCCCGGTTAACCAAAGAATGGATTGAAATTATTGACCGTGACTTCAATCATCCGTCTATTGTGGCCTGGGTTCCGCTTAACGAGAGCTGGGGAATTCCGATGGTGAAATCGAATAAGCAGCAGCAGTATCACAGCTTAGCCATGTATAGTCTTATTCATTCCTTGGATGATACCCGGTTAGTGATCTCGAATGATGGCTGGGAAATGACACAAACTGACCTTTGTGCGGTTCATAATTATCAGCATGGCAGAGCAGATGAGACCGATAAGTATGAAGAATTCAAGCGGATTCTGTCCACGAAGGAAACGTTGCTTGCTTCCAAGCCGTCCGCCCGCAGTGTATATGCAGATGGTTATGAGCATCGGGGAGAGCCAATCCTTTTAACTGAATTCGGCGGGATAAGCTATAAGGCTGGCGCTGACGATGGCTGGGGATATACCAGCGCACAATCCTCAGAGGATCTTGTTCTGGAATATGCAAGAATCATGAAGGCGGTATACGCTTCTAAGATTATTTATGGTTATTGTTATACGCAGTTGACCGATGTGGAGCAAGAAATTAACGGTCTATTGGCCTATGATCGGACACCCAAATGCGATACGAAGTTAATTAAAGAAATTAATAATCAATGGCATCTGCGGACCATTTAACCGGAACATATTGAATGACAAGGAGCTTGGGAATCCATGACAAATGAAATTTTGCTTCAAAAAATTGGGCTGGTAGTAGATAAGCTGATGAATCTGGGCGGCAGTGACTATGAAAAGGATAAAACCGTGGTTCAGGCCGATACAAGAGTAGGGATTGTGCAACGGGATTTCGGAATTGAAGAATGGGACTGGCCGCAGGGCGTCGGTCTGTATGGTCTTTACAAGCTGCAGAAGGTTTACGGCGATACGCGTTATATGGAATTCTTTCAGAATTGGTATTTCCGTAATCTGGAGGCGGGACTGCCTTCCAAAAACATTAATACGACAGCTCCTTATTTGCCTTTGGTGCTGCTCCTGGATCAGCTGGAGCCTTCCAGCGAACTGGAAGAGCTATGCCGGGAGCATGCGGATTGGCTCATTCATGAGTTGCCCAAAACCAAAGAAGGCGGCTTTCAGCATACGGTCACTGCCATTGGCAACCGGGATGGAATTCACCTGCACAATGGACAGTTATGGATTGATACGCTTTTTATGGCGGTTCTGTTTCTTAACCAGGCGGGGCGCAAGTTTAACCGGCCGGAGTGGGGGCATGAAGCTGAACACCAGATTTTGCTCCATATCAAGTATTTGTTCGACAAGCATACCGGCCTGTTCTTCCACGGCTGGAGCTTCGAGCGTAATGATAATTTCGGCAGCATCTTCTGGTGCCGCGGCAATTCCTGGTTCACCTATGGGATCGTCGATTACCTGGAAGCCTGCCAGGATTCGATTAGCCCGGGTATCCGGAAGTTTCTGATTGATACGTATACGGCTCAGGTCAATGCCTTGGTATGCCTCCAGGCAGCTTCCGGTCTGTGGCATACAGTCCTGCAGGACCCGTCCAGCTATGAAGAGGTATCCGGGTCGGCCGCTATTGCCGCAGGTATTATCAAAGGCATCAAGGCCGGTATTCTGGATTCTTCCTATCAGGCTGCGGCAGACAAGGCCATTCAATCGGTATGTCAAAATATTAGCGGAGATGGAACCGTGCTGAATGTGTCGGCCGGAACCGGGATGGGAATGGATAAGGATCATTACAAGAACATTAACCTCATGCCGATGGCATACGGACAGTCCCTGGCTCTTATTGCTTTATATGAAGCGTTAAAATAAACTGCAAAAAGCCTAATCCTTGAGCATGTACGCCAAAGGATTAGGCTTTTTTTCACTTGTCTCCTGGAGCCGGTTACCCGTACACCCGCACCCCAATGATCTATGTTAAGATTACATTAATTCATACTTGAATATTTAACAATTATTCGACGAACGGGGAGAGATAAGTAATGACCGACTTTACAGCGATTCGAGAGCTGTTCCGCATTACGGAACCGTGCGGATTCGATAATGAATCGTTAACGCCGTGGATGGAACGCTACGGGCATATTCCGCAGGTGTTGCGGGCGTACTATACGGAGCTTGGGGCCCACTCTGCATTGAACGCGACTCAGGATTTTCTGGTTCAGCCTCACAATTTTCCGCGTTATATGGAAGAAGACTATTGCATCTTTTATACCGAAAATCAAGAAGCCTGCGTGTGGGGAATCCGTGCAGCGGATATGAAGCTCGATAATCCTCCCGTCTATGTGCGCAGCGGAGAGGAATGGGAGCGCCTGCGTTCGTCTGTTAAGGAATTTTTGCTGGCCATGGCCCATTTGCAGGCAGTGCTGGCGATGGAGTATAGCAGCGAAGAATATTGGGATATCGATGAGGCTGTTGCAGAGCGAATTGAGCAGAACTTTCCATCCCGCCTAGCCGATTCAGATTTGTACACGGGCGTGCGCTTTTTTGGCCGGCCGGGTGAATTGATTGTGATTATGAACAACAACGGGGGCCATCTGCTAATGTTCGCGGCCGAAGACGAGGAACGCCTTGATGAATTGTACAACCTCTTTGAGCAGTGGACGGAGCAGTAATCCCCGCCCCCCGGCAAAAGTCCCGTATACGCCAAACAAGGGCCTGACCACAGTCAGGCCCTGCTTAGCATACATCAAACCGTTTCCATTCTATTTGAACTGGAACCAAGTTAAATTGGCAACTGTGGTTGAATCTGATTTCACAAAAGTAACATATACCGTATGAGTTCCTACCGCTGTCCCGGCATTAAGCGGGATATTCTTGAGGGACCATGTCTGCCATCCGCCTGTGCTTTCTGCCGTCCAAGAACCCAGCATAGGGCCTGTAGGACTGTCCAAGTGGAATTCTATCTTTCCGCCGGAGTTAGCGGATGCAACCTTCATATCAATACTTGTTTTAGCTGTACTGCCAAAGTCTACATTTTTAAATGCTATATAGTCGCCATTACTGCCTCCACCCACATCCAGCCCTCCGTCCGTGCTTGACTCATAGGACATAACACCTGAACTAAGGTTATAGCCTTCCGCTTCAAATTTCAATGTGTTGAATTTTGGCTCTGCAGCATAGCTGTTCGTATCTGTTATTTTCAAATCTGTCAAATTATTTACCGCAACTCCACCGACGCGAACATTGTTTAATGTCACTCCGGAGACCGTAGATGTGTCATTCCAACCCTTCATTATTGAAACTTCACCCAAAGCGCGTAAATTGATATTATTATAGACCACATTTTTGATCGGACCAGTTTTTGCAGAAAGATCAAACCATCTGGAGTGAACACCGGATCTTGGCCAGAAACCTTCTACATCTATATTGTCGAATACGATGTTCTGTGCTGCTGGAGTTCCATAGAGATGACCTACCGCTAAAGCGCGCCAGCACCGGTATACATAAGAGTTTTTAACAACGATGCCATCCTGAAGCTGTTTCACTCCATCTCCAACCTTGAATGCTCCACATCTGCTCCAGGCCAAAGCATCATCCACCACTACATTTGACTGGTTTTCAGGAGTTCCCGGCCAGTTTGCAGCGATATCCGTAGTGGCTACATCCCAGGTCTTAAAGGAGTAGGTGTCATCCTCTGATACTGCAACAGTGTGCTTGATGAGTACATTCTGGCTCTCTTGAATGTCTATGGCATCATTCTCATAATCAAGTTCATTGTTGTTGAAGTGCTTGGTATTCTGGAAGGTTACGTTATTAGATCTTGTAACGATTGTAGCCCAGCCACCGCTGTCTCTGATGGTTATGCCGTCAACTGTGAAGTTGCTGCATTGCAAGGGTACAAGAATATTGTTCAGATAATTGTTTGTATTTCTCATATAATGGCCATTGCCGTCAATCGTTCCCCTGCCGTATATCTTAATATTGTTTGCATTGGTTTCGGTATAAATAAACCAGGTTCCATCCTTATTCAGAGAATTCTTATGGAAATGGGTAGTGTAATCGCTTGGATTTCCTGAACCCCTTATAACAGAACCACCCTCCAGATAAATCGAAACATTGCTTTTTAGAACAAGGTTTCCGCTCTTGTACACGCCGGCTGGAACGTATACTATACCGCCGCCTGCTGCGTTAGCCGCATTAATGGCGTTTTGTATGGCAGTTGTAGCCAAAGTGGCACCGGTACTGTCAGCACCGTACCCGGTTTTAACATTGTATATCCCTGTACCGGATGAAGCCGGAACATTGGTTTCAAGAGCATCTGCCGCAATCACCAGATCCTTCAGGTTATTGATTTTAACGATAAGATAGGTTGGTGATGAAAGTGTAAAGGTAAGTGTATTTCCGCTCTTGGCTGCAGTGATTCCCAAAGCTTTGGGGGAAATATTATAGGTATTGATTGGCTCACTTGCTGTTATTGTGATTGTAGTCGTACCTGAAAAAGAGAAATTACAATAATTATAGTTTACAAATACCTCCGAAGTGTCGATTACCGGTATATTGGTAGAGTCTGCTGTTACCGTGTATTGACTGGTCGTGGTATAGACCGACGGTAACGGATAGCTTACAATTGTACCCGCCGCGCTTGCGTTCAAAGGAAAGACAGGTAACAGATTGGCCATACAAAAAATTAATAATGCACTTAATAACCTTAACTTCCTTAACATAAATGAACACCTCTTTCATATTTTTTAGAAAATACTATTTATCCCTCCTGTATTCGCTTACAACCTGATTATAGTTTGATAGGCGCATCCGGATAAGGCGGGTAATCCCACATTAAGGGCAGATTTCTGCAGCAGCTTTATGCAGAAAAGGGAGGCAATCTCCGCCCTGCGGAAATCCCTCCCCTGCTGATTCTTATTCTTTTCCAAGATAATGCCTGAAAGCGATTTAACCGTACACCCGCACCTCAATAATCTCTGCATATTCACTGCCGTTAGTCTCCAGGACCACGACCCGCAAGCGGCCGGTGGCCGCAGCTTCGTTCAGCGTGTGTACCCGCTTGCGCTTGTGGTTGCCCTGAGCTTCTGTAACCACCGTCCATTCCCCGCCGATATGGGCTTCGATCCGGTAATCCTTGACCAATGTAGGCAGGATCTCGGCTTCTGTGATATGGTGATGCAGGTTGATCAGATCCTCGTTGACATCGTCATTGAAGGTGATGTGTACCTGACAGATGGTAACGGGTTCGTTCCAAGTCAGTTCCAGCCACTCCGGCTGGCCGGAGGACATCCGGTCAGAGGACCACTGATGCGGCCCGCCGTAAGGACGGAGGTAGCCATCAATCACTTTGTCTGCGGCGAAGGCGCTCGTAGGAGCAGACAGGCGTAGGCATGGGGCTTTGTGGTCATACTTCTTTTTGTCCCATTGCACTACGGGCTGTGCAGGCGGATTCTCGCCGAAGTCCCGCGAGGCTGCGGGGGTCTCGCTATGCCTGTAGGCGAGTATTCCCGAAGCGGGCTCATCTGCCATATGCAGCGACAGTGAAGGATTGGCCTTGACGATCAGGAATGCGTTGCGCGGTGACTCTGGCTGCCACTGAACCGGGAGCTTCACCCACTGGGCGGCTCCGGCCTGAACGGGAGCTGATACAGACTGGATTAACGAATAAGGAATATAATTCTCGGGCCGTCCGGTCTCCCATAGCTCTACCGTCAGCTCTGCGGCTTCGGCCGCATCGATCAGCAGTTCAATTCCGTCCAGCCCCGGATCGGCCGCAACGGTGATGCCGATGTTTGCTGTGAGCGGGACGCTGAACGCGGATTGCTCCACACAGAACCGGCTCCGCTCGCTGGAAGCGCTGAGCGCGGCCTTCAGCGCCAGATCGGCATCATCCTCGTTGCGTAGCCCGAGGACGGAAGCGTCCTGGCGCAGCATCGTCTGCTGCAGCTCGTTCAGGTGGGCCGCATGCAGTTCGCGCGGCGATATTCCCTTGGCGGCGCAGAGTGCCGCGCCGATACCGGCGGCCTCGCCGATGACCGCGCAGGTAGCCATGACGCGGGTCGTGCCGAACGCGACATGCGAGGCGCTGATGTCGCGGCCGGCCATCAGCAGATTGCTGACGTTCACCGAATACAGCGAACGGAACGGGATGTGATAGCTGCCGTCCGAATACATATGCTTCGAGCCTGACTCTGTAGCGTACACTCCCTGCGGCGGATGCAGGTCAATGGACCAGCCGCCGAACGCCACGCGGTCCGGGAATTCGCGCTGGGCTAGGATGTCGTTCTGATTCAGGACATAATCGCCAATGAACCGGCGGTACTCCCGCTTGCCTGGAGTTGAACCGACCCATTCCAGCGTCATGTTGTCAGCGTCGAATTTGCCGGAGTTCTTAATATAGTCCCAGATCCCGTAGATAACAGACCACAGCTCGTCGCGGATGGCCTCATTGTCATGAACGGTGTCCTGCTCGCCGCCGAATTCGATCCACCAGTAGGCACAGCCGTTGTCGCCGCTGCGGATGATGCGGCGCTCGGCAATAGCGGTTTGTGTAATATCCTTTGCCATGGCTGGAGCGATATATTTGACCGGATGGCCTGCGTCCTTGGTATAGAAGAGCAGTGTGCTGCCGAGCGTAATATCATCTGCGACCAGCGGCGCCCATTCCTCATTATATTCTTCGCGTGCTTCACGGCCCAGCCGGTATGCTGCACCTGCCAGGAAGCCTACCAGGCCATCCCCCGTACAGTCCAGAAAGACCGCGCTCTCAAAAGTAATTCTCCGCTCTGACCCCATCATCCACCCGGTCACGGACCGGATGCTCCGCTGGCCGCTGCCATCCTCGTAAGCATCGACCTCATGTACATCCGTGTTCAGAAACAGCTGAATGTTCGGCTCGGCCTTAACCGCTTCAAGCACAACCATATCCCAGAGATACGGATTGCCGTCTTTGTTGCGGTACTGGTTCTCCACAAATAGCTCCCCCATAATTCCCGTTTCACGGGCATATCGGTGAATGCCGTGCGAGGTTGCGCCGCATACCCATACCCGCACCTCGCTGCTGGAGTTACCGCCGAGTACCGGACGGTTATTAATCAGTGCCACACGCTGGCCCAGCCGGGCTGCTGCAATCGCCGCGCATACTCCTGCCAATCCGCCGCCTACCACTGTTACATCCGTGTTGACCGTTTCACTACGCATTGTTGAATCTCTCCTTTGGTGTATGTTAATATATCCGTAGTTTCATGATAAAATAATCGATAATCAAATGACATGCATATAATTTCTTGATCTATATACTTTATTTCAAATGATAATGCAACCTAAGGAGAGTCAGACATGCGCATGTATTGGTCGGTTCGTCCGGCAGCCCACATCTATTGGGAGCAGAAAAAACAGTTCCTGCTGGAGCACGACACCTATCCCGTGTGGACCTTATTTGCGGTTGAGCAGGGACAATTCGCTTACCGCTTCGGAGACCACGAAGGGGAGGGCGGGTTCGGGGACATCATTGTATGTCCGCCGGGGACAACCTTTTACCGGAGAACGCTTAGTCCGTTGACCTTTCATTTCATACAATTCGAATGGGAGGAAGAGGAGGGACCGGAGGACGCCGCAACGCTTGGAGGCAGATGGACTGTTAGGGATGTGGAGCGTTTGAAATCTACCTACCGCTATATGCGGAGTATCGGAAGAGGGATTCAGGAGGAGCCGGGTTATAGCCGGATGAAGCATATGGTGGAGGATCTCTGGAGGCTGCTTGAAATCGAGCGCAGCAGCGCGGCCGAAGAGCTGATCTCTGGAGAGACAAGCCCGGGTCCGCAGATGCAGCAGGCACGGCAATGGCTGCTGGAGCATGCTTGCACCCCCATGACTCTACAGGAGCTGGCAGGTATCCTTAACATTACACCGGTACAATTAACGCGGCGTTTCAGAGCGGCCTATGGAACAGCCCCCTCAGACTTCGTAACCGGACTCCGGCTCAGACGGGCCTGCCAGCTCTTGGAGGATTCCAAACTGCCCATTGAACTGATCGCCCAGCAGTGCGGTTACGAGAACGGCTTCTATCTGAGCCGGGTGTTCTCGGCGAAGCTGGGATTAACGCCATCCCGGTACCGTAAGCTGCACCGCGTATAATTAATAACGATTGGCGGAGAAATTAAATTTTGCCGCTCCAGAGACCTATTCGCTCTATGTGAGGAAGTAAGGCTGAATCGTTGTAGTAATATATGGGTATGTAGATGGAATAGGGAGGGGGAATTGCATGCTTAAGCATTGGCATAGGCTGTTCTTGCTGGTTGCAGTATTCTTATTGATTGCTGGCTGCGGCCCTACGAAAGCAGATGTCATTGATCAGCTAGTGTCCAAGGAAGAGAATGTACTCCACTTGCATATGTTCTCCAATTCACGGGATTGGGATGATGAAGTAAATGAGGTGCTTAATTCCGAGCCTGCGCTTGTGGAGCATATCCCGCATGTGACTGTGCATACAGAGGAGAAGAAGCTGAAGTGGCTGGAATTACTGGGACTGGAAGCAAAACGGCCCGTAATTGTGATTTTTGATCATGAACAAATGGTGTATCACACAAGTGAGCCTGAACAGTTAAGAGAGTATGCTAAGACGCTTGATTAAAACAATCTGATTCATTCATTTCAGCGAACTACAACGAGAGTGAATTCTACTTCCATAGTGCAGCGACAGTAAGGGATGTTATCCGTCCCCTGCTGTCGCTGTTTCTGTTTGCAGGACAAGGAAGTATAAAAAACAGGAAAAAGAACATAGAAAGCGCAAGAAAATTAAACTTATACGAACTATAATTGGTTATGCTTACCTATCGGAATGTATGCCAGTGCAGGCGGGGCATCATCCTGCGCCATGCCGCAGGTTGAAGCTGGACCGGATCAGGCTGCAGACGCAGGAGGAGCCGCAGGTACAGATGCATAAGTGCAGTGATGTTGAGCTTCTCCGTTCAGGAGAGCTGGCCATCACAGAGCATTAAGCAGAGGTACGGGGCGGACCGGATACTACCCTCCGGACTCCGGTGCAGGCTGCGCCCCCGCTTCTTTACGGTACTGGAGCGGGGTCAGGCCGGTTGATTTTTTGAAAGTTTTATTGAAATGGGACAGATGCTCGAAGCCGACTGCTCCTGCAATCTCCTGGATTCTGGCGGGGGTTCCGGCCAGCAGACGCCGGGCCTCGCGGACCCGGATATGGACGATATATTCCCGGAAATGAAAGCCGGTCAGGCGATGAAATACCCGGCTCAAATAGGAGGGGCTGATGAAAAAGTCCTTAGCGGTCTCCTCCAGCGTAAGCGCTTCCCGATAATGGGCACGGATATAGGTGGCGACCTCGGTTACCAGATGGTGCAGCGGATGGCGGGTGCCGCCGGCCTGGGCCGTGCTCTCCGAACGCTGGAGCAGAATCATCAGCTCGGTCAATAGCGCGGTGACACAGGCTTCGTAGAAGGGCCGCCGGATGCGGGATTCCTCCTGCATGCGGTTCAGCAGGGACTCCGCTTCATTCTGCTCGCGCAGGGTCAGCCTGAACAAGCGGTAGCGGTGGTTCTGGAACCACTGCTGCTCATCCCTCAGTGCCGGAGGCAGCAGCAGCGGGTCATAGTTGATCAGAATCCGCTCGAACTCGGCCTTCTCGGAGCTTGCTGTGGAATGGAGCTCGCGGCTGGGAATCAGAATCAGTTCGCCTTTATGAACCGTAACCACCCGGTCGTCCACAAAATATACACGCTCCCCGTCCGTCAGATAATACAGCTCAGTCTGTTCATGGCTGTGGGGGCGCGGCATCGCAGTGATGCCTTTGCGCTTCATATGCTGGATGCTGAAGCGCCCGTCTTCAAGATAATATTTGGGATTAGGGCCAGATACGCTGTTCATACATCTCCTCTTCTCCTGCAAGCCGTTACGGTTATTATAGAATACATTCAGGTTGCCTTGAAAGGAGCCGTCCATGTTAATTATAGTCTCGAAGAATGCCGGAGAAGGATTCAGCAGTCTGCAGGGGGCGCTGGATTCCATTCCGCCGGGGGAGATGCAAGCCGTAACCATACAGATTAAGCCCGGGATCTATGAGGAAAAGGTTACGGTCGCCCGCGAAGCCCCGCCCATGTCGCCTTCATCCGCACGGTGATGGACGGCTCGGTGACCGGCGAAGGCTGGCATAACTGGGGGCAGCCGGACCGGGAGCAGACCAGCCGCTATGAAGAGTATGGCAGCAGCGGCCCGGGCGCTTGCCCGGAAGGCCGGGTGGTGTGGTCACGCCAGTTAACTGCGGAGGAAGCCGCACAGTACCGGATTCTGTCTGTGCTGGACGGCTGGCATCCTGAGGGCTATTAATCGCTTGGACCGCGGTTCACCCATACCCATTAACAGGATTGGAGGATTTCCCTGATGGAATCACTTGAACAATATATCAATCAACTGACGGCTGCTGCACCGCGAAGCTCTGCCTTCAGCGCAGAGCTTCCATTCGGACAATGGCGGGCTTCTCTTACCGCCGGGTTCATAGAGCGGCTGGGCAGATTTCCCGCTCAGAGGGCGGCGCTAGAACCGGTACAGCTGGAGCGGACAGTCTGCAGCGGATATATCCGCGAACGGGTCGAGATTACCACCTATGAAGGACTGCGAATGGCTATGTATCTTTTGCTCCCGGAGCAGCCGCTGTCAACGCCCTGCCCGGCTGTGCTGGCTATTCACGGGCATGGCTACGGCAGCCGCGAGATCACCGGCTTGAATTCAGACGGGTCGGAGCGGACGGGGGACCCGGGTCTGCATAAGGATTTTGCCGTCTCCCTGGTGAAGCAAGGCTTCGTTGTTGCGGCTCCCGAGGTACTCGGATTCGGAGACAGGCGTCTGGCTGAGGATCTTGCCAGCGGCGAGCCTGGACAGAATTCCTGCTTCCGCCTGTCCGCGGCGCTGCTGATGACAGGGCAGACGATGGCAGGCTATCGCATCTATGAGACGATGCGGGCGCTGGATTATCTTCAGGAGCGGGAAGAGGTTGACGGGGAGCGGATCGGTATTATGGGCATCTCCGGCGGCGGGCTGGTGGCGGGCTTCACGGCTGCACTGGATGAACGGATCAGCAGTGCGGTGGTCAGCGGCTACGCCAATACGTTCGCAGCCAGCATTCTCACCCGGCATCATTGTCTGGATAATTATATTCCGGGCATTCTGCTGGAAGCAGAGATGCCGGATCTGCTGGGCCTGATTGCTCCGCGCGGGCTGTTCCTGGAGGTAGGGGACGCTGATCCGCTGTTTGGTCCCGCCGCCGCGAGGCAGGCGCTGGACCGGCTGGAGCAAATCTATGCGGCAGAGGGCCATGGCGGGCGGCTTGCGGCGGATTTTTTCACAGGGGGTCATGAGATTCATGGGGAACCGGCGTATGCCTGGCTGCTTAAGCAGCTTGCCGGTCCGCAGGAGTAGGGTAACAGGTAGCGTAGACGACAGGAGGAATAGAGATGTCTATATCAGAAGCAGTAAGCACAGGCTTATCCCGCAGAATTGCGGATACCTTCATCGGTCAATGCAATGAACAAGGGGAGCACGAGTATGTAATGGAGCGCTGGGCGTATGTCCCCGGCATGCTGCTGATGTCAGTGGCCCGGGCCGGGGTGCAGCATAGCGAGCCTGAGTACCTCTCCTTCATGCAGCGGCATATGGACAGCTTCATCGGGGAGGACGGGGTCATCCGCTCCTATTCGCTGGAGGAATATAACCTGGATCAGATCAACCAGGGCAAGAATCTGTTCTGGCTGTACCGTCAGACGGGTGAGCAGCGCTACGCGGAAGCCGCCCATCTGCTGGCAGCGCAGCTCATCGGACAGCCGCGGACCTCCGAAGGCGGCTTCTGGCATAAGAAAATATATCCCTTCCAGATGTGGCTGGACGGATTATACATGGCTTCGCCGTTCCTGGCCGAATACGGGGCGGTCTTCGGGCGTCCGGAGCTGATCGATGAAGCCGCCCGTCAGCTGCTGCTGATTGAGCGCAGAACCCGTGATCCGCGTACCGGCCTGTTCTATCACGGCTGGGATGAATCCGGGGAGCAGGAGTGGGCGGATTCCTCCACCGGATTGTCCGCACATTTCTGGAGCCGGGCTATGGGGTGGTACGCGATGGCCGCTGTGGACTGTCTGGAGCACTTCCCGCTGACCCATCCGAAGCGGGGAACGGTGATGGGGATTTTTCAACGGATGTGCGGTGCGCTGGTTGAGGTGCAGGATCAGGAGAGCGGCCTCTGGTATCAGGTGCTGGATCAGGCGGGACGCAAAGGCAATTACCTCGAAGCGACAGGCTCCTGCATGTTCGTCTATGCGATGGCCAAAGCCCTGCGGCTGCGTTATCTGGAGCCTTCCTTCAAGGCGGCGATGCTTCGAGGCTACGAGGGAATCCTTAAGCATCTGGTTACCGAAGATGAACAAGGCGTTCATCTGCACAAGATCTGCCACGGGGCAGGGCTCAGCAAAGACCGCAACGGCTCCTACGATTACTACATTTCCGAAGCGGTTGTATCGGATGTACCTATGGGTGTAGCGCCGCTGCTGCTGGCTTCTCTTGAAGTGGAGAGGTATGCTGCCGGGCAATAGGCTGTATGACCTCAAAGTATACCTGCATACGGATGGGGAGACCAAGCTTAGGCGCAGGGGAATCAGGGATGTGGCTGAGCGGGGGACGGATATCCGGTACCTAATGAAGTCTCATGAGCAGCGTAGAATTCAGTATGAATTAAGCATCCTTTATATCCAAAAGAATGATAAAAAGCTGCGGCTCCATCTATCCTGATTTCAGTGGACAGACGGGGCCGCAGTTTTATGCTTTAGTGGCCGCAACCGCTGCTGCATACTTCTCTATCTGCTTCTTGTGATGCTTGTCGTGTGAGATGAAATCTCTCAGATACTTGCAGATGCTGAATTTTTTGCCGTCTCCATCCCGATGATTCTGTTCAAGAGCCGTATCGCTTAATGAGGCTGCAACTTCTATAATCTTGGTCCGGTACAGGACGAATAGGCGGATGGCTTCCTGCCGGGTCACTGTCCTGGCGTATAGAACCGCATTGGCATTGAATGCATTGAAGTCCATATGCGCGGCTGTCAGCGGCAGGCCCTCTTTGATTTTGACCAGAGCCTCCACATAAAAGTATTTGTCCCACAGCATGATGTGGCAGAGGACATCCTTCAGGGACCATTTTCCGGCCTCCAGCGGAGCCTCCCAGTCTGCATCTTCCATGCTGTCCAGCGATTGAATATAGGGGATGAAGGATTCGAATTCAAGAATGAGCTGCTTGTTGGTTTTGGCTGCCATGATCATACCACCTTGTCTGTCAGATTGAATAAGAGTTTATATCATTCATTATAATAGGAGGAACTGGACCACGGCCTGTCAGGTTCATAGAATCCATAGACTGTATGATATGACTAGAACCCGGCACGGACAGAGGGTATAATTTCAAATAGAAGGTAAACATAGATGATTACGGGAGGTTCATTATGCAACAGAGGGTGCTGCTGATCGAGGATGATGAAGCGATCAGCGAAATGGTCCATTCTTATCTGACCAAAGAGGGCTATGAGGTGGAGATCGCATATGACGGGGATGTGGCGGTGAGCAAGTTCATGGGCGGTCATGCTTACGATCTGGTGCTGCTGGATCTGATGCTTCCGAAGCGTAGCGGCACAGATGTGCTGCAGATTATCCGCAGCGGCAGCCTTGTGCCGGTGCTGATCATGTCGGCGAAGGACAGCGATGTGGATAAGGCGCTGGGGCTGGGCTTCGGCGCGGATGATTATATTACCAAGCCATTCTCGATGATTGAGCTGGCGGCCCGGGTGAAGGCAGCGATCCGCCGCGCGGGGTATGCTGCATCTGGAAGCCAGGCTGCTGCCGGGAGCGGAGCGCAGGGCAGCGGGGAGTCGCAGGCAGAGAAGCCGAAGGGTATAGAGCTACGCGGACTGAGTGTGGACCTGGATAATTTCTCCGTGCGGAAGAACGGACAAGAGCTGAAGCTGACCGCCAAGGAGTTCCACATTCTGAAGCTGTTCGTGAGCAGTCCGGGCCGGGTATACACCAAGGCGCAGATCTACAGCCATGTCTGGGATGAGGATTATTTTGGCGATGAGAATGTAATTAATGTACATATGCGCAGATTGCGCGAGAAAATCGAGGATGACCCCTCCCATCCAGAGTATATCAAGACGCTGTGGGGGATCGGCTACAAGCTGGGGGATGTGCTGCTGTGATCATCCTGTTGCTGGTTCTGCTTGTGCTGTTGCTTGTGGTCACTACGCTGCAGTTCCTGAAATCACGGCAGCATGCCCGCCAGTTGGACTACATTCACCATAAACTGGAGAGCATCATAGAAGGCGGATCGCATGAGCGGCTGCTGCTGATGAGCAGCAGTCCGCAGGTGCAGCAGCTCCTGACCGATCTGAACCGGCTGCTGGATGTCAATCATCAGGGAGCGGCCAAGCGGAGCAAGCTGGAGCAATCCATGCGCGGAATGCTGGCGAATGTGTCGCATGATCTGAAGACGCCGCTGACGGTGGTGCTGGGCTATATTGAGACGCTGCTGCATGATGAGATGGTATCCAAGGAAGAGCAGGAACGTATGCTGCGGACGATCCATACCAAGGCCGGTGAGGTCATTGCCCTGATGAACCGGTTCTTCGATCTGGCGAAGCTGGAGTCGGGGGACCGGGATATCCCGCTCTCGCGGGTGGAGCTGGGCGAAATCTGCCGCCGGAATATTCTGGCCTTCTATGATCTGCTTAGTGAGAGCGGCACGGATGTGCAGATCGAGATCCCGGAAGAGCTGCTTCATATCATGGGCAACGATGAGGCGCTGGACCGGATTCTGACGAATCTGCTCTCCAATGCTATTACCTACGGTAATGCAGGGGGAGTGCTGGGGCTGAAGCTCTACCCGGACGACGGACGGGTATGCATAGAAGTGTGGGACCGGGGCAAAGGCATTGCCGAAGGCCACGAGGACCAGGTGTTCGAGCGGCTGTACACCCTGGAGGATTCGCGCAACCGCGACTATCAGGGCAGCGGCCTGGGGCTGACGATTACGAAGCGGCTGACCGAGCAGATGAACGGCACCATTTCCCTGAGCAGCCAGCCGTATGTGCGTACGGCGTTTAGGCTCTCTTTTCCCAGACAGTCCTTCTGAAGCTTCTTAAGAATTAAGTAAGATTTCAGTAAGAAAAAAGCAAATTCCGCCCTGTAGAATAAATACCAGGAAGAACAAGAAGAGGCTAAAGGGGATAACGGAAAATGACAACGATACTCCGGACATGGGAATTGACCAAGGTCTATGAGGATAAGGAAATTGTGAGCAGTGTGAATATGGAGATTAAGCAGGGTGAAATTTACGGATTCCTGGGACCGAACGGCGCCGGCAAAACAACGGTGATGAAAATGATCACGAATCTGGTGAAGCCGACGACGGGCGAGATTGAATTTGCCGGGGAAAAGATGACCCACCGCTCTTACGACATGCTGAAGCGCATGGGCAGCATTATTGAATACCCGGTGTTTTACGACAAGCTGAGTGCCCGCGAGAATCTGGCGCTGCATGGGGAGTATATGGGCTTTTATGATACCAACGCGATAGAGGAAGCACTCGAATTGGTGAAGCTGAGAGGGGTGGACAGCAAGCCGGTGAAGAATTTCTCCCTGGGGATGAAGCAGCGGCTGGGCATTGCCAGAGCGGTCATGACCAAGCCGGAGCTGCTGATCCTCGATGAACCGATCAACGGGCTGGACCCGCTTGGAATCAAGGAGCTGCGCGAGGTATTCCGTATGCTGAGCCGTGATTATGGCATGACCCTGCTGATCTCCAGCCACATTCTGGGTGAAATCGAGCAGATTGCCGACACGATTGGCGTAATTCGTGAAGGGGTGCTGGTGGAGCAGGTGGCAATGGATACCATCCGGAGTCAGCAAACCCAGTATATAGAGCTGGTGACTAGCGAGTGCACGAAGGCTGTCTTCATTCTGGAGGGGAAGCTGGGCCTCCGCAATTACAAGGTGCTTGACCCGCGGACCATTCGTGTCTATGAGGACATCCCGCAGCTTGAGCTGAGCCGGGCCCTGTCCGCAGGAGAGGTGGAGCTGGAGAGTATGAGCAAGAAGCATCATTCGCTGGAGGATCATTTCATGGAACTGATGGGGGGCGTTAACCATGCTTAAGTTAATCCGGCTGGAGCTGCGCAAGAGTAAATTCACTTTTCTTAAGGGTGTGCTGATTGCAAATTTGGCCATTCTGGGCTTCATGATTCTCATTGCTTTTACGGGCATGGATGAAGGAGACTTCGGGACGTATGGCGATTTGTTTCAAGGGGTATCTGTTTTTGTAAAAGCGACCTATATTATCTTCGCCTCCGTTCTAATCAGCAAGCTGGTCATCGACGAGTATAAGAATAATACAATTACAGTGCTGTTCATGTATCCGGTACCGCGTAAAATGCTCATGGCGGCCAAGCTGATTATTGTCTTTCTGTTCACCTTCCTTACTATTTGGCTGTCTAATATAGTGATCAGCGGTATTCTCGCAGGTGTTGGTTATTTCCTGCCTGACCTCATTCAGGGAACGCTGACGATGGATCTGGTCATGACCTACTTTATGCAAGCCGGAATGGATGCGCTCTACGCGGCCGGTATCGGACTGATTCCGTTATACTTCGGGATGCGCCGCAAATCGGTGCCGGCTACAATTGTCTCCGCCGTCCTGATCGTGATGCTGATCTCCTCCGGCTTCGGGAACGGAAGCTTCCGCATGGGTGACCTGCTCGGGATCTCGGTTAGCCTGGCCCTGGCTGGGGCAGCGGTTGCTTACCTCTCCATCCGCAATATCGAGCATAAGGATGTAAGTTGAAGTCGCTGGAATCGAAGCTGATATTCTCTTAGAAATGCAGTGAACAGTGCGGTCCTTCTACAGGACTTGCACTGTTTCTGTCGTTGTGCAGGCAGCCCCATTGCTATGTTTTTCTGGCGACCGCTAACGTTTTTTTTGCTATAATAGTAACTAATTCAGAGAATTCTACATAATCAGAGCGTTTCTGCAGTCTTCGGACGCTAACTATAGCAGGGTTGAAGGAGCAGCGGAGGAGGTGGGCTATGCTTAAAGACTGGGCTTCTATTCTGGACAACGCGCTGTCAGGCGAAAGTGCTTATAGAGCGTTGTTCGATCATCATCCGGACTTCATCATTGTGCTGGACAGGCAGGGCCGGTACAGGGACAGTAACCGGATATTAACTGCTGAGGAGGCAGGCAGACTGAAAGAATGCCGGATGCATCCGCCCGGCGAGGCATATTTCGCATCTGCCCTGGCCGGGATTACATCGAGCTTCGAGCTGGACGCGGAAACAGCGGAAGGACATGAAGGGACGGGCGGCGGTGCTGGCGGGGTTGAGGGTGTGGTAAGTGCTGGTGTTACTGTACGTTATGTGCCGCTTCACACAGACGAAGGCATTGCTGGTTTATTCGCTATCCTCCATGATCCCGGGAACCGTCCGCTTTCTAGTCTGCTGCATAGCTGGGTCAGCATGAGCAGCAGCCATGCGGCAGGCGCTGAGCGGAAGGTGCAGGCAGGAGACGGGAATTTTGCTTATGCGGATGAAGTGGCCGCCACGAAGGATGACGATGAGCTACCGCAGGCTGAATTCGTCTTCGAGATGGCTGAGGACAAACGGCTTAGCCTGATTCTCAATTCGGTCTCTGCCGGAATCTTCGGTCTGGACACGCTGGGCCGGACCATCTTCATTAACCGAGAAGGGGCGGAAATGCTGGGCTATGAACCTTCAGAGCTGAGCGGGCTGCCAATGATGGAGATGATCCATTACATGCATGGAGGCGCGCCCCGCCATTCTCCGCTGGAGTGCCCTATCACGCTTACCCTGCAAGACGGAGTTACCCGCAGTAAGGCGGATGAAGTCTTCTGGCGCAAAGATGGAACCAGCTTCTTCGTGAATTACCGGATCGCGCCGCTGCTGGACAGAGGCATGATCTGCGGTGTGGTCATTTCCTTCAGCGATATTACGAACGAGCGGGAGATTCTCCGCGCCAAGGAATCGGCAGAGCGGGCCGCACAGGCGAAGTCGGATTTCCTGGCGATGATGAGCCATGAGATCCGCACGCCGATGAACGGAATGATTGGTATGGCCGACCTGCTGCTGGAGACCGAGCTTGCGGAGGAGCAGCGCAGTTACGCCGAGATTCTGCGCAGCAGCAGCTACAGCCTTCTGCAGATTCTCAATGACATCCTCGATTTCAGCAAGATGGAGGCCGGCAAGATGCCGCTGCAATCCGAACGCTTCGATCTGCGCGAGATGATTGAGGGCGTCATTGATCTGTTCACTCCGAAGGCGGAGGAGAAGAAGCTCTCCTTGCGTTGGTGGGCAGATACCAGTGTGCCGGACATCGTCACGACCGATCCGAGCAGGCTGCGCCAGATTATCGTCAATCTGGTCGGCAACGCGCTGAAATTCACCGATCGGGGCAGTGTCACCTTGTCCGTCAAAAACATTCCGCTGCCCGCCTCACCGGAATATCTGCTGGAGTTCTCGGTCCGCGATACCGGCGTAGGCATTGCCGACAGCAAGCTGAATCTGCTCTTCCAGTCCTTCTCCCAGCTGCATCCGTCCATTAACCGCAAATATGGCGGGACCGGACTGGGTCTTGCCATCTGCAAGCAGCTCGTAGAGCTGATGGGCGGAACGATCTTCGTGGAGAGCGAGGAGGACCGGGGATCGATCTTCCGGTTCATGCTGCCTTTTATGAAGGAAGAGGCGGAGCTGGAGCCGGAGTTACTCTCCTGAGGGTTAACCGGAGCCGGGGGCGGAAGCTTACTTGTGTTCTCAACTATCGAGCCAGACAACCCGTTCCCAAGATACAGTGGGAACGGGTTATTTCTGTTCGTTGTATCCACTTTATCGCATGGGCTTCGCAAATAATTGGATTTCTGCTTGTTGCATTATAAGCGGAGTATAGTAAATTCAGAAAGTGCCATTTCCAAATTCTTCTTATAAGGGGGAGTAACATGCAAGAGCAGATGTCACGTACGAATAAGGCGGCTTGGGAGACAAAAGCCTATCAGGCTTGGACACAGTACCATGGTTCACCTGAGGAACTTGCAGTACGACTGCAGCAGGACTCCGCACATACGCTGCGGTATTGGCTCAAGTACACGGGCGATCCGTCAGGCTTGAAGGTGCTGAATCTGCTTGGCTCTCACGGCAGGAAGGCTATTTGCTTCGCTTTGCTGGGGGCAGAGGTCACCGTCGTGGATATTTCGGAAGAGAACCGCTTATACGCCTGTGAAGTAGCGGAGGCAGCGGGGGTGAAGCTGAATTACCTCTGTGCAGACGTCATGAATATCCCCGAAGAAGAAGCCTTGGGAACGTTCGATGTGGTGCTGATGGAGTTTGGGATTTTGCATTATTTCACTGATTTGAATGCGGTGTTTGCCTTGGTCCGCAGACGGCTTAAGGCAGGCGGAAGGTTATTACTGACCGACTTCCACCCGTTCGCCAGGGCATGGCTGACCACTGAGACGCTTCAACATCCCACCGGCAATTATTTCGACGATTCGCTTAGAGAAAGTGAAGTTGCATTCGCCAAGCTGCTTCCTGAAGAGGAGCGCTCCGGCCTAGGACAAGTGGTGGTGCGGAGCTGGACGCTGGGGGATATCCTGACCTCTGTCGCTTCTCAAGGGTTATATATTCGTACCTTTGAAGAAATCAAGAGTGCCGAGGACCCGAGATTCCCTGAATTCTACACGCTAGTTGCAGATGCTGCTGAGGCGAAGCTTCGCCCGTTAAATCCCGATACAACAACTTAATACAAACCTATGCAAAAGAAAAACAGCAGGCCCCCGGCAGGAGACTTGCTGTTTCTTGTTGGCACAATGTAACCGAAAAACCGACCACAATGTGCGGCGCGGAGGCACGGGGGCCCACCCACTCTAACGCATATACATGAGACCCACCGTAGCAGGTCCGCAGTGACTCCCGATGACACAGCCGGCATGAATGACGGCGATTTCCTCAACGCCGGTCTGCGCGCGCAGCGCGGTCTCCAGAATCTTGGCATCCTCTTCTGCCAGCGTGTGAGCAATAATGAGCAACTCCTTGTCCATATCGGCAGCATTGGCCAGCGCATGGTGGAGCATCTGCTCTACCGCTTTCTCCTTCTTGCCACGGATGCGGGCAACGGGGACAATGGCTCCGTCCACCAGCCGGAGAACCGGACGGATCTTCAGCAGGCTGCCGATGAAGTTCTGCATCCCTGAGCAGCGGCCGCCCATGTATAAGTAGTCCAGCGTATCGACCACGAATTCCGATTCCACCCGGTTACGGGCTTCGGTAATCATTGCTGCGATGTTGGCAGCGCTCTCGCCTTTGGCTGCGGCACGGGTAGCCTTCATGACCAGCAGCGCGATTCCGCCGCATAAGGTCTCAGAATCTACGACATGCACCCGGCCCTCCGGGAATTCACCCGCTGCCAGCAGTGCATTCTGATATGTAGAGGATAACGAAGAGGACAGACTGATATAGACAATATCATGGCCGCTGCTGATCGCGGGCTGGAACGCGGCGATGAAATCAGCAGGGGAAGGCGCAGCCGTCTTAGGCAGGGCACCGCCCGCAGCAACCCGGCGGTAGACCTCTTCAGGGGTGATTTCGACCCCGTCCTTGAAGGTACCGTTGTCAAAAACAACATATAATGGCACAATGCCGATATCATATGTGTCCTTCCAGCCTTGCGGCAAATCGGAAGTGCTGTCTGAAAAGATTTTTACGATAGACATGAATATCTCCTTCACCGATCTCGGATGAGAATATACTAGATTAAGAAAACTATAATCTGTTTATTATACCAAGCTTGGGAAGAATCTCAAAACAAAAAAACAGCTCCACCGTCCATGCAGACAGCGAAGCTGTTCCAGGATACTACATCCAGCCTTGATTCTTATTTCTTCATCACCGGAATCCATACTTCACAGACATAATCCTCAGCTGACGTATCACCTGGCGGGTATAGCTCGATCTCAGGTCCGCCGGTATGCTCGTAGCCGGTTCCGGGGAACCATTCCTGATAGATCCGCTGCCAAACCCCTTGAATCGCATGCGGCAAAGCACCCTCTGACCGGAAGACCGCCCAGCTGGCGGCCGGCACGATTGCTGTCTCATACCCTTGTGCATCCGTCTCCGGCGTTCCTTCCACTCCGATCCAGTAGGTCAGCATTTCCTTCTCCATATCCATACACATACAGATACCAAGCCATTCGCGGGAAGACGCAAGCTCGATCAGCTTATCGGAAGTGCCGTCCTCATTACATTCGTCCCAGAACTGCGGGATTCTGCGGAAATTCTCCCCGTCACGGGTAGTTACCTCCATTGATTTGCCGATAACGGTAAAAGCTGGTTTATCCACGATTTTGTAGTCCATGTCCTGATCTCCCTTCAATGATAGATGGAACGAGATGCGGGGGAAGGCTTTGAGCTGGACGCCAGACTTACGCGCTGCTGAAGGGGTAATCCCATGGGCTTTGCGGAACGCCTTGGCGAAGGACTCCGGCGAGTCATATCCGTATTTCAGCGCCACATCCAGTACACGGACCTTGGATACGGCCAGTTCCTGGGCGGCCAGCGTCAATCTGCGTTTACGGATATAGTCGGCCACGGTGAAGCCGGTCAGCATGCTGAACATGCGCTGGAAGTGGAACGGTGAGACAAAGGCCACCTCAGCCACTTCCTCGATGCGCAGCGTTTCAGTCATTTTCAGCTCCATATAGTCCAGTGCATTCTTCATTTGGATCAGCCATTCCAAGATCCCCATCTCCTTCTGAGTTCATCCTATCATGCCACCGCACAGATGTTCCTGTTATTCTCTGCTCATTAATGACAGGTCATGCGTTCTATCCACCTATGATGTCATATTTGAAGGGGATTGTCAGCCTTCGTTACACTACCCGATCCGGCAGACTCTGGCCTCGTAAGGGCGGAGGGTACTGCGGTCCATGGCTGCGGGCTCCTCTGAATAATTACCGATGATCGTTCCGGTGACCGCATTCAGCTCGTCCGGCAGATCAACGGTCTGGGGAGTATCGCAGAAGTTGAGCAGAATCAGCCACTTTTCACCTTCCAGGGTGCGGGTATAGGCATAGATATATTCATGCTCCGGCAGCAGCAGCTCATAATCGCCGTAGACCATAATCGGATGCTGCTTGCGCAGTCGAATCAATTCCTGATAATAGTAAAATACCGAGTCCGCATCAGCCAGCGCCTGCTCCACATTGATCTCCGTATAGCGTGGATTGAGCTTCAGCCACGGGGTTCCGGTGGTAAATCCGGCATTCGCTGAAGCGTCCCACTGCATCGGGGTACGGGCATTATCGCGGCCTTTGGTATGAATCGCCTGCAGAATAGTATCGTGATCCTCGCCGCCTTCGGTCACCTTTTCCCGGTACATATTGAGGATCTCGATGTCCTTGTAGTCTTCCAGCACAGGGAATTTCACGTTGGTCATGCCGATTTCCTCACCCTGATAGATGTAGGGCGTGCCTTTGAGCGTGTGCAGCAGGGTAGCCAGCATTTTGGCCGATTGTACGCGGTACTTGCCGTCATCTCCGAACCGTGAGACCATCCGCGGCTGATCATGGTTGTTGAGATATAGACTGTTCCAGCCCTTGTCTGCCAGACCGACCTGCCATTTATGCAAAATATCCCGCAGTCCCTTCAGTGTCCATGGCACCACATTCCATTTGCCGCCCGGGCCGGAATCTACGTCCATATGCTCGAACTGAAACACCATTTGCAGCTCATGGCGGTCTTCGTCTGTATAGAGAATGGCATCCTCTACCGTGGCTCCCGGCGTCTCTCCGACGGTCATTACGTCATATTTAGAGAGAACCTCACGGTTCATCTCCTGCAGATACTCATGGACCCGGGGGCCGTTCATATAGTATTCGCCACCGCCCGCCAGCTCACCCGGGGCCAGGTCCTCATGCTGGACGGAAGGCAGGCCTTCCACCTTGGAAATCAGGTTAATGACATCCATCCGCAGTCCGTCCACGCCTTTATCCAGCCAGAAGGCCATCATCTTGTAGAGCGCCTCCCGCAGCTGGGGGTTCTCCCAGTTCAGATCCGGCTGCTTGCGCGAGAACAGGTGCAGATAATATTCGCCGGTGGCCTCATCCTGCTCCCAGGCCGGGCCGCTGAAGATGGAGCTCCAGTTGTTCGGCAGCGCGCCCTCCGGTCCGCCCGGACGCCAGATGTAATAATCGCGGTAGGGATTATCCTTGGAGGAACGGGATTCCGCGAACCAGGCGTGCTCGTCCGAGGAATGGTTGATCACAAGGTCCATCATCAGCTTCATGCCTCGTTCATGCAGTCCGGCGAGCAACTCTTCCCAGTCCTTCAGCGTGCCGAATTCGTCCATGATATCTTCATAGTCGCTGATGTCATACCCGTTGTCATCGTTCGGTGATTTGTAGACCGGTGACAGCCAGACGACATCGACGCCCAGCTTCTGCAGATAATCCAGCCGGGAGAGGATGCCCTGCAGGTCGCCGATACCGTCTCCGTTGCTGTCCTGGAAGCTGCGCGGGTAGATCTGGTAGACTACGGCTTCTTTCCAAAAGGTTCTTTTCATTTGGGTGGGCTCCTTTGAGTGATATTTGAAATATTTGACCGGAAAATGGGATCAGCGGCAGTCTCAGCTCCGAGAAAATTTGGAGTTCCGGCCGCTGTTGTCCCCAGATTTCCTGATTAAACCGCTGATGGCGGTAGAAATCCGGCGACAAAGGCGGGCGCTATCGCTCCTACACTTCCAAATTTCCTCTCCGCTTTTCCTGCTGATTCCATTTTCAATAATAAATTTCAAAAAAGCCCCGAAGAAGCCAAATATCTTCGGGACTGATAAAATTACACTGTGACGGAAGCGCCCCCGGCACTGACAGTGCCTAGTCCGTTCACCGTATACTCCTTGCCGTGAATGGTGAGGGAGGCTGGAACCTCGGTTTCGTTACTGACGGTAACCTGTACATCGGTAACTGTAACTTTTAGGCGGGAGCCCCGGAACATGATTTTGAAGGAATAAGAGGTCCAGTGTCCCGGGTTAGACGGGTTTAGAACCAGCCGGTCATTCAGCACGCGAAGTCCGCCGAAGCCATGAACAACGGACATCCATGTACCCGCCATGCTGGTTGTATGGCAGCCGTCCTCCGTATCGTTATTGTAATTGTCGAGATCCAGGCGTGAGGTCCGCAGGTACATCTCATACGCCTTCTCCTTGTAGCCCAGCTCACTGGCCAGAATGGAATGGATGCAAGGGGAGAGGGAGGACTCATGCACGGTGATCGGCTCGTAAAAGTCGAAGTTGCGCTTCTTGGTCTCCAGATCATAGCGGTCGCCGAGGAAGTAGAGTCCCTGAAGCACATCTGCCTGCTTGATGAAGCAGGAGCGCAGAATCCGGTCCCATGACCATTTCTGGTTCAGTGGCAGGTTCTCCGGCAGCACATCCTTGACCTGAATGATCTCCTTGTCGAGGAAGCCGTCCTGCTGGAGGAAGATCCCGCGTTCCTCGTCAGCCGGATAGTACATTTTGGCGATAATCTCACTCCACTTGGCCGTTTCGCTCTCCAGCAGCTCTAACTTGTCGGCCAGCTCAGCGTAACGCGAACCCTCATTCTCCTGCACATAGGCCAGAGCCTCAAGCGTGTATTCCATCGTCCAGGCGGCCATCCGGTTCGTGTACCAGTTGTTATTGACGTTATTCTCGTATTCATTCGGGCCGGTGACGCCCAGCATCACGTATTTGTCCTTATGCGCCACATAGTTCACACGCTCCTCCCAGAAGCGCGCAATCTCCACCAGCACCTCCAGGCCGTATTGGCCCAGATAAGCCTTGTCGCCGGTATAATTCACATAGTTATAGATGGCATAGGCAATCGCGCCGTTGCGGTGAATCTCCTCGAACGTAATCTCCCACTCGTTGTGACACTCCTCACCGTTCATCGTGACCATCGGGTAGAGCGCGCCTTTGCGGTAGCCGAGCTTGCGGGCGTTCTCCTTGGCCTTCTCCAGGTGCTTGTAGCGGTAGATCAGCAGATTGCGGGCAATCGCGGAGTCGGCGGTACTGAGATAGAACGGCACACAATAAGCTTCCGTATCCCAGTAGGTGCTGCCGCCGTATTTTTCCCCGGTGAAGCCCTTCGGTCCGATGTTGAGCCGGTCATCCTCGCCCGTATACGTCTGATTCAGCTGGAAAATATTGAACCGGATCGCCTGCTGCGCCGACACATCGCCCTCAATAATAATGTCGCTCTCTTTCCACTTGTCGCCCCAAGCCGCAGCCTGTTCGGTCAAAAGCGCCACAAACCCCGCCTCCCGCGCACTTTGCAGTGCCGACCCGGCGGCATCCACGAGCTGTCCCAGCCCGTAATTGCGGGAGGTAACATTCGCAGCATACTTATAAATAACCAGCTGATCGCCGGATTGTACCGGAACATTCACTGTACTGCCCACATATTTGTCCTGCTCCAGCACCTCTGGTTCGGCCGCAACCGGCTCCCCATTCAGCAGAATGTCGAAGACGAAGGCGGAGGTGACATGGAAATCAAGCTTTTTGGTCTTCAGGGTCAAATGTCCGCCTTCTGGTCCGGCCTTCTTCTCCACCTCGTTCCAGAACTTCTCGTCATAGTTGGAATCCTTGTTCTTGATATCGCCGTCCAGGTAGGGGGTTACGGTAATATTCCCTGCGAAATTGAGCGGAGTGAGCGAATAGCGGATCGCCCCGATCTCATGACGGACCATGCTGACGATCCGGATGCTCTCTACCTTGACTTCTTTGCCGTCCTGGGTGGTTGCGGTGAAGCTGCGGGAGAGGGTGCCTTCCTTCATATTGAGTACCCGGCGGAACTCTGTAACTGTGCAGGCAGCCAGATCCAGCGGGGTTCCGTCCAGCTCGATGTTAATTCCGATCCAGTTGGTGCTGTTGAGCACTTTGGCAAAATACTCCGGGTACCCGTTCTTCCACCAGCCGACCCGTGTCTTGTCAGGATAATAGACTCCGGCCATGTAGCTGCCTTGCAGGCTGGGTCCGCTGTATTGCTCCTCGAAGTTGGCTCTGCCGCCCATGTATCCGTTCCCGATACTAAATACGCTTTCGGAAATCTCCTGGGTCTGCGGATCAAAGGACTCTTCGATAATGGACCATTCATCAATTTTTAGGTATTGTTTCATTGTTTTGGCTCCTTTTAGGTGGGGGATGATGATATAAAATGAACTGAGCCTGTGGCATTAAAATCATGGTGACTCCATCGCCACTGCGCGGAATGTTTGGACTTCCGGCCGCTGTTATAATCAGATTTCTCTATTAGTAAGCGATATACAGCGGATGAAATCTGATTATAAAGGCGGACGCTTCCGCTCCTACAGTTCCAAACTTCCACTCCGCAGCTTCGTCCCCATAATTTTAATGATCATTTTCAGTTCTTTTATAAAGAGTAGGGCAGAAGAGAAGGACTCCTATTACACAGCAGATGTTAATATTCGTTAAACAACGGAAAAAGATTCCCGGAGCGCCGCAACACTGATCTGCTGCAACGAAGGGATGACGAGGGTTGCGGCACCCAGTGTCTCGGGTGAGCCGATGCCTACGCTGCGCATACCGGCACGGGAAGCGGCCAGGATACCGGCTGCGGCATCCTCGAAGACGACGCATTGTGCGGGATCGGTGTCCAGAGCCTTTGCACCCAGCAGGAAGACCTCCGGGTCCGGCTTGGCGGCGCTGGTATGCGTGCCGTCGATGATAGCATCGAAGTATGGGGTCAGGCCGGTATTGTTCAGGATGGTCATCGCGTTCTTACTGGCGGAGCCGAGAGCTACCTTGATACCGGCTGTCCGGCATTCCTGCAGGAATGCCAGGGCGCCGGGCAGAATCTCCGAGCTGTCCATCTTGGCGATATACTCGACATAGCGGTTATTCTTCTGCTCGGCGAGCCGGGCTTTCTCGGCTTCTCCAAGCTCAATGCCGCCGACCTCCAGCAGGATATTCAGGGACGCGGCCCGGCTGACACCTTTGAGCCGTTCATTATCCTGCTCGGTGAAGACGAATCCGAGTTCCTCGGCCAGCTCCCTCCAAGCAATATAATGGTACCGGGCCGTATCTACGAGAACGCCGTCCAGATCGAACAGGCAGGCTTTGATTTCTGACATGTTGAACCTCCTACAATGATTAGTGAACAATTAGATGTGGTTATCGCGCCATGTGGGCAAGAATCCTGCAAAATATGCAACATCTCTCTGTGAATCGTGCCCTGCAGGCGGAAATCCTGCACAAAATGCAACAATCGGTGAAAGCTGTGTGCCAAAGGGGCAAGAATCCTGCAAAATATGCAACATTTCTCTGCGAATCGTGCCCTGCTGGTGGAATTCCTGCAAAATGTGCAACATTTCCTATGCACCCGAGGGCCGAACAGTGAAAACTAAAAAAGTGTGTATCAGCCCCAGCCTCACCGCCAGCAGTCGCAGGCGGGAATCCCCCTACCAGCAACATTCTAAACTTTAGCGCAAACGTTTGTACAAAGCTCCAAAAAATAAATGAAGCGTAAGTCTGCTCCATTCATTTTCTTGTACATGCCTTAATTTCCCGGAGTATGCATAGAGGACTCCCGTACGATTAGACGGTGGGGAATAACAAAACGGTTCGTATACCCGTCCTGATTATCCGGCTTCTGGATGTTCTGGATCAGAACCTGTGAGGCCGTATAGCCAAGATGATAAATTCCGATATCAATACTGCTGATCGGAGGACTGGACAGCTCGGAGAGCGGGATATTGTTGAAGCTGACAATCGCCAGGTCCTCGGGGACCTTGTACTTCAGCTCGTTCAATCCGCGGAGTACGCCGAAAGAGACCATATCATCCACTGCGACAAGCGCTGTCGGACGGTTCGGAAGATTCATGAAGAAGGACATCGCCCTATAGCCGCTATCCTGCAGGAACTCGCCTTCGACGATCCATTCATCCTTCATCGCAAGACCCTTGCCCTGCATGGCTTTGCGGTAACCCTCCAGCCGGTCGCACGAGACGATGAGGTTCGGCGGGCCGCTGACGAAGCCGATGCGTTCATGTCCCATGGAGATGAGATGATTCGTCGCATCATAGGCGGCCATGATATTATCATTGTCCACTGACAGAATATCTTCGTAGCGGTCACTCCGTCCTACCAGGACAAAGGGATAACCGCCTGACTGCAGAAAATCGATCACCGCATCGTCTTTACGGGAATATAGCAGAATAACACCGTCCACGCGGCGTCCCTTGAGCAATCGGGAGACAGCTTCAAGCTCTTCCTTCTCATTCGCCCCGGAGCTGATTAGCACATCATAGCCGGAACGGCTGGACTGAGTGACGATCCCGCGGATTAATTCCATAAAAAACAAATTGGAGAACAGCTCTTCGGCCGGTTTAGGAAGAATGATGCAGATACTGTTAGTGGTCTTGGATACTAAGCTTTTGGCCATCATATTCGGGGTGTAGCCCATTTCTTCCATAATCACTTTGACCTTGCGGGAAGTTTCTAAGCTGATTCTGGGATGGCCTGACAACACCCGGGACACCGTGGAGGGAGAGACCCCCGCTTTCTTGGCAACGTCCTTAATGGTAACTGTCATAGAAACCTCCTAATGGAACCGTTTGCTTTACACTGTAATATTAATCGAAGTGGGGATGATTGTAAATAGTGAAACCTCGCATAGGGCGCAATCCCCGTGGGTTACACGTTCTGAGCATCACGCGGCGATACGGCTTAAGCTATTGTGCATCTGGAAGTGGAGCAGAGGTGTATGCAAATCTGTGCAATTAACAAGGGGATTTTGTGCGAATTTAGTGCAAATAGAGTAGAGTGTGGCTGATCAATCTTTAAAAAGTAAGCAGTTGAACATTACTCTTCCGGAAGATTAGCAAGTTCAAAAAAATCAACAGACCCTATAAATACTCATTATATTAAGGACACAACAGAATTGGTTCTATTGTGTCCAGTACTAAGTAGTAGCTCTGCTTCAAAATACAAACGTTTGCGCCAAAATTTTCTGAATCAGCTTATAAGAGAGCGGGCAGAGTTTAGGACATGCTGGCCTGAAGCACGGCGAAACCGTATGCCGGCAGCCGCAGTGACAGCTTGCCTCGTTCGGCGCGGAGCGCTTCGCCGGTCCACAGATTCTCCCAATTACGTTCCTGGACGTCCAGCCGGAAGGTCTGCACCGTCTCCTCCGTATTGATCAGCACGATGATCAGATCATCGCCCTGACTGCGCTCGTATGCCAGCTTACTGCCTCCGGCTCCGGCTTCTAGGAAGGTGAAGCGTCCGGTACGCAGCGCCGGGTGGCTGCCGCGGATCTCAATCAGCTTACGGTAAAAGTTGAACAAATCGCGGTCCTGCCGCTCCGGGTCCCACTCCATGCATTTCCGGCAGTCGGGGTCGCCTCCGCCATCCATTCCGATCTCGTCCCCGTAGTAAATGCAGGGCGTGCCCATGAAGGTGAACTGGAACAGCGCAGCCAGCTTCATGACATTCTTATCGCCCTCTGCCACTGTCAGCAGACGCGCCGTATCATGGCTGTCGAGCAGATTGAAGGCAACCTCGCTGGCCTGGAGCGGATACCGGGACAGCTGTCTGCCGATCGAATGGGCGAAGCCCTCGGCATCCAGTGTGCCGTAGACGAAGAAGTCGAGCACCGCGTCCGTGAACGGATAGTTCATGACGGCATCGAATTTGTCGCCTTCCAGCCAAGGGGCCGATTCATGCCAGATCTCGCCCAGAATGTAAGCCTCAGGATTGGCACGCTTCACTACTTTGCGGAAATCACGCCAGAATTCATGATCCACCTCGTTGGCCACATCCAGACGCCAGCCGTCAATGCCAACTTCCTTGATCCAGTATTCGGCGACCTTCAGCAGGTATTCCTTGACCTCAGGATGCTCCGTGTTCAGCTTCGGCATTAGCGGCTCGAAGGCGAAGGCGTCATAGGTCGGGATATTGTTCACGACCTGGAGCGGATATTCGCGGATATGGAACCAGTTCTTATATTCCGAATCCTCGCCCTTCTCCAGCACATCCACGAATGGGGCGAAGGTACGTCCCGCATGGTTGAAGACCGCGTCCAGCAGCACGCGGATGCCGCGCTCATGACAAGCATCGACCAATCTTTTCAGCGTGTCCACATCACCGAAATGCGGATCGACCTGCATATAGTCCTCTGTGTCATATTTGTGATTGGTGGTGGCAGTGAAGACCGGTGTGAAATAAATGCCCGTAATGCCCAGCTCCGTCAGATGGTCGAGATGATCTATGACACCCTGCAGATCTCCGCCGAAGAAATTATCCGGCCGGGGGGTTCCGCCCCAAGGCTCTACATTATCAGGACTTATGTCAGGATTGCCGTTAGCGAACCGTTCCGGGAAAATCTGATAAAACACCGCATCCTTGACCCAAGCCGGAGGCGTGAAGACATCACCGCGGCTTATGTAGGGGAATTCAAACAGCCGGTTAGGATTCGCGGGACGCTCCTTCTGGAAATCACTCTCTGTCATCCAGATCCGTTCTTGGCCCTGCTGCAGCAGGAAGCCGTATTTCAGCCTGCGGTAGAGCGGAACCGATTCGCATTCCCAGTAATCGAACATCGCATCGGAAGTGAACAGGGTCATCGGAATCAATTCCTTGGTGGTGTCCCAGGCATATTTATCGCCCGCCCAGGCGAAGACCTCAGTCAGATCCCCCTTCTTGGCCCGCAGACGCAGGTGGATGGTGTTGTGATCATAGGCGTACGACCAGTTCAGACGGGGACGATGATACACGGCTTCTAATAACATATTAATTCCTCCTAGATTTAGTTTGGCTATATAGATTGAACTTAGAAATTTAAATTAAGGGAAAAGTGGCGGAGGGGAATTTTGGAACTGGAGGAGCGGTAGCGACCGCCTTTGTCTGCGGATTTCGACCGCGAACAGCGGTATAAATTATGAAATCTGCAGACAACAGCGGCCGGAAGTCCAAAACTTCTCTGGAGTCACGGCTAATCCCAAAACATAAAACCAGTAGTTCAATTTATATAGATTACGCACCCGATTCAGCACATGGCAAAAAGGCACAACCCCCGGATAATTATGCCGAGGTTGTACCTGAGAAGGAACAGTGCCTTTAGATTGGTGAAGAATGAGGTGTTTCATGATGGTTTGGATTATAGCACGGAACAAAATGAGGTTCAAGAGTTTTGTACAAACAGTTGCACAAAGTTTTAGGAGCGGGAAACCGATTTCCAAAGTCTGTAAATTGATAATATTTAGCAATCATACAACATTATTCGTCTAAATACGACAAAATATGCAGAATTGAATTTTGAAATCGAAGTATATCAAAGTTATTTAAAGAAATCATGCGATAAAGAGAGTGAAGGTAACATTATCCATATATAATGGCGAAATATTAGCGAATATTCTATGTGCAAACGTTTTTACAACTGCAAGTCTGCTGATGTATTATGAATTCAGGAATGAAGCGCTTTCTGAACTGGGCATAACGTATTCGGAAGAGACAATGGGAGGAAATAGAATTATTTTTGAATCCTCTGAAATCGTTTGCGCAAAGAAGGGAGCATTATCGTCAAGTTAAAAGAAGCATCATCGTCAAATTAAGTGATATACACACACAGGAGGGGTTAAAGGAATGGATCTCAAAAAACTTATGGTTCTCACCGCAGCGTGCTCCATGGCAATCTCAATTACGGCGTGCGGCTCAAACAACAATGGGGGAAATGCAGCAGCGACGAATGCTCCTGCGGATAATGCAGCGGCTACAGACAACGCTGGTGCCGGCGGCGCAAACACACCGGCAACCGATGAGATCGTTCCTGAAGAGGGCGCTTCACTGGTCATTTGGGAGAGTAAAGAAGAAAGACAGTTCGCCGAAGAGATCGCCAAGCAGTTCACTGCCAAGTATAACGTCCCTATCAAAATCGAAGAGGTGGCCCCGCCCGATCAAGTCGGTAAGCTTACCCAAGATGGTCCTTCGGGTTTGGCCGCTGACGTTGTCGTCATTCCTCATGATAACCTAGGCAAGGCGGCAAGCGCGAGTCTGGTGCTCCCTAATGATCTTTTCGCGGAGCAGACCAAGGCTGAGAACACGGAGGCTTCCATCGTAGGCTCCTCTTATGATGGTGAATTGTACGGGTATCCGAGAGCGGCAGAGACCTATGCACTGTTCTACAATAAATCTCTGCTGAAGGAAGCTCCTAAATCCTTCGACGACGTCATTGCCTTCAGCAAAACGTTCACCGATAAAGCCAAGAACAGATACGGCATTATGTGGGAAGTCGGCAACATGTACTTCAACTATCCGTTCATCGCCACCACCGGCGGTTACCTGTTCGGCAAAGACGGTACCGACAAGGATGATATTGGTCTGAACAATGAAGGCGCGATCAAAGGCCTGACGGAATTTGCCAAGCTGAAGGAAGTATTGCCGATCAAGAGCGGTGATATTAATCCGGACATCAAGCGCAGCTTGTTCAACTCAGGCGATGTAGCAATGGACATTACAGGACCATGGGAGCTTGCCGGTTACAAAGAAGCGCTGGGCGACAACCTCGGCATCGAGCCGGTTCCTACCATTGACGGTAAAACCGCGATCACCTTCTCCGGAATCAAAATCTTTACAGTCAACGCGTATACGCAATATCCGAATGCCGCTAAACTGTATGCCCGCTTTGCTTCCGGCAAAGATTCGCAGCTTACGCTCAATAAGCTGATCGGTTCTGTGCCGACGAACAATGAAGCGCTGCAGGATGCGCAAATTACTGGTGATCCGTTCGTATCCGCTTTTGCTGAGCAAGCCAAGAATTCACAGCCGATGCCTTCGATTCCTGAAATGGGGAACGTCTGGAGCCCGGTGAACGCAGCACTTCCGGCAATCTGGGATAACAACACTGATCCTAAGACTGCGATGGACAAAGCTGTAGAACAAATCAAGGACCTGAACAACGGGGCTACTGCCCAGTAATTACACAACCATGAGCTTACAGTGGAATTCAAGCCGCCCGCCGCAAAGCCTTGCAGCGGGCAGTTTCCTTGAATTCGGCACGGAGAGGAGAACGGAAGGGAAATGCAGCGACACAAAGCGAAAGCTGGGATACTGTCGGCCATTTTTATGGGACTGGGACAAATATATAACCGCCAATTCATCAAAGGGCTAATGTTCATAGCTGTAGAAGCTGTAGCACTTATTTATTTCATTAGCAATTTGGGAAGAGCCTTCTGGGGAATGACCACACTCGGTGAATCTCCAAGCCGTCTGGAGAAGGTAAAAGGGATTGCCAAGATGGTTCCCGGAGACCATTCCATCGTCATTCTGATTGAAAGCCTGATTACCCTGCTGTTCTTTGTGTTATTCCTGATCGTCTGGTACATGAATATTAGGGATGCCTATAAAATCGGAGCAGAACGCGAAAACGGCCGTCCATCGCATACATTTAAGCAATCCGTACGTTATATACTCGATTACAAATTCGCCCAGAGCTTCTTGCTGCTCCCGGGTATGGGCATTCTGTTCTTCACTATTATGCCGATCTTCTTTATGATCATGCTGGCTTTTACCAACTATGCCGCACCGAATCACATTCCTCCGGCCAAGCTGGTGGATTGGGTGGGCTTTGAGACCTTCCGCAATCTGCTGGTGCTAAAAACCTGGAGCCATACCTTTTACGGTGTACTTACCTGGACCATCATCTGGGCGGTTCTGTCAACCATAACTACTTATTTCGGCGGGATGCTGGTCGCCCTGCTGATCAACCAAAAAGGTATCCGCTTCAAGGGCATGTGGAGAATGCTCCTGATCATTCCTTATGCCATTCCGCAGATGATCTCCCTCCTCTTGATGCGCAACCTGTTCAACGGGCAGTTCGGCCCGATCAACCAGTATCTCGGCTACTTCGGAATGGGTGGATTGCCTTGGCTGACCGATCCGTTCTGGGCCAAGGTTACAGTAATCGTGGTGAACATGTGGGTAGGTATTCCGGTGTCCATGCTGCTGATTATGGGGGTGCTGACCACGATTCCCCGCGATATGTATGAGGCTGCTGAAGTCGACGGGGCAACGAATTATCAGAAATTCCGGATTGTCACGCTGCCGATGATCCTGTTCTCTACCGCCCCTACGCTGATTATGCAGTTCGCCGGCAATATCAATAACTTCAATGCCATCTTCCTGCTGACGGGAGGGAACCCGGTGAACGGGAACTATCAATACGCCGGTTCGACGGACCTGCTCGTCACCTGGCTGTATAAGCTGACGCTGGATCAGAACAAGAATAATATGGCGTCCGCGATAGGGATCATCCTGTTCATTATTGTTGCCGGGTTCTCCCTGTACAACTACCGCCGGACCAAATCATTCCAAGAGGAGGACATGATTCAATGATCATCGGACGCAAAGCTGTCAACTTTATTCGTCTGGGCTTAAGCTACATTGTTCTGGTTGCACTGGCGATTGCTGCAATCTATCCGGCACTCTGGATTCTGCTTGCCTCCTTCCGGCCGGGTAAATCCTTGTACAGCAAGACGCTGATTCCTGAGCAGTTCACACTTGCTCATTATAAGGAGCTATTCACCTCACCGGTGTATATGTTTGGAACCTGGTATGCAAATACGCTCAAAATAGCGGTATTCTCGATGCTGATCGGCGTGGTGCTGACGCTTTTGACCAGCTATGCCTTATCCCGGTTCCGGTTCAAAAGCCGCAAGACAACGATGTCGACGCTGCTGATTCTCGGGATGTTCCCGGGCTTCATGAGCATGATTGCCATCTATCTGCTGCTGAAGGAGTTCAACCTGCTGGATACCCATCTGGCCCTGATTATCGTGTATGCGGCCGGAGCGCCTCTCGGAGGGACACTGATCGCCAAAGGCTTCCTGGACACGATTCCGCGTTCGCTGGATGAAGCGGCACGGATTGACGGGGCGAGCAACTTCGGGATTTTCACCCGGATTATCCTGCCGTTGTCCCGTCCGATGATCACGTATATAGCGCTGACCCTGTTTGTCGGCCCGTGGGTGGACTTTATCTTCGCCAAGCTGATCCTGCGGACCAAGGAGAACTGGACGGTCGCGGTGGGCATGTGGGATATGGTCAATACGATGCAGAATTCCAATTTCACACTGTTTGCGGCGGGTGCAGTGCTGATCTCTGTACCGATTATGATTCTGTTCGGCTTCCTGCAGCGCCTGCTGGTTGACGGTCTGACAGCGGGAGCCAGCAAGGGATAGGAAATAGTATTAGACAATGTATGTACGAATAACGGGTGCGGCCTTGAAGCAGTTCTGAGGGGCTGCACCTTTCTTTTGTGGAGAAATCGTGATCTGGATGATAAGGGGAGAATGTAATGCAACGGCGGCGATTTATTAATTTCAGCTCAGTTGGCGTCAAGTTATTCGTAATTCTGTTCTGTACTATTGTCCTGTTGTCCTCAGTTCTGGGCTTAACCTCCTATTATGCGGCAAAAGGGATCATTACCGATGAGGTGGCAGCTGCCTCCTCACAATCCATTGTCCAGGCGGCGGACAAGCTGGATTTCCTATTCGCTGAATATGAAGCGCTCTCCAGGCAATTTGCTGTAGATCCGGCGCTAAAAGCTGACATGGAGACGGTTAATCTTCCAACCGCCGGTACGGTTGCGCGGGGTGCAGCAGAGGATCGGATACGCCGCAAGCTGGACTCCGTCAGAGGATCGGATGAGCGGCTGCTTGGTGTCCGGCTGGTCTCCAGAAGCATGGTAGACGCCGAATCCTATAAATCTACGGGAATTAGCGGCGTGCGGAGTGATGAAGGTATCCTTGCCCGGATGAAAGAGATTGATAACGGCAAAGGTGAGCCTGTCTGGTTCCCTGTACGTGCCAAGGGTTTTTTTGACGCGTACAGCCAGTCCTCTCTGACAATGGGCCGTCTGCTGCGGAATATTCAGAAACCGGCCGCCGAGTATTATATGCTGATTGAGGTGAAGGGAAGCGCGCTGACGGGTGTGTTGTCTAATCTGCATATCGGGCTTGCCGGGGAGATCCGCATCCTTGATCCTTCGGGCCGGGTGGCATACGGTGCTGACAACGCACTGCTCGGGCAGCCTTCTTATATACATACTCCAGAGATGAAGACCGGGGTACAGGAGCAAGAGCAGCCCGGGGCGTTAAAGGAAGGAGGAAGGGAGCATTCGTTCACTGCCGGGGATGAGCAGGGCAATCCTCAACTGGTAGTCTATCAGCCGCTGGCTACAGCGGACTGGACGCTGCTGGGGTATGCGCCGGTGAGCGACTTCACTAAGTCTGCCGACAGGCTGCTCTATATTACCTTCCTGGTAGTATTGGCAGCAGCGCTTATTGCTCTGGTCATCGGCTATGTTCTGGTGCGGCTCATCGGGCGTCCGCTCGGCAAGCTGGCCCGTCTGATGGAGGAGGGCGAGCAAGGCAACCTGCAGGTGCGGACGGACTTCAAGGGCCGGGATGAGATCGGACGGCTGGGCCACAGCTTCAACCGGATGATGGAGCAGATCTCCCTGCTTGCGGGCCGGAGCAGCAGCTCTGCTGCTGAAGTGCTGGCCACCTCGGAGCAGCTTGTCGCAGCTTCGGGAGCGATCAGCGGCCAGGCCAGCGAGGTAGCCGCTGCGACCGGTGAAATCGCAGGCGGAGCTGCCAGTCTGGCGGCTGAAGCGGAGAGCAGCAACGCCAAGGTGGAGCTAATGAGGGACAAGGCGAACGAAGTGGCCGGGACGAATGCGGTCATGGCTGCTTCGGCAGTGAAGGTCATGGAGGCCAGCGACCAGGGAGCGGAGCGGATGAAGAAGCTGGTTGCACAAAGTGAGAGCGTCCTGAAGATGATGGACTTGATTCAGGAGAATTCAGCCATGCTGCGGGACAGCACAGTGCTGATCCGCAGCATCCTCTCCCCGATGATTGCCATGAACAAGCAGACGAATATCCTGGCACTGAATGCATCCATTGAAGCTGCACGTGCAGGAGCCGCCGGCAGAGGGTTCATTGTCATTGCCGATGAGATCCGGGGGCTGGCCAATCAATCCAGCCAGTCGATCGCCTCCGTCTCCAGAATTACGGAGGAGATCAGCAGCCATATTGAGAACACCGTCCAGGTTGTCAGTGAAGCAGCACCGATGTTTGACAGTCAGCTGGCTTCGGTCCGGGAATCCTCACTAATCTTCGGGAGCGTAAGGGCCGAGATGGAGGTGTTCAGCGGAGTTCTGAACCAGTCCTCGGCGGCTGTCTCCGAGCTGGCCGAATACCAGCAGCAGCTGGGACAATCCATGGCCAGTGTGATCTCGGTGGTGCAGCAGACCAGCGCCTCTACAGAAGAGGTAGCGTCCATGTCCTCACAGCAATTTACGGTCAGCAGAGAGCTGGTCGAGCTGTCGGGCAAGCTGGAGACGCTGGCAGAGAATCTGAAGCAGTCGATGATTTCTTTTCAGGGCTAAAGGGATAACAGGATGAAGGTGGAGCCGGTGAGGAAGCGTATTGCGGGAACCGGCGCTTTTTTATAAGATGGATGAGGTTAGATTGCAGGATATCCTGAATATTGAAGGTGATGTCGTGGACAAGCATTTATTTCTGAACGGCGGAGGTCCGCCATTTACCCGTGGACTGGCACGGAGGTTCGTAAGCACGATGGCAGCAGCCACAGAACCTGTCGCTGTGTTATTTGAAGAAGGAGAAGACTGGCCGGACTATATGGCTGCTTGCATGCAGCCGCTGGCTGACGCGGGGATAGCCGAATTCTGTTATCTGCCGCTGAAGTCTACTGAGGTGAATACGGCTATAGAGTGCCTCCGGGCCTGCGGCGGGATCATCATCGGGGGCGGGGATACGGATCTGTATGCCGACCTCATTGTGGATACCCCTATCGGTGAGGTGATCCGGCAGCGTTATGAGTCAGGAATACCGGTTGCGGGATTCTCGGCAGGAGCCTTAATTAGCCCGGAGCGGTGTGTAATTTCTGCCAAGGATAATGAGAGCAGACAATTCAAACACCGCAAGGGCCTCCATCTGATTCCAGATCTGCTGCTATCCGTCCATTTCACCCAGTGGGATGAGGAGGAGCATTTACGGACGGCGGTCCGTACCCTCGGCGAGCTGCCGAATTACGGAATTGACGAAGAGACCGGCATCTACCTGCTGAATGGCCAGCCCGAAGAGATAGAGGGCGGCGGGGTGTATAGTCTGGTGAATGGAATATTGACAACAATCCACCCAGGATGATGAACGGGAGCAGAGGGCGCGAGCCTTCTGCTCTTGTTTTCTGCGCCGGGAAGTCTGGGCCGAATGTATGCGAAAAACAGGCATGACAAGACAGAGGCCTTGTCACCCCCAGGAATGAAAATAAGTGGGTGGCATCCGTCGCATCCATTCTAAAAGATGCTGTAGTCGTCAACACTACATATACAAATCAAAGGGCGGAAGCGGTTACTGGGACACACCCCGTGCGAAAAACCGTTCTATTGCGCTTTTCGAGCATCGCCTATTGTAACCCCCCAAAAAGTACGTGTATTAAATTACACTCACTCGAGCGCATGATTTGTAAGCTGACGATGGAGGATGATTGGAATGGATGCTGTACGTATGTGTTGCGCCGGTCTGGACGTGCACCAGGAAACCGTTGTGGCCTGCGTGTTAAAAGGACCGATCGAACAGAAACCACAATGTCACCTGAAAACCTTTGGGACGACAACCCGAGAATTGTTAGGACTGCAAGATTGGCTGAGTGAACACGGCTGCCTTGAAGTGGTGATGGAGAGTACCGGCGTGTTTTGGAAACCGGTATGGAACATCTTAGAGGGCAGTTGTGATCTTGTCTTGGCCAACGCCCAGCGGGTAAAGAATATGCCGGGTCGAAAAAGTGACACGCAAGACGCGCGCTGGTTAGCGCAATTGCACCGTTGCGGGCTCATTGAAGGCAGTATGGTGCCAGAACAGGACATCCGGGATTTGCGAGATTTGACCCGTTACCGGAGTAAGATGGTGCAGGCGGTGACGGCGGAGAAAAACCGCATTCACAAAATCCTGCAGGATGCCAACATCAAGCTAACCACCTTTATGTCCGATCTATATGGGGTTTCAGGACGGGGCCTGCTCCAGAAGATCATGGACGGCGAGGTCGTAGACGAAGTGACCGTTAAAAACCTGGTCAAAACCCGTTTGAAAAAGAAAGTTCCGCAGTTGCTAGACGCGCTCAATGGCAAGTTGCGCCGTCATCATCGGGAGATGATTCGAGACCACTGGGACCACTTGGTCTATTTGGAGAAACGGATCACGGAGCTGGAAGCTCGAATCGAGGCGAAGGCAGAACCGTACCTGGAGAGGATTGAACAAATTGACTCCATTCCAGGAATTGAGCGGACGTCTGCCGTGACCATCTTTGCCGAAGTGGGGCCGCATGTCGCGGAAATGTTCCCGAGTGATGCGCAGTTTGCATCATGGGCGGGAGTGTGTCCAGGGAACAACGAAAGCGCGGGAAAGCGAAGAAAGTCAAAAACGATGCAAGGGAACAAGCATCTGAAAGGGGCCTTGTGTCAGGCGGCTTGGGCGAACGCTCGCTCCTCGAACCGGATCGGCCAATTCTTTCGACGAATTCGTAAGAGACGAGGAGATAAAAAAGCAAACGTCGCCACCGCACATTTGCTGATTCGAATCCTCCATGCCCTGATGCGGGAGAAAAGGTCATACCAAGAAATAGACGTCTCACTAGGCGATGAGACGTCCAAGAAAAACCCGTTGGATAGGTACGTGAAATATATCCAGCAGTTAGGATATAGCGTGCAATTAAATCCTATCCAATAGTCTCCCCTTTTTCAAAAAAAACGAAACGTTATTTTGGGGCGGTGGGTCTTTTTTTGTCAAAATCCAGTCTGCGGCGCATTTTCCGATACTTTTATTTTCGTATTAAACCGAACACATTTTGTTGGCTAGAGGCGCGTGGGCTAGTGGACGGGGAGGGGGTTAACCCGCTGCTTGTCCTGCCTGCGCTCACGCGATACACTTGTGCTATCAATACTCAATACTGGCAGAGGGGAGGCGGGCGGAATGCCGGAGATGACCGGGAGTCTTTTTGAGCAGGGATTGCTGGAGCGGGATTATAGCCCGCACTTTCTGGCTTACTATTATAAGCAGTGGAGCAATTATACGATGGCCTATCATCACCATAACTCCACGGAAATTATGTATCTCATCTCAGGCAGCTGTGTGGTGGAGGTGCGGGATGAAGCGGGCGGCGACACGCCCTTCCAGCTGAAGCGGGGAGAGATGATTCTGCTGGATGCGGAGGTGCAGCACCGGCTGATCGTGGAAGAGGGCTCCTCGTGCCGGATGCTGAATGTGGAATTTGCTTTTACCGAATATGGGGGCGTAGTTCCTTCCATCGGCAGCTTGGCCCGGGAGGAGGAGGTGCTGGCAGAGCTGCTGCGGCATCCGTTCGACAGTCTGGTGTTGTCCGATCAGGAGGAGGTCTTCCATGTACTGAAGGCGCTGGTGCTGGAGCTTGATCAACGCGGGCGGAAGGGGAGCAGCATGGTACACCTGCTTTTCGCGGAGCTGCTGCTGCGTCTGGCCAGGCTGCGCATGGAGTCGCTCCCGTCCAGCCAGCAGACCTCACAGCTCTATGTGCGGCGGGCCATCGAGTTCCTGCATCAGAATTATGACCGGAGCATTCAGGTTAAGGAGGTTGCGCTCTCCGTGAATGTCCATCCGGGTTATCTGCACCGCATCTTCAGGACGCACACAGGGCAGACCCTGACTGACTACTTGAACCAGCTGCGTATGGAGAAGGCCCGCATGCTCCTGGGACAGGGCGAAATTCCGGTAGCGGAGATTGCCGACTATGTGGGGATCAGCAGCAGGCAGTATTTTCATCTGCTATTCAAGAAATATTCCGGCTGTACTCCTATCGAATACCGCAACTCTGTTGATCGCCATTACTGGAGTGAAGAATAGCTTCATGTTCAATCCGGGATGGGGATGGTGTGCACAAAGTTAGGATTGTTGACACTATAGCGGCAAAATGGTCATGATATTGGTTACGCTTCCGGCAGCCTCCTTGTTACAATGGACAGGAATCAACAATTCATTGCCGGAGGATGATAACGATGTCTTTTAAAGTAACCTTTATCGGGGCGGGCAGTATCGGGTTCACCCGCGGACTGCTGCGCGACCTGCTGACTGTGCCGGAATTCCGTAATATCGAAGTTTCGTTCATGGATATAAACAGCCATAACCTGGACATGGTCACCGAGCTATGCCAGCGGGATATTAAGGAGAATGGTCTGAATATCACCATCTCTTCCACCACGGACCGCAGGGAAGCGCTCGAAGATGCCAAGTACGTATTTTGTACTATCCGTATGGGGGGCCTGGAGGCCTTCGCTACCGATGTGGATATTCCGCTGAAGTATGGCGTGGATCAGTGTGTGGGAGATACGCTGTGCGCAGGCGGGATTATGTACGGGCAGCGCGGGATCGCGGAGATGCTGGAGATCTGCCGTGATATCCGTGAGACAGCTGCACCGGATGTATTGCTGCTGAATTACTCGAATCCGATGGCTATGCTGACCTGGGCCTGCAATAAATACGGCGGTGTGCGGACGATCGGACTCTGTCATGGCGTACAGCATGGTCATCAGCAGATCGCCCAGGTGTACGGTCTGGAGAAGTCGCAGGTGGACATTATCTGTGCCGGGATCAATCACCAGACCTGGTACATTTCTGCGAAGCATGAAGGCAAGGATCTGACGGCGGGTCTGCTGGAGGCCTTCGAGCAGCATCCCGAATACAGCCGCACCGAGAAGGTACGGATCGATATGCTCCGCCGCTTCGGCTATTACAGCACGGAATCGAATGGTCACCTGAGCGAATATGTACCTTGGTACCGCAAGCGCCCGAGCGAGATCATGGATTGGATCGATCTGGGCGTGTGGATTAATGGGGAGACGGGCGGCTACCTGCGGGTCTGCACGGAAGGCCGCAACTGGTTCGAGACGGACTTCCCGAACTGGATGAAGGACCCGGCGCTGGAGTACATCCCGGAGAAGCGGGGCGAGGAGCATGGCTCGTTTATCATCGAAGGGCTGGAGACAGGACGCGTGTACAGAGGCCACTTCAACATGGTGAATAACGGCGTGATCTCCAATCTGCCGGATGATGCCATTATTGAAGCGCCGGGCTACGTAGACCGCAACGGCATCTCGATGCCGCTGGTCGGCGACCTGCCGCTCGGCCTGGCGGCAGTCTGCAACGTTAGCATCTCCGTGCAGCGCCTGGCGGTGGAAGCGGCTGTGCATGGCGACGACAAGCTGCTGCGCCAGGCATTCATGATGGACCCGCTGGTCGGCGCCGTCTGCAATCCGAAGGAGATCTGGCAGATGGTTGACGAGATGCTGGTGGCTGGGGAACAGTGGCTGCCGCAGTACAGCGCAGCGATTGCTGAAGCGAAGGAACGGCTCGCCTCCGGTGATCTGATCCCGACGAATGCCGGCAACGAAGGCGCCGCCCGTCTCAAGGTGAAGTCAGTAGACGAGATGATGCAGGACCGCGAGGCCGCGAACAAGAACGCCGGAGAGTCTGATAAGGGTAAGGATCGTGAGAAGGTGCAGTAAGCGGAGCCTAGCATAAGCCTAACGAAGCAAAATAATCATGCCATGAGCCTCTCCTGGAAGGGAGGGGCTTAATTTTTGTATAGGTGTAGGTTTGGCGTGAGTACACGTGGACCGGGTGTAAGCGAAAAACCGCTCTTCTTGCCATGATCGGGGAAATAGGTGGATTTTAGGCACTTGCTAACGAACGAATGGACGATATTCCGACAAGAGTTGGAAAAACAACACTTAAATGTTTACATATCTCCCGGTAGCAGCAAAATCGGCGATAGCAGATGCTGATTTTCCACTTAATTCCCTATAATCGTTAGAAGGTGATGAATTAAGCTGCATTTTTCCAATTGTTATCTGCCGTAGCTTTCGGTCTTATTACCCGTAGGGTGATTCTGTTCTGATATTGATGAATGATAAAGGGAATACAATGATCGGAACGAATTATAAATTATAGAAATATAAAATCATCTGTCGAAGGGGAATAAGGAAATTGAAGAAAAAAATACATATGGCAAATGTGCTGTACCTCCTGCTGATTACTCTGCTGGGCGTTGCGATGACCGCTAATACAGTATCCGCAGCAACAGCAAGTGAGACTGCAAAGGGAATTCGTGTATATGTGCAAAATAAGGAAATCCATCCTCTTGCGGCTTCGGTGATTCAAGGAGGAAGTGTGTATGTTGAATTCCGCAGTGTGGTGCAGGCTTTGGGCTTTAAATTCAAGTATGATGCTGCGGGCAAGCAGATTACAGCTACCTCAGAGGATGCTTCCTTTAAAGTTGATCTCAAAACGAAAAAAACATTCGTAAATGGTTCTCTGTACACCTATGATTCGAACATTCCGATGGTTATTGGTTCGGGTGCGGATGCCCTGGTCGCGCTCTCGTTGTATAGTGAGACTGACTATATTAGTGCTGACTATGATAAGACGAACAAAATAGTTAAAGTATACGAGGATCTGCAAGGCAAGCCTAAAAAGGCGGACCTGAAAAAAATGCAGGCACTAATTAAAGCCCATTATCAGACTCTGGATGGCTTTAAGTCGATCGACATGCTTGAAATGAAATCGTGGGGAGAGTATACAGTAATGCTTTCTGATGTTTCCTTTCGTAAGACAGAAACTGAACTTCTGGACCGGATTGAGCATGTAACATTGGAAATGGAGCATAAGCCCGATGCCAGTTGGACGATACATAATATAGAAATCAATAATACAGAATATCTAAACTATACTTCATTGATAAATAAAGAGTTAAGCGTTCCGGCCGCAGATAAAATGGCCATTCGTGAGTTGCTCGCTGCTTATTCTAAAGCTATAAATGATAAAGATGTGGATGCGGAACTGGCACTGCAAGACCCTGCCAAGCTAACGGCCGACTATGAGCAGGGTCTCAGGGATCTCCGGGAATGGTCTACTCGAAAGTTTGATCTGGAATATACTGAAGAACAGGCTGTCATTGTCTCTTATTCGGCAAATCAAGCAGTTGTTTATTGGGTCTGTACACTTCAAGCTAACAACGATCCATCGAAGTTTAAGGAGCGGCTCTACTCACTTACTTCTGTAGTTAAAAATAAGGATAGATGGTATTTTGATTCAAATGAAGAAGTTGCACTCGGTAGGGAGGTTATCAAGTAGTTATTCTGCGCATCCTCTCACTCCCGAATCAGCTTCTCCTGCTGCAGCCGGAGGATCTTGCGGCGGACCGGCAGGCTGAGCCACACGAAGAACAGGCCCAGAATCACAACGGACACTCCCACGGTAAGGTTGATTTTGTAGATGTTAGAGGAAGTATTGAGCATAATCAGCATGATATTTAAGGAGCCGATGATCAGCTCAAGGAATGCGAGGGACAGATAGACTTTGTAGATTCGCTGATAGTGTTTGATTTTGGAATCTGCATCGGTATAGATCTGGAAGGGGCCTTCCGAGGCCTTCCTTCTGAAGAACACCCAGCGTTGGTTCATAAATGCACGACTGGCCTTGGTAGGGGTACCGGATGGCACACGCTCGGCTCCGGTCTCCTCCATGAATTGCAAGTAGCCGGCCGCCTCCTTCGGGTCCTGCTCAAGCAGCTCAATCCGGTAAATATACTCCCCCTTGGCGCTCTCTTCGAACACATAACGGGCCCAAGAATGCTCCACCAGTGCCAATCCCTTAGCCGACATTTCATTCAGCCACGCTTCTTCCTTCTCGAAATCCATGAAAAATTTGCGCACCACCTGACTCATTACACTTCGCCTCCCAGTAGCTTTCTTCCATTTGTGAGCAGCTCGTCAAGCCTTGTCATTTCACTCTGGACTATCAATTTGCCTAGCTCCGTAATCTGGTATTCCTTCTTGCGGGAATCTACTCCGCCTACTAGCAGCTCAATCCAGCCCCGTTCCACAAGCGTACTTAACGCCCCGTATAACGTGCCTGCCCCCAGCTCCACACGCTGATTGCTCAGCAGCTTCACATTCTGCATAATGCCGTAGCCGTGCATCGGGGTGAGCAGGGACAAGAGGATATAATAGACGCCTTCGGTCAGCGCCCCGTATTCATTGTTGCCGGACAATGCCATCACCTTCCTTATCGTGCATCTTTGTGTCTCGTCGTTATACCATCTGACGTTATACCATCTATCGTTATATCGTCAACCGATACATTTATTATATCGTCTGACGATATAAGAGTCAACAGGCTTTTGCAGCCATATCTGATTCCGCGCACCAAAAATCCCCCGCCCGCCGTTCGCACGGTTTGCAGGGGATCGTTCTAACACTATGAAGCTGCGCGCTGTACTCACTCAGGCTTCGATTGCCTTTTTACCGAAAAAAGCCTTCAGCGCCAGATACACTTCCTTCTTATCCTTAATCACATAATGCATGAACTGCTCCTGCTTCAGGTGGCGGTAGGCGGACATCAGGGTGCTGCTGCGGTTGTACTGGTTCACCTCACCGTAGCCGAACATATTGCTGCGCTTCAGCAGCTCGCCGATCAGCTTGACGCAGCGCTCATTGTCGGAGGTCAGATTGTCTCCATCTGAGAAATGGAAGGGATAGATGTTGTATTTGGCAGGCGGATAGCGGCTGTCGATGATCTCAATTGCTTTCTGGTACGCCGAGGAGCAGATCGTCCCCCCGCTCTCGCCCCGGGTGAAGAAGTCATGCTCGCTGACCTCCTTGGCTTCCGTATGATGGGCCAGGAACACAATATCCACCTTCTCATACTGGCGGCGCAGGAAGCGGGTCATCCAGAAGAAGAAGCTGCGGGCGCAGTATTTTTCAAAAGTGCCCATGGAGCCCGAGGTGTCCATCATGGCAATAATCACGGCGTTCGAGTGGGGGATCGTGATGTCATCCCAGGTTTTGTAACGCAGATCATCGGGGCTGATGCTGTGTATTCCAGGATTGCCGCTGCTGGCATTGCGCCGCAGATTCTCAAGCAACGTACGCTTTTTGTCGATGTTCGACATCATGCCTTTTTTGCGGATATCGTTGAAGACAATGGATTTGACCTCAATTTCTTCTTTATCCTTCGGCTTCAGATGGGGCAACTCCATGTCCTGGAACAGAATATCCTCCAGATCCTCCAGATCGACCTCGGCTTCAACGGTATCTGCGCCGGGCTGATCGCCCGCTTTATCTCCTTTGCCCGGCTGGGCCGACTGGGAATCGCGCCCGAGGACATCACCCACCTGGCTCTCCCCGTCCCCCTGGCCGACATGCTTCTGCTTGCGGAAATTATAGATAATCCGGTATTCATCCAGACTGCGGATCGGCACCTTCACAATCTGCTTGCCGCCCGACAAAATAATGTTCTCTTCAGTAACCAGATCGGGCAGATTGCCCTTGATGGCTTCTCTGACCTTTTGCTGGTGACGCTCCTGATCCTGATGGCCTTTGCGGTGAAGGGACCAGTCTTCTTTGGATACGACAAAAGCGTATGGACCGGACGGCTGGAACAAGGATGACCACCTCCCATGAACTGTATTATTCGGTATTGTCACTATTGAGACTGAGACTAATGCAGCAGGTTGTAACTAAAGTATATTCAGGGAGATGGGGGATATGTGAGCTGGATTATTCACTGATTTCTTCAATGAGCAGCTTATAGCTGTTGGAACGGGCTTCACCGGAGTACCGGCGTCCGTCGATGGTGAATAGATACAGGGCGGCCGTAGAGCCTTGAAGATCCTTGCCCATATAATCCGTATTTATTTTGATAAAATAAGTGAGTGTGACGGTCTGCCCCGCTTCCAGCGTTCCTAGAGCAACTGTTCCGCTGTATGGCGTACCGGGTACAGTGATGGCGCTTATCGTAACGATATCGGGATCAATGACGGTACCCTGCGGTACAATTCGGATCACCGAGACCTCAGCCGGGTAATTCCCGCTGTTGGACACGTAAATGTTGAATTCCGCGATGCTGCCAGGCTCGACCACCGGCGGCTCTCCCTCAATCTGAATCGAGATGATGGGCGTGAACAGTAAGGTGGTTACCGCATTGGAGCGGGAGACCTGCCCTACATTGCGTCCGTCCGGCAGGGAGAATGTATACTGGACCACTCCCTGATTCTGAATGGCCGGCGTCTGGCGGATATCGGTGGCACCTGGAATAGATACGAGAAAATCAACCACCCTAACAGCGCCTGCCCGTAAGGTGCCCAGCGGAATTCCGTTCCCGGGGCGGACGCCTCTCTGGGGAACCCCGTCGATACGGACGCTGTCCCAGACGAACAGTACGCCTGCCGGCACGGCGTCCGTCAGCAGCGCGTTCACCGCCATATTACCGCTATTCTGTACAGTGAACTCGTACCGCAAGTTGTCACCGGGCGCCGCGCTGTAGACATCAACCTTCAGCCTTACCGATAATCCGGGCTGGATGACCGTAATCTGAACCGTGTTGCTTGCGGTGGTATTCCCGCTGTCATTAGCCACATAGGATACCTGGGCCTGCGCCTGTAATACCGAGCCTGGTGGACTCGAGCTCACCCGGACACGGTAGCAGACCTCGGAGGCTGCCCCTCCAGGAAGCGAACCAAGCCCGACACCTGAAGCCGGGTCGGCCTCAGGCTGATAGATCCCGCCTGCGATAACACTTCCGGGAAGGAAGGAAGTACCTTCCGGAACGGGAAGCGTAGCAATGACTGCGGTCAGCGGCCGGGTGCCTTCATTCCTGAGCTGTAGGGTATAGGTGACGACATCCCCAATGAAGGTAGTAGGTGTGCTGGCAGAGAGCAGTGTGGACAACTGGTAGGACAGAAGGGAGACACTGACAGGATTGGAGCGGATATCCGAGCTCACCGTTCTCCCTTCCGGAGTGGTGAAGGAATACGTGCCAACCGCTCTGTTGTCCAGGACAAGCGAAGGCGGGAGTGAGACTATAATGACCTGGAAAGCGATGGTGACCCCTGAATGCGGAACAAGAGTCCCCAACGGGATGCCGGAAGACGGTGTAACCCCCGGAAGGGGCACTCCGTCTCTAAGCACACTGTTGGCTATGAAGGATACTCCCGGGGGAAGAACGTCAATAATTGTGAGCACTGCCGGTGTATTGCCGCTATTCCTGGCAGTAACGGTATAGACCAGCGTATCTCCCAGGGAGGCGCTCAAGGGAGCCGCTTGTTTGAGCAGGGATAGAACCGGACCTACAACGGACGTATGGACGGTATTGGAATAGGTAATAGTGTCATTCCCTTCTGCGGAGCTGTACCGTACCATGGACTGATTGCTTACGACAGGCTGAAGCCGTGAGCCGTCTGTCATATGACAATGACCTGAACCTGGAAGGTTACCGTAGAAGAAGCTCCCGGAGCAATGGTTCCGATCACTACACCGGAGGCCGGGTTCGCACCAGGACGCGGAACACCGTCCACAGTCACACTGCCTGCTACGAATTGGCTGCCGGCCGGAATCGGGTCAACCAGCACGACGTTGTTGACAGGAACAATACCGTTGTTCGTCACAACGATGGTATAGGTAATGATGTCGCCGACTACGGCATCAATGGCCGGAGTGCTCTTGAGGGCTGTTACATCCGGGGAAGAGACCGGAATGACCAGCGTGTTGGACAGTGCAGAGCCTGAGAGCAGACGGCCATCCGGCGGAGAGTAGGTGAAGGTGGCGGAGGCCTGGTTCACGAGCTGCTGCGGCGAAGGCAGGGAAGCTACCGTAACCTGCAGAGTAACGGTCATCGTGACAGTGGCGCCAGCTGCTACGGTCCCCAGATTGATACCAGTAGTCGGATCTGCACCCGGAACTGGCTGGCCATTGACCAGTACACTGTTCGGAATGAATACGGCTCCCGCCGGGATAGAGTCGGTTAAGGTGACGTCGGCTGCAAGATTGCCTGTATTGGTCACGCTGAGGGAATAAGTGACGGTATCCCCGACCGTTGCATTGGCGGTATCTGCACTTTTCAAGATGCCGATAATCGGCTGGAAGACCGGAGTAACCAGCGAATTGGAATAGGAGGCGCCGGAGAATGCACCGGAGGTGAAGCTCACCGAAGCCTGGTTGCTGAGCGTGGCCGGATTAGGCAGCGTGTTGACAACAATGCTGAAGGTGACCAGGACCGATGCGCCCGGTGCCACGGTGCCCAGAGCAATACCATTGGCAGGATTCGCCCCCGGCAGCGGAGTGCCGTCAACGACTACGCTGCCGGGGACAAAGGAAGAGCCGGCCGGAATCGGGTCGCTCAGTACAACATTATTGATCGGCGCTATGCCGCTGTTGGTAACGCTTATGCTGTATGGAACGGTATCTCCCACGACTGCATCGGTTACTGTAGAGCTTTTGACAACCAGTACATTGGGCGAGGATACGGTAATCTGATTGATGTTCGAGCTGGCCGACTGGTTGAAGGTCCGTCCGTCCGGCAGTGTGTAAGCAAAGGCGATGATCGCCTGGTTGCTGAGCTGCTGGCTGGCAGGAAGTGTATCTATGACAACAGAGAACACGATTTGCAGTGTGGCACCCGCAGCGACCGAGCCCAGCGGGACACCTGAGGCGGGATCAGCGCCCGGTGCAGGGAAGCCGCCAATCAGCACACTGTTTGGAACCAGCGTTGTACCGGCGGGGATGGTATCGGTCAGAGTGGCGGTTGCCGCATAGTTACCTGAATTGCTGACATTGACAGTATAAGTAATCGCATCCCCGACCGTTGCATTTACCGAGCTTGAGCTCTTGGCGGCAGCGATAATCGGCTGGAAAACCGGAGTGGTCACAATGTTTGAGAAGGCCACGCTGGACAAGGCCCCGGAAGTGAAGCTGACCGAAGATTGATTGTTAAGCACTTCTGAACCCGGGAGGGATGTAACGGTTACGTTGAATGCTACAGTGACAGAAGCGCCCGGAGCGATACTGCCAATCGTCACCCCGGTAGCTGGCGAAGCTGCCGGACGGGGAACACCGTCTACCAGCACACTGCCCGGAACAAAGGCGGTACCGGCAGGCAGTGCATCCGTGAACACCACATTGTTAACGGTAGTGATGCCGTTATTGGTCATCGTTACCGAATACGTAATGGTATCCCCAACATGGGTTGCGGTGGTTGCGGTGGTTTTGACAACCGCCAGGTTGGGGTTCGAGACGGGGATGGTCAGGGTGTTGGTGGGCACTGAACCTCCCAGGGTTCTTCCGTCAGGCAAGGTGAAGCTGTAGGCAACGGTTCCCTGATTCACCAGCGTTTGCGGTGAAGGCAGTGAAGTGATGATTACGGAGAACGATACAGCAACGCTTGCACCCGGGGCGATGGTTCCGGCCGCAATTCCGGCGGCGGGACTCGCCTGTGGCAGAGGCAGCCCGTTAATCAGCACACTGTTCTCTTCAAAGGTAGTCCCGGCAGGAATATTGTCGGTTAAGGTCAGAATTGCTGCGTAGTTGCCTGAATTGCTGACCGTTATCGTGTAGGTTACGGTATCGCCGACTGTTGCATTGGCGGTATTGGCCGTTTTGACCGCAGCGATATTGGGCTGGAAGACAGGCACCGCCACGGGATTGGAGAAGGTGGAGCCTGTAAAGACACCGGAGGTATAGGTTACAGTAGCCTGATTATCTATCGAGGTGTCTGCCGGTACCGAAGTTACCGTAACGCTGTAGGAGACTACGGCGGAAGCGCCGGATGCCAGTGTGCCAATGGCGATCCCTGTTGAAGGATGGGCATTGGGGAACGGCACGCCATTTACAGATACGCTGCCCGGCACGAAGGCTGCCCCATCCGGTGTTGGATCACTGAGCACTACATTATTCACCGGGTCTATTCCGTTGTTCGTGATGTTAACGGAATAGGCAATGGTATCGCCGAGTGCCACTGAGGTGGAAGACGTACTCTTCACGACCGCCAGATTGGGGGCGGAGACAGCGATCGTTACCGTATTGGAGACGGCGCTGCCGCTGAGCAGCCGGCCGTCAGGCGGTGTGAAAGTATAGGTAGAAGCTGCCTGATTGACAAGCTGCTGCGGTGAAGGCAGGGACAAGATGAAGACCGTGAAGCTGACAGACACACTTGCCCCGGGAGCGACGGTTCCGACCGTGATTCCGGTATCCGGTGCAGCCCCTGGCTGAGGAAAACCGCCGACAATGACGCTGTTAGGGTCAAAGGTAGTACCAGCCGGGATATTGTCGGTTAACGTAACATTGGCGGCAAGGTTACCGGTATTACTGACCACAACGGTATAGATGACCGTATCGCCAACTGTGGCGTTCAGGTCACTGGCGCTTTTGACAAGGGAGATTTGCGGCTGTGTGACCGGTGTGGTGGTAACGTTAGACGATGAAGAGCCGGAGAAGACCCCGGAGGTGAAACTGACGGTGGACTGGTTGTTGACCTGTGAAGGAATCGGCATGGTTATTCTCACCTCGAATGTGACGGCAACGGAGGCTCCAGGCCCCAGGCTGCCGATTGGGATACCGGCGGACGGAACTGCCAACGGCTGGGAGATGCCGCCGACAATTACGGTTCCGGGAAGGAACGCTGCATTCTCTGGCAAGGGATCGCTGAGAATGATGCTGCTGACAGAAGTAATGCTGTTATTCGTCAGCACGGATGTGAAGGTAAGAATGTCGCCAGTCACGGCATCAATGGCATCGACGCTTTTGACAACACTGACATTCGGTGCCGAGACGGGAACTGTAAGTGTGTTCGACACTGCATTAGCGCCAAGCTGACGCCCATCCGGCAGGGAGAAAGTGAAGGAAGCCGCTGCGGTATTGGGCAACTGCTGGTTCGGGGGAAGTGCAGTAACCGTAACAAGGAAGCTGACAACGACGCTGTCTCCGGGAGCAAGCGGCCCCACCGGAATGCCGGTTAAGGGGCTGTACCCCGGTAGCGGCGTCCCGCCTATACTTACGCTGTTGGTCTCGAATACCGTCTGCGGCGGCAGGGCATCGGTCAGATTCAGGAGCGCAGCGATATTGCCGGTGTTGCTGGCCAGAATGGAGAAGGAGAGCAAGCTGCCGACAGAGGCCTGCGCAGGGCTTGAGCTTTTAACAAGTCCGATGACTGGAATGAAGACCGGGGTAGACACTGTATTGGACAGGGCTGCTCCGCTGAATGAGCCTGACGTAAAGGACGCGCTGGCCCGGTTGCTCAGTTGAGGCGGGCTTGGAATAGAGTTCGCATTAACCTGGAAGGCAACGATGCTTGTGGCGCCCGCAGCGAGTGTTCCGAGAGCAATCCCGGCATTTGGATTGGCAGAGGGCACGGGAGTCCCGTTGACGGTGACGGTTCCCGCAACAAAGGCACTGCCTGCCGGATCCGGATCAGACAGCACTACATTGTTAACCGCTACGCCGCTGGGGTTGGATACCGAGACCGTGTAGGTGAGATATTCGCCTACAGCCACTGAGGTGAGATTGGCATTTTTGAGAATCGTGATGTTGGGAGCTGAGACTGGAATAGTCACCGTATTGGATACACTTCCGCCGGACAGAGAACGTCCGCTGGGCAACTGGTACGTATAGGTGCTGCTGCCCTGGTCCGTCAAGGTTGCCGGTGACGGCAGGGACTGGACAGTAGTCAGGAAGGTTACGGTCAAGGCGGCTCCCGGTGCTACGGACCCGAGCGGGATTCCGCTCACCGGAGAATCTGACGGACGGACCACGCCGTTCACTGTGACGCTTCCGGCGACGAAGGCAGACCCGGCAGGAATCGTGTCGGTTAAGGTTACCGTTGCAGCGAGATTGCCGGTGTTCTGGACCTGTAGCGTGTATTGAACATTCCCTCCAACCGTGGCACTGCCGGGGCTTGCGCTTTTGACGATGCCGATTACCGGCTGATATACAGGAGTCAGGGTGGTATTGGACTGCGTAAGGGCATTGAATGCCCCTGAGCTGTACGACACCGATGACTGGTTGGCGAGCTGGCCGCTTCCCGGCACAGAGGTGACACTCACCTGGAAGGTTACCGTTACGCTGGCCCCCGGGGCAATGGTGCCCACGGATATCCCCGAAGCCGGATCTGCGGCAGGCCGGGCGGTTCCCGCCACCACCACGCTTCCAGGCACTAGAGTGCTGCCTGTGGGTATCGGATCAGAGAGCACAACGTTCGTGATGGCGACGATTCCGTTATTAGTAACCACAGACGTATACTGCAGGGTATCGCCTACGGCGACATCCGGGAAGCTGGCGCTTTTGACAAGGGCAACATTCGGCAGTCTAACCGGTATGGTGAGCGTATTGGAGGCAGCCGTACCGTTCACGGTTCGCCCGTCAGGAACCTGAAAGGTATAGGCGGCTGTAGCCTGGTCCACCAGCTGTGGGGGAGAAGGCAGACTGTTCACCAGTACACGGAACTGAACGGTAGAGCTTCCTCCCGCCGCGATGGTGCCGATGGCTATCCCGGCGGTGGGATTACCCGCCACAGGCGTGCCGTTTACCGTGAAGCTTCCCGGAATATAGGAGCTGCCGGCAGGAATGTTATCCGTGAGCGTAGTAGTGGCGCCGATATTGCCGGTGTTGGAGATTTGCAGGGTATATAGAACCTGGTCTCCGACGGTTGCGTTGGTAGTATTGGCGCTTTTGACAATGCCGAGAACGGGAGAATATACCGGCAGCGATTGTGTATTGGATGGAATGACTCCGCTGACAATCGGGCCTCCGGCCACACTCTGGAAGGTGAAGGCAGCGTTAGCCGTGTTGGGCACAAATTGCGGATTCGGCAAGGAAGTGACTCTGGCTTGATAAGTAACCGTTATGGAAGTGCCCAGAGTAAGTGAACCCAACGGGATGCCGGAGGTTATATCATAAGTCGGCCTGGCAACACCGGCTACCACCACGCTTCCTATGACAAAAGTAAGACCTGCCGGTAAGATGTCTGACAATACAACACTGGCTGCGCTTGCCGTGCCGGTATTGCTGACTGTTACAGTGTAGGTGACCAGATCACCAACGATGGTACCGGCGACATTTGCGCTTTTGGTCAAGGAGATCTTGGGTGCATTGATGTCAATTTGCAGTCCGTTGGCGTTAACAACATACGCATCACCTGAAGTAGTCAAGGTCAGGAGAGCAGAGGACTGGTTATTGACCAGGCGTGCAGAGACATCCACATTCGTGATATCCCAGCCCTGCCGCCCGCCGACAATGTTGGAGCCCGGACTGCCATTGGTCTGGTTGCGGGTACCGAACGTGCCGGTCGTATTCAGATTGCCGGTATCATTGTTAATCTGCGAGGCGAAGAAGTTGCCCGCAAAATTGTTCGGCCCGGAGAGGGCGGCTTGAGTGGTGGAGGTAGGGCCGAAAAGCGCCTGGTCGCCCGAGCGGTCGGCATCTCCTTCCTGGGCGCTAAACTGGATACGTCCGCCTAGCGCGCCGGTAACAGGTGTGGCGAAGCCGGTAATGGTGGTGACCACCGGCGCCGAGGAGGCTTGGACAAGGACAGCACCTGCGCGCAGAGACATGTTGCGGAAGGGCAGCGACGGATTCTGGTAGATGACGGCAAGTGTCCAGCCGGCATGGTTGGCAGTGGAATCACCGGGAATTACGATAGTCCCGACTACACCGCCAGTGACATAGGTTCCGGCACCGGAAGCTTGAATGATGCTGGTGACATTGGCGGTACGGACATACGCGAGTGCCCCGCCGCCCAGATTCACCGAATTGGCTGTGGCTGAATCAGGGGTTACACTGACCGTGTTCCCGAGCGGTGCAGTGAAGGATACAGGGTTGTTGATTGCCGCAGTGAGATTGACGTTGCCGTTAACATAAGAACCGCCCCAGATTAACTCGGCATACAGAACCGTGCTTCCGGCAGGGAGTACTAGAATTGCTGCTGAACTGTTGCTCTGATATAGACTGGTAGTGCCAGCAGGATAAGTGCCGTATACAGAAGCTGTATTGATCGTAGAGAAGCCTCCGATACTGTCCTGTGTACCCGGTACACCGGCAATTTCAGAGCGGCTTAGTCCAAGCGTGTTGCCTGTGAAAGTGATGGCGCCTGTTGCATTAACCGTAGACCGAACGACTAGAGGAATAATTTTCACCTCCTTTTGAATAGAAGCTCTGACAGCCAAAAAAAAGCAGACCGGCTCCTGTGTGGCCGATATGCCATCTTGCTTGTGCTGTATTAGGCTATGTTCCGTTTTAGGCAATCTTGTATGTCCATTCCGAATTTTATAACATATATTTCCTGTTCTGCAGCCGAAGCCGGCGCTCTAGTAGTGCCCGTGGTTCAGGCAGCACCCTTCGGCTCATCGCCTCCAGTTCTTCATTGGTAATCTCCCGCTTAATGACGGCAAAGTGATACATAATTTCATGAATGACATTGGACTGCAGCATCCTCAGAACCTCCAGCTCCTCCGTATCATACAGATTGTCGTCAAAGGGATATTGATAGAACAGCTCCATCCGCAGCAGTCTGAAGTCAAACGGTGGCACCGGCGCGGGATAATCCGGGATCTCCGGGCACAGCGGGCTCTGATAGGGCTGGAAGAAGCGGCCGGTGAAATACCGGGGGGTATATTCATCGAACTTTTGCTTAAACATAGGGTTGGAGGCATGCGGGAAGCTATGGGCATAGGGTGCGAGAATACACACAACCGCTTGGTGCGTGCTTATTCTATAAATCTCTGACATCGCTGCAAACAGATCGTTCACATAAGGCATCATCCGACTGGCCATCACGAATTCGGCCGTATTGTCGGGCAGGGGGATTCCTTCGCAAATATCGCAGACGATATCCACTCCGGGGTACTGTGTACGGTCGATTCCCAGATACCCGGATTCTTTGCCCGGGCCGCAGCCGATATCAATTCTCAAGGATACCACTCCTTCAAATGCTGAATAAGGCTCTTCACTATTGTATTAGTCCGGCGCTTCTGTGCGTACGGCTGATGCCCAGCCCGTAACGGCAAGTTTACAATACCCGGCTTGCGGGGTAATCCTTAGGTAAGGTAAGCAGCACGCAACAAACAGAGGAGGTACACATCATGAGACTACAACGTACGGTACCCGCTATGGCAGCAACGGCTCTACTAATGCTCAGCCTAACGGCTTGCGGCGGGAACAGCCCGGCTGAAGCCCCTGGAGAATCTTCCTCAGCAGCAGCAGGCTCTCCGGGAATCCCTGTACAGACGGCGGCGGTACCTCTCGCCAGTCCGGTGCTGAAGCCTAGTTCTTCCGCAGCCGCAGAGTCAGAGAAGATTCAGGGCTCAGGCACTTATGTCGGTCAGATGGACACCCATTCCGTAGAGATTATGACAGAAGAAGGGCCGACGGCCTTTGAACTCGGTACAGGCACGGCGGATGCGCCGGAGCTGCTTGAGATGGATGATCCCGTGGTATTTACCTATGTGGAAAAAATAGTCGGAAATGATCCTGTCGTGATTCAGCGGATATTGTCCAGTCTGACCAAAGCGGACTGATTAGGCAGTGTGCCCGGAACCAGGACTGCAATGGCGGAATACCCCATGGGTATCCTCCTGTTGCAGTCTTTTTTGCTGTCTTTGAATCCGGTTCCAAAGGTTATTTTTTTGTAACCGGTTTTGAGAGAAACTTTTTCCGCCCAGCTTGCGTCAAAGAGATAGAAAAATGAGAGATGTTTCCTATCCGGGAGGGTGAGCTTGTGAAAAAGTTATGGATTTCGATTGTAGCAGGATTATTGGTAATTCCCATGTTGTTTCAGGCTCCGGCCCAGGCAGCAGCTCAACCCATCAGAATTATTATTGATGGAGTGACCTTGTCCACAGACCAGCCGCCGGTAATGGTGAACGGACGGACCATGGTACCGCTGCGGGCCATCTTCGAAGCCTTCAATGCCGACATCAAGTGGAATCAGAAGACACAGACAGTAACAGCTTCCCAGAACGATACAACGATTGTACTGAAGATTGGCTCCAAGATCGCAACCATCAACAACAAGGCAGTCAGCCTGGATGTGCCGGGCCAGAATCTGAAGGGCCGCACAATGGTGCCTACCCGCTTCGTAAGTGAAGCGCTCGGCCGCGAGGTCGGCTGGAATCCGGCTGCGCAGATTGTCACGATCACCACTCCGGTTCCGGTAGGCGGGAATGCGGCTCCGGTATCGGGAGTAACCGCTCAGGATATCAGCGATTATGGAGACGGCCGGGATCTGCAGGTCAGCTTCAACCGTGCGGCCGACGAATCGCTGGTGGATCAATACCGAGTGCTTGTCGCCAAGACCGGTACTTCACTGAACCTGTCGTCTGCACTGGCAGTAGGTTCCAATAACTACTCCGTTGTTCTGGTAACAGGAGCCAATCCTGTTGTGAAGCTGAACGCTGCCGCCAGAACGATCGACGGTGACCTGATTAAGAATAATCAGGGATATTCCGCATACGTAGTAACATTCGGCAAAGGCAATAATACCAGTGCCCTGTCCAGTGCGTCTGCGCCCATTACACTGCAGAACAAGACGGTTCCGGCACTGGGCACGGTCCAGGCAAAGGATACCAGTGATTACGGAGACGGCCGCGATCTCTCCGTCAGCTTCAACAAGCTGGCCGATGAGAGCAAGATAAGCACGTACCGGATCTTCGTGGTCAAAGCGTCGAATTCCCAAGTGTTTGATCTGGGCAGAGCAAGTGTAGTCTCCAGCAGCAATTACACGCAGATCAACAAGACGGGGAATAACATCAGCATGAATCTCTCTTCCGGCTCCAGGGATACAGATGGCGCGCTGATCAAGACAGGCGTTGGCTACAGGGTGTATGTGCTCGCGGTTGACAGCAGCAATGCAGCGAATAATGTGCTGTCACCTGCTTCAACGGCCCTTACACTCAGCAATGCAGGGGTATCCAACCTGAATGTAACCGATGTGAATGATTATAATGACGGGCGGGATTTGAAGGTTACCTTCAACCATGCCTCAGACGAGACCAATATCAGCCAATACCGCATTTTGGTTGTGCCTACGAACTATTACAGCAGCTTCAGCTTAAATGATGCGAATAACGTATCCAGTGCGAATTATACGGCGGTAAACACATCAGGAACGTATACCGAACAGATTCTGAACTCCTCCAGCAGAGATGTGCGCGGGTCCCTGATCAGGAACGGGACCAGCTACAAAGTGTATGTGCTCGCGGCAGGTAACTGGAACAATTCAGGCTCGAATGTGCTATCCGCTGCTTCAACGGCGATTACGCTGGTGAATACCTCCGGCCTCAGTGCCATATCGAATCTGAGTGTGAGTGATGTGAACGATTATGGAGACGGCCGTGATCTGAGAGTATCGTTCAATCATGCCGGAGATGAATCCTACATCAGCCATTACCGGATTTTGGTTGTGCCTACGAACTATTACAACAGCTTCAGCTTGTCGGATGCGAATAATGCGGGGAATTATACTACCGCAGGTACATCCGGGGACAGCACCAATCAGGTGCTTGATGCCTCAGCCAAAGACGTACGCGGCACAGCCATCAAGCCGGGAATCAGCTACAGGGTATACGTATTGACTGTCCGAAACGGCAGTTACCAGGGAACTAACGTATTGTCAGAAGGATCAGCAGCCCTTACCTTATCGGCTAAGCTTCCCGTCACCTCCGTGACGAATGTGACCTACGGTATGGATAACGGCAAAGTTGTGGTTAACTTCACCAAGTCCGCCCGTGAGTCGAATATCTCCGAATACCGGGTATTCGTAGTCCCTTCCAAGCAGAGCTTCGGTACGGCAGAAGCCCTTGGTGTGCAGTCTTCCTACTACAGTTCGGCAGTCCCTAATGGAAGCAATCTCTCCATTGCGGCGGCAGCCAGGGATACTAACGGTAACCCGATTGTCAAAGGCACCAAATATAAGGTGTATGTGCTTGCTGTAGCCAACGGTTCAGGAGTGCAAAACGGCGGACTGTCCGATTCGAGCGAAGAATTCGAGATCTAAGGTTCAATCCTGCTTATTAATGTCTGCACAACTAAAAACACAGCATGTCCCGGTTCAAGGGATATGCTGTGTTTGCTGTACACCAGTTATCAGGACGCTCCGGCATTCACCAGAATAACGGATAGGAGAAGCATGAACAGGAGCAGGAAGCCGGCGTTGATGATGGTGCCGATGACAGCGAATACCTTGCGCCGTTTGCGCAGGGTCAGACCGATAATGCCGGTAACCGCCCCGATGACGTTCACCGCAACAAGGATAAGCACGGACAAGCCCAGATACATGATCGTTTCTGATGCATCGGCAATCAGTTTATTATGCTCATTCATGAGCGAAGACGCTTGTGATCCTACATACACGAAGGTAATAGCGTAGCAGATCAAGGTAAGCAGAGCGATTACGAACGAAGCGATACCGGGACCGGAGTGCTTATAATCGCGTTTGTTCTCCTGGTATACATAATCGGGGTTCGTGTCTTGTTCGGGAGGTGAATGATAGTCCATGGGCTGCACTCCTTGGGATGTAATAGGTTACTATTACTTTTCCATAACATGGCTCTAAATGCAAGTCTTCAGGGCATAAGCTATGCAGGACCTGCGGCTGGCAATAGACAGAGCAGATACGTTAAGATAGGAGAAGTTCAACTCAGGGAAGGAGCTGTGTATCCATGCAACGAATATTGATAGGCTGGGGAGCCTTGCTGGGGATGCTGTCCGTTGCCATCGGCGCGTTCGGATCGCATATCCTGAAGCCAGTAATCAGTGAACACTACCTGCAGGTGTACGAGACGGGTGTCCAGTATCATATGTTCCATGCGCTGGCGCTGATACTTATCGGGCTGACGGCAGGCCAGTGGGGCGAAAGTGTACGTCTGCGCTGGGCAGGGCGGCTGATGATTGCCGGGGTGATCCTGTTCTCAGGCAGCCTGTACATCCTAAGTATTTCCGGTATCAAGGTTCTCGGAGCGATCACTCCGCTGGGTGGCGTATGCTTCATTGCGGGCTGGATCTGCTTGGCTGTGGAGGCATTCTCGCGCAAAAAGTGAAATGCGGCAGGAGTAGTGGATTCGCCGCAATAACCTTAAGACAAAGAAGCACCCGCCCCGGGGAACCCGGAGCGGGTGCTTCTTTGTCTTACAGGAATTCATCGATTTCATTAAGCATGAAGGTGTAGACCTGCTTCTCGTCCACATGGTATACACTTAGCGAATTCTCCGTTTCGTCAAAGTTCAGAATACGGCAGGGCATGGATACCTGCTTGCCATGCCGGTTCGCCCGCAGCCGGACGAGCTGGTTATTCTGAATGTATAGCCTGATTTTGCCGAATACATCAGCGGGTGTTTCTACGGGTGCTGCTGGCGGCTTCTTCGCTACAGGCTTCTCCGCAGGCTTGGCTGCTGGAGGGTCTGCCGGCTTGTCCGGCAATTTCACCGCCACCGGAGCGGGTGTGTAGGTGTCGTTCTTCAGAGCCATCTTAGCCGACTTCAGCAGATGGTCAATGGCTCTTCCAAGCTCCAGCCCGGAGTTGATGTTGAAATCAGTGACTTTGTCGCTGGCATTCAACACTTCAAGCAGGAACTGCAGCGCAAGCGGGTTCGTACGGGCATTAATCAGGATGTCGACATTGAAAAGATAGTTGCCGTCGGTGTGTTGTAGTTTCTTATCCATTAATCCCCCAGCGTAATCGTTAGTCACGATTTCTTTAATTAAATTAGTATATAAACTATATCATTTAATTAGCGGAAATTATATACCCCCCTGTATAGAAATAAGGACTTACGGCCCTCTTATTTATCCGGGAACTAGGACCATCGTCCACACGCGGCCAGAACCGGAAGCATAACCTACAACGTAAATGCGAAAAAGGGAGGTGCTGCAAAAATGGTAACGTTAGAGCCCGTACAGGTGGGCGATCATGTTCTTGTAGGTGTGGAGGTCAAGCTGCCCAAAACTACGCTGCTCAGCATCAGCACAAGCAAGGGTTACATCATGTGCGGAGCGCTGGATATAGGGCTGCTGAATGAAGTGCTGAGTGACCGGCAGATTATTGCCGCAAGGGCTGTCGGGGTGCGTACGCTTCCTCAGCTACTGGCCGCGCCGCTGGAGTCTGTAACTATAGAAGCGGAGAAGCTGGGAATTGTGCCGGGCATGAGCGGTGCAGAGGCCTTGCTGCTAATGATGTAAGTGCATAGAGGTGAGATGTCAGGCAAGGAGCCACCGGGCCCCTTGCCTGACTTTATTCTGCCTTTGAACCGTGTATTTTAGCATAACTGGCGCTCGCTTGGTTCATCCTACGGATTAGGACAGAAGCTTGCAATCGGCGGATGGGGAATAAGGCTTGTCCGGCGTCAAGCTTGTTTCGCGCTCCAGGCAAAAGGGTAAATGAAGAATAGACAACTGCAAGGCCGGACAATGGACAAGCAGCCGGCTAAATTCATGGATAAGGAAGGGATCAACTCATGGCTAAAGCATCAAACAAAGTAAACACAAGCTCATTGGAACAGGTACTTAACCGTCAGGTGGCCAACCTGAACGTATTGTATGTGAAAGTGCATAACTATCACTGGTATGTGAAGGGTGAGCAGTTCTTCGCCCTGCATGTGAAGTTCGAAGAGCTGTACGATGATATTACACTCAAAATGGACGAGGTGGCTGAGCGCCTGCTGAGTATCAAAGGCAGCCCTGCAGCAACTATGAAAGAATATCTGGAGCTTTCTACCATTCAGGAAGCTACAGGCAAAGAAGATGCCCGCGGTATGGTTCAGGCACTGATCGAGGATTTCGCTACAGTAGCGGAAGAACTGACAGAAGGCATCGAGCTGGCTGAAGAAATCAGCGACCAGCCGACAGCGGACCTGTTCATCAAGATCCGTACGGACCTGGAGAAGAACCAGTGGATGCTGCGCGCTTTCCTGGGCTGATTGCCGGATAATTAGCAGAATAATTTCAACTATAGGAATAAAGTCTCCCTGGAGGGAGACTTTATTTATTTTCCAATGATAAGGATTTCATTTGGAACGAATGCCGTCCTTTAAAAGGACAGCGTAGCCGTTTCTACTCGAAGTCACTAAGAGTTAGGTGAAGCGTTGTATTCTCATCAATCATCATTTGAATGAATTTCAGTGAAGCCTGCATCTCCGGTTCCGAGAATTCACTCATTTTCTCGATGAACTTTTGCTCCAGGTTCTCGTGCATCCGGGCGTGGAGTTCAAAGAGCTGTCTGCCTTTAGGAGTAAGGCTGAAGTAGATTTCTTTCTTGTTGTCATTCATCCGGCTCCGCTTAATGCAGCCATCCTGGAGAAGCTTGGCGCTGATCTTAGTGATGCTTGCCTTGGACAATTTCATGGCCTCTGCAATGGTAGTGCTGTTCACAGGCTCGTGCTTGCCGATACAGTCGATGACATGAATACTGGTCAAGCTGGTTGAAGTGAGAGTAATTCCGTGCTTCCGTGTGAGATCCGTAAATGCATCCATTTCGGTTGCAAAGGTCTCTTCAACTAAATGGGAGAGGTGGAGAAACCGATCATACAGCAGCCGCTTAAGTCCTTCAGAAGAATGCATAGGGCTTAACATCTCCTTTCTGTAGAAGTATCTTTATTCTAACTCGAAATTATTAACGTGTAAACTAACTGTACAGACAAGTTATTTATAATAGAACACTGGTTTTAAATTAAATGAAACCATTTGACATCGTATTTCATTCAAAATATAGTTAACTGGTAAACAATATTAATTATTGGACACCAAACGATATTTTGGGGGGATGAAGATGAAGGATGTGTTCACTACCGTTAGAGAACGGCGGACTATTAGGAGATTCAGCGCTGCACATGTTGAACAAGAACGGATTGTTGCCCTGCTGAACGAAGCAGCTGGCTTATACGAGGCTGAAGGAACGCCGCACTGGCGCTGTCTTTACTTTGGCACCCCTGAGTCCCGTGAAGAGCTGACTGAATCCATGACCGCGAAGGTGACGGGCAGCCGTCTCGGGAAGCTCCTTCCTGCCCCAATGATAGAGCTTCTGAAAAAGCAAATCACGGGGACTCCCGCTCATGTGATCTTCATTGCCGAGTCCGCCGGCACAGAGCGGGAGCGGGACGAGAATTACGCCGCGGTCTGCAGCATCATGCAGACTTTTCAGCTTCTGGGATGGGAACAAGGACTGGGTATGCTGTGGTACACAGATCCCGTGATTCTAAGCGAATCATTCTATAAGCTCATCGGCTGGCGTGAAGGAGAGAGGTTTGCCGGGATTTTGGAAATAGGCTACTTCGACAAAGTGCCGCGAGGACGAAAAAGAACACCGCCAGAACGGAGCTGGACTACCATCGGTGAAGACAGCAGCCAGCTTGCGGACACCACCCCTTTCTCCGCGTACAACGTCCTGAGGCTGCTGAACGAGGCGGTCTGGGCGCCGAATGACGGCATGAGAGAACCTTGGCGGTTCATCTATGTGACGGGGGATAAGACAGAGGCAACAGGCAAACAGCTGTTCTCTGAAGAGGCACCTTCACCGCCATTCCTTCTGGTCGTAGCCAGAGAAGAGACGGACCCACACAAGCAGAACGAGGATTATGCGGCGGTGTGCAGCTTGATACAGAATTTTCAACTGCTGGCCCAGTCCGAAGGGTGGCACATACGCCGCAGGATTCCAGAATGGAGCTATGACCGGAAGCAGTGTGAGTCCTTCGGGCTTCGTCCACTGGAACGGATCGTCGCAGTGCTTGAAGCAGGGGAACCTAAGCGATATTCAAATTCCGGGTTTCGTTCTCCCGCAGTGAAGATAACCATTTATTAATTTGATTAAAAAGGGCCGATGTAATAAAATTAGTGAGAATCATTGATAATCATCCTGATTCACTTTATAATAATTATAATGTGATATAAAATCTAATTGCTTGTAATCAGGGTTAACCTGTGACAATACAACTTTCTGATTTCGCAAATCGATCAATGGAGGGAATAATAATTATGGCAGCAGATTTTGTCATTGAGGGACTGAAAGCGACGATTGAAGGAAAAGAAATTCTGAAGGGGATCAACCTTCAGATGAAGGGCGGGGAAATTCACGCCGTGATGGGACCGAACGGTACTGGTAAAAGTACACTGGCCTCAGCTCTGATGGGTCATCCCAAGTATGTGGTTACAGAAGGTACAGCTACGCTTGAAGGTGAAGATCTGCTGGAGATGGCAGTGGATGAGCGCGCCCGCGCCGGTCTGTTCCTCGGCATGCAGTATCCAAGTGAAATCAGCGGAGTGACGAACTCCGACTTCCTGCGCAGTGCGATTAACTCGCGCCGTGAAGAAGGCAGTGAGATCTCACTGATCCGCTTCATCCGCCAGATGGAAGCCAAGATGAAAGAACTGGATATGAACCCTGAATTCCTGCACCGTTATCTGAATGAGGGCTTCTCCGGCGGGGAGAAGAAACGTAACGAAATTCTGCAAATGATGATGCTGGACCCTAAGATCGTCATTCTTGACGAAATTGACTCCGGCCTTGATATCGACGCACTCAAAATTGTTGCCGATGGTGTGAACACCATGCGCAGTCCGGAACGCGGATTCCTGATCATTACCCACTATCAGCGTTTGCTTAATTACATCAAACCTGACTATGTGCATGTCATGATGCAGGGACGGATTGTCAAATCCGGCGGCCCTGAGCTGGCCCACAGACTGGAAGCAGATGGTTATGAATGGATTAAGGAAGAACTCGGCATCGAAGACGAAACTGTAGGACAAGAAGCTTAGAAACGCTGGAAGGAGGAAACCACTTATGACGACGCAAACCATTCTTCCCGTGGATGCACAGCAGCTCAGCGCATGGTCGCAGAGCAGCGGCGAACCGGGCTGGCTGAAGGACAGCCGTTTGAAGGCTCTGGAGCTTGCCGCAGGGCTTGACCTGCCGAAGCTGGAGAAGACACGGATTGACCGCTGGAATATCAACAACTATGGAGAATTTAAGACAAGTACGGCTTTTGCATCACTTAGCGAAGCGCCGGCCTCCATTGCGGGACTGATTGAGGGGCAAGAAGAAGGCAGCCTGATTATTCAACGGAATTCAGGGGCAGTATATGCCCGTCTGGCTCCGGAGCTGGCTGCGCAAGGCGTGATTTTCACCGATTTGCAGACTGCAGTCAGAGAGCATGGAGACCTGGTTCAGCGTTATTTGCATAAGGCAGTATTGCCTGAAGAGCATTCTATCGCAGCACTGCATGCAGCCTTATGGAACGGCGGGGTATTCCTCTATGTTCCGAAGAATGTCGTCATCGAGTCTCCGCTGCAGGCGGTCCTGCTCACGGATGACGCTGAAGCTGCCTTCGTACCGCATATTCTGATTGTTGCCGATACTAACAGTTCGTTGACCTACGTGGATAACTACGTATCAGATAAGACTGAAGCGGGTCTGCATAACGGCGCCGTTGAAGTATTCGTAGGTGCAGGTGCCACTGTAAGATACGCTACTGTACATCAGCTGGGGCAGGATACTACGGATGTGACTTACCGCCGCGCCGTTGTGGAGAATGACGGCACCATTGAATGGATTATCGGTGAGATGAACTATGGTGATACGGCCAGCGACACCAAGTCGATCCTGAAGGGCAACGGATCGAGTTCGGATGCGAAGGTAATCGCTGTAGGCTCCGGTTCGCAGAAGCTGAGCTATACTACTCAAGCCCAGCACTTCGGCAGAAACACACCAAGTGACATGATTACCCGTGCTGTGATGCGGGATTCGGCGACTTCGATTATTAACGGAATCACCAAGATCGAGAAAGGCGCCACCAGAGCTGACGGACAGCAGACGGAGAAGGTTCTGATGCTAAGCCCTAAGGCACGCGGTGACGCTAACCCGATTCTTCTTATAGATGAAGATGATGTAACAGCAGGCCATGCCGCTTCCGTAGGACAGGTCAATTACGAGCAAGTCTACTACCTGATGTCCCGGGGAATATCGCGGCATGACGCAGAAACACTGATCATTTACGGCTTCCTTGCTCCTGTAGTGTCGCAAATTCCACTGGAGGGACTGCGCAATCAGCTCCAATCTCTTGTGGAAAGGAAGTTAGGCCAATGATTAGCAGCATAATCCGGGAGCAGTTTCCCATACTGAATCAGGAGATTAACGGCCATCCGCTGGTCTACCTGGACAGTGCGGCAACTTCCCAGAAGCCGCGTCAAGTCATTGACGCGGTCAAGTCTTATTATGAATGGGATAATGCGAACGTGCACCGCGGGGTTCATACCCTGGGAAGCCGGGCAACCGATGCTTATGAAGGCGCCCGGGAGAAGCTGAAGAATTTCATCAATGCCCGCAGCGTGAAAGAGATCATCTTCACACGCGGTACAACGACTGCGCTTAATATTGTAGCTTCCTCGTACGGCCCTTCCGTCCTGAAGGAAGGGGATGAGATCGTGATTACCCAGATGGAGCATCACAGCAATTTCATTCCCTGGCAGCAGCTGGCCAAGAACACCGGGGCAACCCTGAAATTCCTGCCGCTGCAGAAGGACGGGACGATCACACTGGAGGATGCCGAGCAGACGATTACCGCTCAGACCAAGATCGTAGCCATAGCCTATGTATCCAATGTCATGGGGGTTACCCATCCTATCAAAGAGCTTGCAGCGATTGCCCACCGGAACGGCGCAGTAATCGTTGTGGACGGGGCGCAGAGCACACCGCATATGAAGGTGGATGTGCAGGACCTGGACTGCGATTTCTACGCATTGTCCGGGCACAAGATGCTTGCACCTACCGGTATCGGTGCGCTCTATGGCAAGAAGGCACTGCTGGAAGCCATGGAGCCGGTTGAATTCGGTGGCGAGATGATCGATGATGTCGGGCTGTATGAGTCCACCTGGAAGGAGCTGCCGTGGAAGTTCGAAGGCGGAACACCGATTATTGCGGGTGCCGTCGGCTTAGGGGCAGCGATTGATTTTCTCCAGGAGGTCGGTATGGATGAGATCCACCGCCATGAAATGCAGCTTGCCGCTTATGCGGAGCAGCGCCTCTCGGAGATCAGCGATCTGACGATCTACGGTCCCCGCAACCGTCAGGTGGGGGTAGTTACCTTCAACCTTGGGGATGTCCACCCGCATGATGTAGCCACAGTACTTGATGCCGAAGGCGTTGCTGTACGTGCGGGACATCACTGCTGCCAGCCGCTCATGCGCTGGCTGGAGGTTAGTTCCACTGCCCGGGCCAGCTTCTACCTGTACAATACAGAACAGGATGTAGATTTGCTGGTTCAAGCTTTAATCAAGGCAAAGGAGTACTTCAGCTATGAACTTGGATGACTTGTATAGACGCGTAATTATGGATCATTACAAAAATCCCCGGAACCGTGGTTCATTTGAAGATGACGCTCTGAAGATTGAGCTGAACAACCCTACCTGCGGCGACCGCATTACGCTTCAGCTTAAGGTGGAGGACGGCGTCGTCCAGGATGCCCGTTTCAGCGGCGAAGGCTGTTCCATCAGTATGTCGTCGGCTTCGATGATGACGGAAGCGGTCAAAGGCCAGACGATAGCGCATGCGCTTGAGATGGCGGACAGCTTCTCCTCTCTGATGAAGGGTGAAGAAGCGGATTTCGGAGACTACGAAGATATTGAAGCCTTGTCCGGTGTGAACAAATTCCCTGCGCGGATCAAGTGTGCCACTCTGGCCTGGAACGCGCTTCGCAAAGGTATAGATACGAAAGAAGCTCAGCAATAACATTACAAACGAGGAGGCTGACACCATGGCTAAGAAAGCGCCTGATATGGAGGAATACCAGTATGGATTCCGTGACGAGCACAAGTCGATATTTCAGTCTGGTAAAGGACTCACGGAAGAAATCGTCCGGGAAATCTCCGCAATCAAAAACGAACCGGAATGGATGCTGGAATTCAGGCTGAAATCCCTGGAGCAGTTCCGCAAGATGCCAATGCCACAGTGGGGCGGCAATCTGGATGATCTGGATTTCGAAGATATCCAATATTATGTTAGACCTTCAGAGAAGCAGGGCAAGACTTGGGAAGAGGTTCCTTCCGAGATCAAAGAGACCTTCGACAAGCTGGGGATTCCGGAAGCGGAGCAGAAGTTCCTGGCCGGCGTCTCTGCACAGTATGAATCCGAGGTAGTCTATCACAGTATGCAGAAGAACCTTGAGGATCAGGGTGTAATCTTCACGGATACCGATTCTGCACTGCGTGATCATCCTGAGCTGTTCAAGAAGTTCTTCGGTACGATCATTCCGCCGGCTGACAACAAGTTCGCCGCACTTAACAGTGCCGTCTGGTCCGGGGGCAGCTTCATCTATGTTCCGAAGGGCGTGAAATGTGAAGTTCCTTTGCAGGCCTACTTCCGCATCAACTCTGAGAACATGGGACAATTCGAGCGTACGCTGATTCTGGCAGATGAAGACAGCTTCGTGCATTACGTTGAAGGCTGTACTGCCCCGATCTACAGCACGAACTCTCTGCATAGTGCAGTGGTTGAGATTCTCTGCATGAAGAATGCCCGTGTCCGTTATACAACGATTCAGAACTGGGCACCGAATATCTACAACCTGGTAACCAAACGTGCGGTTGCCGAAGAGAATGCCACCATGGAATGGGTAGACGGCAACATCGGCTCCAAGCTGACGATGAAATATCCGGCGGTGGTTCTTAAAGGCCGTGGAGCCAAGGGTTCTGTATTGTCCATCGCAGTAGCGGGCAAGAACCAGCATCAGGATGCCGGCGCCAAAATGATCCACTTAGCACCGGATACCACCTCAACCATCGTATCCAAGTCGATCAGTAAGCACGGCGGGAAGGTCACTTACCGTGGACTCGCCTCCTTCGGCCGTAAGGCAGAAGGCGCGAAATCCAATATCAAATGCGATACGCTCATTCTGGATAACGAGTCCACCTCGGACACGATTCCTTACAATGAGATCATGAACGATAACATTGTGCTTGAGCATGAAGCTACCGTCTCCAAGGTGTCTGAAGAGCAGCTCTTCTACCTCATGAGCCGCGGCCTCTCCGAAGCCGAGGCCACCCAGATGATTATCATGGGCTTCATCGAACCGTTCACCAAAGAGCTGCCGATGGAGTACGCAGTTGAGATGAACAGATTGATCAAATTTGAAATGGAAGGAAGCATCGGGTAACCTGAAGCTTCTTCCATTCATCCAGTAATATCCTGCGCGTGTCCACAGAATCTTGACGCAATCTGGTCGAGGATCTGCGGGCACGTTTTTTTATACGGAGCTTGTGATTATTATACATAATATCCCTTTATACAGGTGGCTTAAGGACTCTTCGCAAGCGCTGAATCTTGCTATATCTTAATTGAGCAGTATTTGCGAGGAAATAGCAGCAATTAAAACGAAGGGCGTCCTTTTCCGCCTGCTTAGGCCCTGTTCTTTCCGAAAAGAGAGGAAAACGGAGGTTTATCCCCTTTGCCGCATTAAATTATGGATGATAAACTGCTTAAAGTCCCTAAATTGAAAGCGTTAAAAAAAGGTGGGTTAAGATGTGGAAGGTTGCTGAATGGGACTAAGTTTATGCTTACGAAGGCTTTACTTC